>CAYYJM010000116.1:0-334 GCA_964471755.1 uncultured Alcaligenaceae bacterium
GTCGAGGGCATGCAGTTCGACAAGGGCTACACCTCGCCCTACTTCATCAACCAGGAAAACCTGACGTGTGAACTCGAGGATGCCTACATCCTCATCCACGAGAAGCGCATCAGCAACGTCCGCGATCTGCTGCCGTTGCTGGAGAAGGTGGCCTCGGCTCCGAAGCGTCGGCCGCTGCTGATCATCGCCGAGGACATCGAGAGCGAGGCGCTGGCCGCTCTGGTCATCAACAAGCTGCGCGGCATCCTCGACGTGTGCGCCGTCAAGGCTCCGGGTTTCGGCGACCGTCGCAAGGCCATGCTCGGCGACATCGCCATCCTGACGGGTGGTCAGT
>CAYYJM010000116.1:344-17949 GCA_964471755.1 uncultured Alcaligenaceae bacterium
ATCTCGGCATCAAGCTCGAGAACGTCCAGCTCGATCAGCTCGGTCAGGCCGCGACGATCCGTGTCGAGAAGGAAAGCACGACGCTGATCAAGGGGGCCGGCAAGAAGGAGGCCATCACCCGGCGGATCGACCAGATCCGCAACCAGATGGCCCAGACGGAGAGCGAGTACGACAAGGAGAAGTTCTCCGAGCGGCTGGCCAAGCTGACCGGCGGCGTGGCGATCATCCGCGTCGGCGGAGCGACCGAGGCGGAGATGAAGCAGACCAAGGGTCGCGTCGAGGACGCGCTGCACGCGACGCGTGCGGCCGTGGCCGAGGGCATCGTCCCCGGCGGCGGCGTGGCCCTGCTGCGCTGCCAGACCGTGGCTCGCGAGGCGGCCAAGAAGCTGCACGGCGACGAGAAACTCGGGGCGGAGATCGTCGCCCGGTCGCTGGAGAAGCCGATCCGCACCATCGCCGAGAACACCGGCGTGGACGGAGCGGTCGTCGCCGACGAGGTGCGAACTCGCGGTGAGAAATCGGTCAACATCGGGTATAATGCGAATACTCGGGACTACGCCGACATGTACAAGGCCGGCATCGTCGATCCGGTGCGTGTGACCCGGTCGGCTCTGCAGAACGCGGCGAGCATCGCCAGCCTGATGCTGACGACCGAGGTGATGATCACCAAGATCGACGAGGACGAGCCGGGCAACAAGGTCCAGGGCGCGGTCCGCTGAGTCGGGCGTGGCGAGCCCCCGGCTTTCGCCGGGGGAGTTTCCGACGCTGGAACTCCCCCCACTTTCGTGGGGGGGCTCGCCAGAGTTTCCGACGCTGGAACTCCCCCCACTTTCGTGGGGGGCTCGCCAGAGTTTCCGATGCTGGAACTCCCCCCACTTTCGTGGGGGGCTCGCCTGGACTCCGGGGCTCACCTCCTCGACAGGAACCTTCGCGCATGGCGACCAAGCGGTGTTTCTACGAAGTCCTCGGCATTTCCCGGGACGCCGACGATGGGACGATCAAGGCCGCTTATAGCCGGATCGCCTGGGAGAATCACCCCGACCGTAACCCGGACGACGCAGACGCAGAGGCTCGCTTCAAGGAAGCGTCCGAGGCCTACCAGGTGCTGCGTGATCCACAGAAACGCCAGGTCTACGACCGTTATGGTCACGACGGCCTGGAGAGCCGCGGCGCATCGCCGCACTTCGACGACATCAACAGCATCTTCGACCTGTTCGGCGGCATCTTCGGCGACCTGTTCGGCGGCGGCCGACGCACGCGCGGTCCCCGTCAGGGCCGCGATCTGCAACTGAACCTGCGCGTCAGCCTGCTGGACGCGTACCGTGGCGGAGCCCGGAGCGTGACCATTCCGCGTCAGGAACGCTGTGCCACCTGCAACGCCACCGGCATGAAACCGGGCACGAACCCGACCCAATGCCGACGCTGCGAGGGACGCGGCGTCGTCTTGCAGGGGCAGAGCTTCTTCCGCATGCAGGTCCACTGCCCGGCCTGTGGCGGACGCGGCGTCACCATCACCGACCCCTGCACCGACTGCGGCGGCGACGGCCAGGTGACCCGCGAGGAGGAAATCGAGCTGACCATCCCGCCCGGCATCGATGACGGCGTCACCATGCCGGTACGCGGTCAGGGCGAGGCCGGCGAACCGGGCGCTCCGGCCGGTGATCTGTACGTCGTCTTCCAGGTCGAGCCGCACGAACTGTTCGTCCGCCGCGATACGGACCTGCACTGCGAGGTGCCGATCACCTTCGGCCAGGCGGCCCTCGGCGGCAAACTGGAGGTGCCGACGCTCGACGGCGAGATGCGGCCCATCGATCTGCCGCGTGGTTCGCAAGCCGGCGACGAGGTTCGCCTGCGCGGCCTGGGCATGCCGTCGCTGCGCGGCAAGAAGCGTGGCGATCTGATCATCCACCTGCGCGTCGTCACACCGCGAAACCTGACGAAACGGCAGGAGGAACTGCTCCGCGAACTGGCCCAGATCGAGCAGAGCGACGTGCCCCCGGAGCGCAAGACGTTCCTCGAACGCATCAAGGAATTCTTCGGCGGGAAGTAGCCGCTGGCCACATGAGGGCACCATGAGCGAACCGAACACCCCCGATCCTTCGGCACCGCCGGCCGAGGCGGTGCGAACCCTGGAAGAGCGGGTCGCCGCCGCCGAGAAGGAGCGCGACCAGTACCTGGCTCTGGCCCAGCGGACCCAGGCCGATTTCGAGAACTACCAACTGCGGCTCAAGCGTGACCTGGCCACCGAGCGGCAGTATGCGGTCCTGCCCCTGGCCCGCGATCTTCTGGCGGCCCTGGACAACCTCGAACGAGCCCTGGCCGCGGCCAAACAGGCGGGCGACGAGGGGCCACTCGCCCAGGGCGTCGGCATGGTCCACGGTCAGATTCTCGATGTCCTGCGTCGTCACGGTATCGTCCGGATCGAGGCGCTGGGCCAGACGTTCGATCCGAACCTGCACGAGGCCATGCTGGAGCAGCCGACGACCGAGGCGGCTCCCCAGACCGTGGTGATGGTCCTGGAGCAGGGTTACAAGATCCATGACCGGGTGCTGCGGCCGGCGCGGGTGGCCGTCGCCGTCCGCCCCAGGGAGTGACCATGCCGACGTACGAGTATGTCTGCCAGGGGTGCGGCCATCGCTTCGAGGAGATGCAGGCCTTCTCGGAGGAACCTCTGACGAAGTGTCCGGCCTGCAAGAAGAAGAAACTCCAGCGTCTGTTCGGCACCGGGGCGGCCGTCCTCTTCAAGGGCTCCGGCTTCTACGAGACGGACTACCGGAGCGAGTCGTACCGGGCCGACGCGCAGAAGGACAGCGAATCCGGCAAGACCCCGACAACCGATACCGGCAGCACGCCGTCGAGCAATCCGAGTGCAAATAATGCGACCGGGGGCAACAATGGCTCCACGTCCGATGGATGATCGGCCGATGAGTACAACGTCCTGCCCGATCTGCCAGAAGGTACTTGCCGGGCAGAATCGGGCCGAGTTTCCTCACCTTCCCTTTTGTAGTCGGCGTTGCAAGCTCGTTGATCTTGGACGCTGGTTCGGAGAGGAGTACGGGATACCGGCCGAAGAGGCGGACGACGCCGACATTCCCCCTCAGGAGAGGGACCTCCCGTAGAGCCGGCCGGTAAACGGCCGTTCCCCATAGAAACGAGGCGGAGCCTCCGGGCTCCGTCTCGTTTTTTTGTTTGCTCCCCCTACCGCCCTTGGCAGAAGCCTTCGACGCCGTCACAATGGAAGAAGTGGGAGTCCGGAGGGAAGCCCATGTCGCGTTCGACACCAGACCCCAACCCCTCCACTCGGCCCTCGCTCCTGTGGCCGGTCTTTGCTCTGCTGGCCTGGGCGCTGCTGCTCTATCAGGTCTACGTCCAGGTGCCGGGGCAGCTCGATCGGCTGAACGAACTGCGAGTGGACCTGCCGACCTGGTCCCGCTGGCTGCTGGAGAACGCCTCCTGGGTGGTGCCGGTCACTGGACTGATCACCGCCTTGCTGGTCGGCTGGATTCGCCAACCGACGGGTCGTTGGTTGATCCTGGCGATCGTGGCCGTGGTGGGGCTGCTGACATTCCTCGGCATCCAGTGGTTGGGATTACTGCGATTGATGGCCGACACAGGACCGACAGGGCTTTGAGAGAGTTCGGTATGCGCTTCCCGGTTCGAGGTGAACGACACTTGATGACCAGCAGTGAAAGACGAGTCCATGCGTTACCTCATCGATGGCTACAACCTGCTGCATGCGTTGCTCGGCCCCCCGGCCGGACCTCAGGGGCTGGAGGCCGCTCGGCAGCGCTTGCTGGACCGACTCCTTGAGTTACCGCGCGTCGAACCGGCTCGCCTGACGGTCGTCTTCGATGCCTACCGCTCCCCGGCCGGCATCCCGACTCGTCTGGATTATCGCGGCATCCACCTTCACTTCGCCGTCGGTCAGACCGCTGACGATCTCATCGAGCAACTCATCCACGACGATACTCACCCACGGACACTGGCGATTGTCTCGAACGACCGTCGTCTGCAAGTAGCTGCCCGTCGCCGATCCTGTTTGGGCCTCGACTGTCTGGACTGGGTCGAACAGATGAAGCAGATATCACCCGGCGAACGACGCACGGAACGGGCCGAGAAACCGGAAGCAACGGGTGCAAACGAGGAGTGGTTGCGAACCTTCGGCGGCATCGATACCACCGATCCGGACGATCCGAAGCAATTCTTGCGCTAACGAATTAGCATGCGTTGCGAGAATCGAGACGAAATCGCTCTCATTTCTCCAGATTTTTTCAATCTTGTCCAATTCCTGGTTGGCACTCCAGCCGAAAGCGTGCATACTGTGGCGCTGTGAGTTCGACTCGTTGATTCACACTCTCGCACTCATCAATCTTTGATTCCCGGAGGATGGGTCCATGCCGATGAATTCACTCTACCGATCTCGTCGGGGCTTCACGCTGATCGAGTTGCTGGTGGTCATCGCGATTATCGCCATTCTGATCGGGCTCCTGTTGCCCGCAGTCCAGAAGGTCCGTGACGCTGCCGCTCGAAGTCAGTGCCAGAACAACCTCAAGCAGATGGGCCTGGCTCTGCACAACTTCCATGACGTCCGCGGCTTCCTGCCAGCGGGCGGTCAGTCGGATACGACCCCGTACGGCACCGGCCCCAACGGCGTCTGGGGCAGCGCCTGGACGGTCTTCATCCTGCCCTACGTCGAACAGGAGAACCTGTTCAAGTCCTTCACCTTCACGGGCGGCTCCGGCTGGGGCAATTCGGCCGGCAACAATTGCAACCGAGCGAGTAACGTGAAGATTCCGGTCTATACCTGCCCAGCCAGTTCGGCCCCAAAGAATGCTCGGTCGCCGTACACCGGAACGAACGTCCAGGCCTGCCATTACGCCGGGATTTCCGGGGCGGTCAGCGGCTTGATCCCTGGCTACACCGAGACACGGACGGCCACCCCGGCCGGCTCCGCGGGCTGCTGCAGCGGTGGCATCGCCTCGGCGGGCGGCATTCTCTTCCCGGCCGGCAACATCTCCATGACCAGTATCAAGGACGGCACCAGTAACACGATGGCGATTGCCGATCAAAACGAGTCGATCCGACTCGGCAATGGTCAGGAAGTCTTCTGGACGGGCAGCGCGCAGCATGGCTTCATGATCGGCTGGCACAACAACCAGTCGCCGAACGGTTCATGGAACAACGGCGGCGACAACCGCACTTTCCAGATGACGACGATCCGCTATCAGATCAACCAGCGCAACTGGCCGCAGATCTCCGGCGCTCCGGGCAACTGTAACGCCTATGGCATCTGCGACAATGTCAGCACGAACCTGCCACTGCTCTCCAATCATGCCGGCGGGGTCAACGCGGTCTTCGCCGATGGGTCCGTTCGATTCCTCAGCGAAACGATGGCGCTCGCCATCCTGGCCAACGTCGCCACGCGTGATGACCGCGTGCCGCTGTCCAATTTCTGATGTCGTGATGTCCGACTCGGACCCGACCGGCGAGGGCTGGTCGGGTTTCCTTTGTTCCTGAGCCACATCTGGAGATATCCCGTGAGCGTCGTTCGTCTCTCCCTGATGGTGCCGCTGCTCGTCTGTCTGGGCTGCGGCAGTTCTGGCTCCGCTGGCGTCGAGGTCACCGGCAAGGTGACCCTCGCCAAGAAGCCGCTTGAGAAGGGCGAAATCTTCTTCTTTCCTGCGGATGGGAAGCCCCCGATAAAGCTCGACATCAGCAATGGCCAGTTCAGCGGCAAGGTGCCGGTGGGCAAGCACAAGATTCAGTTCTCGTCAACCCGAGAGATGAAGAATCCGAAATACGACAAGAATTCGCCCGGTTCGGAGCCGACGGCCCTCATCAACGTCATCCCGCCGAAGTGGGCCGCCGACTGCCAGGAAACTCGAGAAGTCACCGCCAGTGGACCGAACTCGTTTGATTTCAAGCTGGACTGAGAGATTGGTCCAGAAGCGGATCCTGCATGGCCAACTCCCCCGGCTTTCGCCGGGGGCTCGCCATGGCTCGTCGAGAGAAGGCGAGCCCCCCACGAAAGTGGGGGGAGTTCGCGACGTGAAGACTCCCCTCACTTTCGTGGGGGGCTCGCCAAGTCCTGGATAGCCCCCGATGAATTGACGCCGCTCCCCGGAGAACCAGGGTGCGGCGTTGGATTGGGATGGCACGGCACCTTACACTCACCGATCGATCGGCATCTCAACGTCCTTCTTCTTCAGCAAATTCTTGATGTCCTCGATCCGGCGAAACCGTTCGATCGTCATCGGCCCCGTGTACACCTCGCTCTGAAGCTTCCGCGGCGGATACTCCGCGTAGGTCTTCATCAGAGTGGAGGTCGCCCGGTTGAACAGGGGCAGCGTCCACGTTTTTTCCGTGAAGCTGTTCATGAACAGATCGTAGCGCTCCTGCGGATCCTGCCACAGATCGTAGACAGCCGGCACGGTTGCGACGTACTTCTCCGGGCCACGCCAGCCAAGCTCCGCTGCCGGATGCTCGCTGCCGGCCATCGCGCCATTATCGCCGCGCAGGTTGAAGACCGCCTTCCACTTGCCGACGCGGATCGCGCCGGGAGAAAGCTCCGTCTCCGTGAAGTAGTACCATACCTTCCGCGGCCAGCCCTTCTCGCCCTTGAATAGCGGCGTCATGTCGTAGCCATCGAAGATGATCGGCTTGCCATCCCGATCCAGCTTCGGGAGTTCCACGCCAGCGACGGCGGCGAACGTTGTCAGCATGTCCAGACCGCCGACGATCTCATGGCTCTCCGTGTCCGGCTTGATGACTCCGGGCCACCAGGCAATCGCCGGCACTCGGCTGCCGCCTTCGCGGACGGTGCCCTTGCTGCCACGGAACGGTGTGTACCCCGCGTCGGGATGGACATCCTGCCACGCCCCATTGTCCACCGTGTAAAAAACGAGGGTATCCTTCTCGATGCCCAGTTCGCGGACCTTGGCCATGATTGCGCCAATGTGATGATCGAGTTCCACCACCGAATCGGCGTACTTGCTCTTCGCCGGCGAGGCCCCCTTGAAGGCCTTGGCGGGGATGTTCGGCTGATGGTTCTTGCCGAAGTTGATGCTCATCAGGAAGGGCTTGTCCTGCTTGGCGAGCTTCTCGAGGTACTCCAGGGAAACCTTGGTCGTCATCACGTCGATTTCCGCGATGTTCTCATCGGTGATCTTGGCGACCTCGCGGACGGGCTTGCCGGCTTCCCCTTCCAGCAACCCGGTCGTGATCTTGGCGAACGCGGCTCGAATCTCCGGAGACATGTCCGGGTTGAAGGACGCCAGTGGGTAGGTGTAGGCGTTGAGGTGGTAGAGGAAGGTATTTCGCATCACATCGAACCCGTGAGCGGTTGGCATCGCGTGGTCGGCCTCACCGAGATGCCACTTGCCCGCGAAGAAGGTGTTGTAGCCGGCCTTCTTCACGATCGAGGCGTAGGTCCATTCCGCCGCCGGCAAACCGCCACCCTGGCCCTGAAAGGCGACGGTCGTCATGCCGCTGCGATTGGGGATGCGGCCGGTGATCATCGCCGCCCGGCCGGGGGTACAGCTGGGCTGACCGTAGAACGACCAGAACTGCATCCCTTCCCGGGCCAGGCGATCCAGATTCGGTGTCGGCATGCCCCGGCCCGCGCCGCCGCCATAGCATCCGAGGTCGCCCCAGCCAGTGTCGTCGGAAATCAGGGCGATGATGTTTGGCTTCTTGCTTCCCTGGGCCCTGGCCGGGGGAGCCTGGTCCTGAGCGGCGACAAGCAACTCGTCTCGGCCGAGTCCGTCGCAACAGGACGGGCAGAGCGTGTCTCCGGCAGCCGCCAGCCGGGTCGGCGACGGTGACGGATCGGCTTCGCCGACACCGGCGAAGCGATTGAGTTTGCCTCCCGCGATCGCGTAGCCGAGCAGGCAGCCGGCCGCGAGGACCACGGTGGGAATCAAGAATCGCGAACGCATGATGAACATCTCCTTGAATGGACGGACAATCGCACGAGCCAGAACAAGATGTGCCCCGGTTGTCAGTTAAGCCACCAGTATCTGGCAGGTCAACCGTGGAGAGGTAAGATATCCAGAAGACGCAACTTTCCGGCCGAGGGGAGAAGCGATGCCCGGCGATAGCTCACGCGCGGAGGGGACGAATCCAACCACTCCGACTCGCGCCTGTGACCTGACCATCACCAACACCGACGATCTGGCCCGCCTCTTTCCTGGATGGGATGGCCGGTTCGAGCAGATTTCCGCTGGCCCGTTTCGCGGCCAGATTCAGTTCACCGAAAGCCGTCAGACCCGCGTCTTTCGGGCGGTCGTCAATCAGCGTGTCCTGAGTCGGGGAGCCCCCCAGCCCAACTGGGTTGATCTCTGCCCGGTCTTCGCCACGAATCAGGAAACCCGCTGGCAGCGTCACTGCCTCGAACCGGACAGCCTCGTCCTGCGCGGGGTCGGCGTCAACGTCGACAACTTGACTGGCCGACAGGGAGAGATCCTTGTTTTATCGGTGCCGACAGAGTTGCTCGACAGGGCGGCAGAATACAGTCCGGGAGTGAATGCGCGATGCTGGCACGGCTGGCACGGTTACCGTCGGAACCCGGCCTCGATCCAGGGCTTCCAGCGTCAGGTCCGCCGACTCCTGGCGGACGCCCTCGCTCCGGCCGCGTGCCTCGATCGCGAGCGGCACGCTCTCGAACAGGAGTGTCTCGCCCTCGCCATGCTGGCCATCGCCCCCGGCGACGAACCGGGCCACGGCCGGCGTCAGCACCGCCGTGAGCATTTGGTCCGCCGGGTGGAGGACTTCCTCCGCGCTCATCTCCTCGCCCCGATTGGCCTTGTCGATCTGTGCGCCGAGTTCCGGGTCAGTGCCCGAACGCTGCAATACGCCTTCCGGAATCGCTATACCGTCGGCCCGATCGAGTTCCTTCGCATCCTGCGTCTGAATGCTGTTCGGGCCGATCTGAAACGGACCCAGCTCGACGGGCAACCGATCCATACCGTTGCCCGCCGCTGGGGTTACCGCCATCTGGGGAACTTCGCCGCCGAATACCGGCGACTCTTCGGCGAACTCCCCTCCGAGACGCGCCGGGCCTCTCTTCGATGAAGGCACACCGCAACTACCTGGAGCCCTTCTTGTCCTTGGCCTTCTTGTCCTTGGCCGCCTGCTTGGTGACGACCTTCGCCTTGGGCAGGATGGCCTTCAGCCGACTGACGGCCTCCTCGGCCTCCTTGAACGAGGCGAATCCACTTGGGCTCGACATGGCGAGCAGCTTGCCCTCGTCGTCGCGAATCGAGAAGCGGAACTTGCCGTCCTTGCCCTCGCCGATCTCGACGACGCCGGCCTCGGCCGCCTTCTTCGTCTGAGCCCCGACGAACTTCAGGACCGGGCAGTTGACCAGAAACAACAACGCCAGACCGAACATCACCGCGCGCATGAAAGAAATCTCCACCTGGATAAAGAAACGATTCCGCAGGTCCGCCGAACGAGCGGGCCTGCACCGGTCGGTCACTTGTCCGCTGGCGTCGTCGGCGACGCTTCCGGAATGACATACTGCGGCCACTTGCCCGTCTGGAAGAACTGAACGAAGGTCAGGACCAGCGAGATCACGGCCAGTATCAGGAAGATCTTCACGAAGAGGGCCAGCAACTCGTACATCTTGCGCAGATTGTCCAGAGCGAGCATCAGGAAGCTGATGTCTCGGCCGCGCGTCTCGACGATGGCCCGGAAGCCGAGCGAGGCCGTCAGCGTCCACTGGGCCAGGCCGAAGAAGATGAGCAGCTCGATCAGCAGGAAGATCAGGGTGCCGATCACTTGCCAGTCGCGGTACGCCCCGGTCTGCACGGTCCAGATCATGCCCATGATCAGGTTCGTCAGGCAGAACGCCGCCAGGGCGAAGGCGGGCAGGGCGACCCACTTCATCGAGTTGCCGAGGTTCGAGATGACCTCGTTCTGTTCCGGCGTGAACTCATACGGTTCGGCCGGCGTCTTCGAGGGTTCTTGCGTACTCATGAGCGTTCTCCGTGGGATGCCAGGGCTCGGGTCGGATGCCGAAGTGAGTGTGAGCCTCGCGTCGGAAGACGACCCGGAGGCCCTCACTCGTTCCGCGCTGGTTCCGCCGTAGTTCTAGGTGATCCGCGCAACACGTCAACGAGGCCGGAGACGGTTTTCTTCTCCTGACAGGCCGGCACTCACCGAGCCGGCGGGAAGATCGTCTTCCACTCCTTCTTCATGTCGACCACGATCCAGCCGCGTTTCGGTGCCTCGGTCAGGGCCCGGTCGAGTCGGCCGACGCGGGTGTCGCGATCGTACACATACTCGCGCTCGGCGTCGGTGTGATGGACGATCAGGCCGAGACGCGGTCCCTTGCCACTGGTCGTGTACTCGAGCATCTCGAAGTCGCCGTCGGAATTGCCGAACGCCAGGATGGGCCGACGGCCGATGTTCCGGCCGATGCCGACCGGCTTACCGGCCTTGTCGTCGATGAAATCGAGCGTCGCGGTCCGTTCCAGTACCGGCTTGCCGTCGCGATGTTCGTACTTCAGGCCGATCCGGCTGCCGACGATCTGCTGCGGCGGGATACCGTAAGCCCCTTCCGTCCAGGCCCGCATGAAGCCGACCTCGCCGCCGGAAACGATGAACGTCTTGAAGCCGTTGGCTCGCAGATAGGCGAGCAACTCGATCTGCGGCTGGTAGACGAGCTGGGTGTACGGCCGCTTGAAGCGTGGATGACGAGCGGTCTTGAGCCAGTCGTTCACGATGACGCTGAACTCATCGGGCGTCATGCCGGCGTGGGTGACGGCGATGACTTCCATGATCGCCTTTTCGCCGGCGGCCAGGGCTGCCTTGTAGTCCCCCTCGAGGATGCCCTTGTACGGCTGCCTCGTCTTCCAGTCGGGGTTCCTGTCGGCCAGGGCCTTCACGCGATCGAAGGTGAAGGCGACCTCGAAGTAAATCGGATGCTCGCACCAGAGGGTGCCATCGTTATCGAACGTGGCGATGCGCTCGGCGACGGGCACGAAGTCCGGGCCGCCTGCCTTCGTCACCCGTGCCACGAAGTCGAGCAGGGCCTTCCGGGCCGGGCCCTCGTTCCAGGACGGCAAGGGATCCTCGGCCGCCTGGATGGGCGCGACCAGTGACAGGCCGGCGACAGCGAACACGAGACAGAGCAGGGACAGTTTCATGGAGCATTCTCCGCGCTGGCGGTCGGATGGGACCGAATCACTGGATTGCTACCAGGTCTGGCCCAGCCTTCAAGGACAAAGCGGGGAAGATCCTTCGCTTCCAAATCCGGCCGACCCGTCTTCCCTCCGGACGCTCGACCGGCCACAATACGTTGCGGACGACCCATCCCGGAAGGAGGCACGCCAGTGCAGCAGAACATTCTCAAGTCGATCGGCTGGACCCCTCTGGTTCGCCTCCAGCGCGTCGCCAGCGGCGTGCCGGCCCAGCTCTTCGTCAAGATGGAATCGCTCAACCCCGGCGGCAGCGTCAAGGATCGCGTCGGCCTGGCCATGATCACCGAGGCCGAGCGGCAGGGGCTGCTCCGGCCCGGCGGCACCATCATCGAGGCGACGGCCGGCAACACCGGCGTCGGCCTGGCCATGGTCGCCGCCGTCAAGGGCTACCGCTGCATCTTCGTTCTGCCCGACAAGATGTCCCAGGAGAAAATCCTGCTCCTGAAGGCCTACGGTGCCGAGGTCGTCATCACGCCGACGAACGTCCCGCCCGACTCGCCGGACAGCTACGGTGGCGTTGCCGATCGCCTGGCCCGCGAGATTCCCGGAGCCTGGCGGCCCAATCAGTTCACGAACATGTCCAATCCGGAGGTCCACTACCGCACGACCGGCCCGGAGATGCCGATCCGGAGGGGAGCGTGCTGTCCGGCGGTACGCCGAAGTCGTGGAAGGTCGAGGGCATCGGCGAGGACTTCGTGCCGCGCACGTTCAATAGCCAACTCGTCGATGACTGGGTCCGGATCGGTGATGCCGAGTCCTTCGCGACGGCCCGCGCACTGGCCCGTGCCGAGGGCATCCTGGCCGGCGGCTCGTCCGGCACCAACGTCGCCGCCGCCCTGCGCTACGCCCGGCGTCTCCAACCCGGCCAGATCATCGTCACGATCATCTGCGACACGGGCCGGAACTACCTCAGCAAGTTCTACGACGACACCTGGCTCGCCGCGAACCACCTGACGACGACGAGCCAGCCCGTCTCGACGGCCGGCGATCTGCTCCGGCAGCGTGGCAGTCGGGTGCTGACGTCGATCATGCCAGAAGCGACCGTGGCCGAGGCGATCGACCTGATGCAGAACGCGGGCATCTCGCAGCTGCCGGTGCTGAAGGAGGGCGAGGCGGCCGGCAGCATCCAGGAGGTGACCCTGGCCCGGATCCTGCACGACAAGGAGGACCCGGCCAGGGTCAAGGTCGGCGACGTGATGGCCCGGCCACTGCCGCAGGTCGATGGCAGCGTTCATCTCGACGAGGTTTATCGCCTGCTGCTCTCGGGCAACACGGGCGTCCTGGTCACGCACGAGGGCAAGGTGCTGGACATCATCACCCGGATCGATCTGGTGCAGTATTACAAGACGCAGCGGGGGAAGTGACCCTGCCGGCTCATTGCGGGGGCAGAGTCAAGAGGATCTGGCACACGGAACCGGGGACGAAACACCGGCGTTCCCGATGAGGGCTGACGTACAGGTAGAAGCGGTCCCAGAGGCTGACCGCTTCGGGATGCGGAACCTCCACACGATCCCCGCTCACGAACTCGATCAGGAACGGCCGGAATGGACGCTGGTGCGACAGGATTCGCAGGATCCGGTCCAGTTCTTCGGGAGTCATGAGGACATCTCGTGGGCGGCTTCCCGGATGGCGCGAACCTCTTCGCAATCGAAAAAGACGAGATCCTTCGTTGCCGTCCCGTAGGTTGCCGCTCCCCCCGCGAAGGCCAGGCTCCGTTGCTCGATGAGAATGACCCGACCATCGAGCAGTTCCACGACGAACGGCTGGAACGGTTCCCGGCGAAGGAATTGCCGGAGAGAGTCTTCAAAGTCCTGCTGGCTCATGTGGTTCGGGTTCCTTGGGAGGTGTTAGATATCGGCGACCTCTTCGGCTGAAGGCAAGAGCCGGGCGGTATTCTCCAACGCTCGCGCGTCCATACCTTCATCGTATCATGAAGGCGAACCCGGAACAACCATCGAGCCTTGGAGTTGAGCCGGTTGCGCTGTCGGGGGGCCTGATGGCTCTTGGGTTTACGATGCGTCCTCGGCGGCGTTACCCCAGCCGGCCCCTATTTTTCTAGCGGTGACACACATCTGTCACCGTCACAGACACGATTTTTACCCCAGCCACCTCCCGAGCGGGGGATCTGGTGCGATGCGCCGCAAACCACAGCCACAAAGACACTTGCGATGCCCTGGCTTGCGCTTATGCGTTCCACCCACCGGCGCGCCCCTCAAAATCCCCTACCACCCGCAATAGCGCAACCGACTCCTTGGAGTTCGCCCAGTGTTGGCGGGAACTGAAACGCAAGGGAAAAGGAATCGCTTGTTCGGCAGGGAGTTCCGACGCTTGCCCGCTTCCCTGCCGAGCGCACAGTGGTTCCTCGTCGAACCAACCGTGTGCGCCCGTATTCTTCGAGAATCGTAGCCCCTTGCGAATCAGGCCTTTCCCACACTGGGTGAACTCCAATCGAGCCTGGGAAAACAGGACGATTGCAAAGTCACCCGGCGTCGCCGTAAGTCATTGAGCGATGGTTGAGCATCGACCGCCGTTTCAGGACTTACGGCGTGCCAAACCGACTTTGCAATCGTCCTGAGGCGAGGGTACGGGGGGGAGCATCACTCATGGGAGCCTCTTGTGTTTGGGACGTGGATTGGTAACCAACATCCTACGCACGGAGGCTCCCGTTGGTCTCAACTACTTGTATGAACGCGACTTGTGGCTATTGTCCATGCCATTTTTGGCGACGAACCATTCCAGGTACGGCCTGGACTCCGAGAGCAGGTCACGCCGCAACTGCGCCATGCCCGGTTGCAGCAGGAGCTTCTCCTGGCTGATCCGGGTGAAGCCGCGATCGACCGCCTTGAAGGCCTGGTCGGCGTTCTCCTCGGCCTGCTGGAAGTTCGCCTCGGCCTGCCGGTACAGAAGCGTCATGCCGAGCAGTCCGCCGCTGAGGGTGACGAAGATCGCCACGAGCAGTGACGCGACCACGGGATTGCGCCGACACCAGCGCCAGCCCTGCTCCAGCGCCCCGGTTCGCCGGGCACGGATCGGTCGGCCTTCGAGATAGCGCTGCAGGTCGTCCGCCAGCGCCTGGGCCGAGGCGTAGCGGCGTGCCGGCTCCTTGCGAAGGCACTTCTGCGCGATCGTTTCCAGGTCGCGCGGCACGCTCGGCTGTAGCTGCCGCACCGGCACCGGCTCGCCGTGGCGAACCTGGCCCAGCGTCTCCATCACCGTCGCGCCGCGGAACGGCGGTCGGCCAGTCAGGCACTCGTAGAGGATCGCTCCCAGGGCGTAGACATCGACGGCGGGGCCGAGGTTCTTCGTGTCGCCCAGGGCCTGCTCGGGGGCCATGTACGACGGCGTGCCCATGATCGCCCCGGTGCGCGTCTGGCCGTCCTCGTCGAGCTTGCGAGCCAGGCCGAAGTCGGTCACCTTGGGGACGAACCCCTCGCCGGCCTGCCGTCCGGAAGCGGCCTGGAGCAGCACGTTGGCCGGCTTCAGATCGCGGTGAATCACCTGGCCGGCATGGGCCGCGGCCACGCCCTCGACGATCTTGACGACCATCGCCGCGGCCTCGCGCGGTGACAGCGGCCGGTCCTTGAGCCGATCGGCCAGGGTGCCGCCGGTGCAGAATTCCATCGTGAAATACGGTTGGCCGTCCTGCTCGCCGATGTCGTAGACCTCGACGATGCCGGGATGGCGGATCCGGGCGATGGCCTCGGCCTCGGCACGGAAGCGGGCCAGTTCGCCGTCGTCGGCGTCGTCGGCCCGCAGCGTCTTCAGCGCGACGATACGCCGCAGGTCCGGGTCCCACGCCTTGTAGGCGACGCCCATGCCCCCCTTGCCGAGGACGCCGCGAATCTCGTAACGGCCGATCCGCGCCGCCCCGGCTGGCGAGCGGCTCCGCGTGGTCGCGTCACGGCCCTGGCTGAGGCGGCTGAACAGGAGGCGGTCCACCTCCCACTGGATGCGCAACTCCTCGGCCAGGGCCGGGAACCGTTGCTGGAAATCGGCCAGCGCCGTGGGCGTCCCGGCCTCGTCGCGGAGGACGGCCTCATGGACGATCAGCTCGAGCATCGCCTCGACCGACGACGCGAGCGTGGGATGCTCGGAAAGGATCTGCTCGACCGGGACGCCCTGGCCTTGCCGCCAGCGCTGGCCCTGGTACTCGAGTACCGCGTCGAGCAGGCCGCGCGACGTGCCGGAGCCGGGTTGCCAGGTCGCGGTCGCGGTCGGGTCCAGATCGGCCGTCTCGTTGGGATCGGCGTTACTTGTCGGCTCCAGTGCGGCCGTCTCATTGGGATCGGGGCTGCTCATCGTCGTCCTCCAGGCGGAGTTGCACCGCCACGCGACGCAGGGCTCGCGACAGACGCTGGCGGAGCGTCGCCTCCGCCATGTCGCATCGGGCGGCGATCGCCTCCCACGATTCGCCGTTCTGACGGGCCTGGAACAGTTCGAGTTCGTCGGCCGTCAGGCGAGCGCGCACCTCGGCCAGCAGATCGCGTGCGGCGACCTGCGAGCCGGGATCGGATCGCGACCCGGCGGGAAGTTCGTCCAGGTCGATGCCGTCCTCGATGCGGCGGCGGTCGCGGCGCTGGGCGTTCTCGCGCCGGGCCAGGGCGGCCAGCTTGTTGCGGGCCATGGTGAGAAGCAGCCGCTGAAGAGCGTCGGCGTCGTTCAGGTCGTATTCGCCGGCGGCGGCACGCAGCAGAAAGCTGCCGAGAACGGACTGGCAGAGATCGTGGGAGTCGGCGGCGGCACGCAGCCCCAGCTGCGACAGGCGGGCACGCACCGAGCGCCGGATGTACGGCGCAAAGCGCGCGACGAACTCCTCGATCGCGACGGGCTCGCCCGCACGGATGCGGCGCAGATATTCAGAGAATGCAGGCGGATCAGGCACGGGCTTACGTCCCTAACGAGGGAAAGTGAAAGAAGTCTAATCACTCGCTCGCCAGGGACGCAATCGAAAACTCGAAGGGGGCGCTTCCCGGTGCCCTACTTCTCCGCCGCCGTCTTCGGCTTGATCCGCTCCTTCTCCATCTCCCAGACCTCGAGGTGATGGAACACCTTCCCCGGCACGACGAGTAGGTTCCCCGACGACGACAGGGCGATGCTCCCCGTCGATGGGCCAACCACCTTCGCTGGAAAACGACGCACCTCCAGCCCCGAGGCGACGCCGTACAGCACCAGTTCGCCGAACTGTCCCTCCGTCGTCGCCAGCACCCACTGGCCGTTCGGAGCGAACGCGACCGGAGCGATCACGCGCACGAGGCCGGGCCGACGGGGGTCGTGCTCCTCCAGACGGAGCGTCCGCAGTTCCTTGCCCGTCGCCGTCTCGACGACACGCAGCGTGCCGTCCGTCCCGTGGAAGAGGACCCGCTTGCTGTCCGCCGAGTAGAGCGGTCGATACGGCCCATTCCGATAATCGAACTTCCGCTTGCCATCGGGCCGGAGCGTGTAGCGAACCGCGTGCGTGGCCGCATCGCGCAGGACACACGTTCCCTCATTGACCGCGTAGGTCCTGGCGTCGGGAGCGAGGACCAGTCGGCCACGTCCGCCAACCTCGGCATCCTTCGGCGGGGTGGCGAGCTTGAGATCGGTCTTCTCCTTGCCGGTGGCCAGGTCGTAATGTCGGAAGCGCAACCGCCGATCGAGCCGGGCCAGGGTCGCCCCGCCATCCACGAGCGCGAATGACACCGGATAGTCATCGTACGAGACGGCGAACTCCTGAAGGATCTTGCCGTCCTCCAGAGCGACGATGGACGCCTTCTCGTACGCGCCCGCCACGACGATCCGCTTGCCGTCAGGCAGTTCCAGGAACCGGAAGCCGTGGTCGTTCGTCGGTCGGCCGACAAGAGCCTCGCCACGCTGGACGCCACGTTCGGTGTCCCACAGACGGAGCTTGCCATCGCTGCCATAGGTGGCCAGGGTCTTGCCGCCCTGGAGGAACGCCGCTCCGATGAGGTGGTTGTTCCCCAGTGACAGGATCATCGCAGTCGGGTCGGCCGGCGGTTGAGCAGGCCGCACTCCCTGGGCGCTGGCAGGGATCGCGACGAGAACGATGGCGAGCAACAGACTTCGGACGGCAGGCACGAGGCTACTCCAGAAAAGAGGTTCGGATTACCGCGTCCGCCGGAGAATGTCGGCGAGTTCTCGATGGTAATACTGTAGACGTTCGTCCCCTGGCAGGTCGAGGATTCGCGGGACCAGCGTCGCCGCCAGCGGGCCGAGATGGCGAAGATTCAGAAGGCCCATCGGTGTGGGCTGACTCTGCGCCGTCTGGAAGATCTCATCGATCCAGACCGGGTTCAGCTTCCCGTCCTCGCGCATCATCGCGATGTACGCCGGTTCCTTGAAGTCCGGCGTCCCGGTCACCTTCAGCTGGGCCTCGAGCAACTCGCGCACGCCGGGCAGAGGGC
>CAYYJM010000117.1:0-17820 GCA_964471755.1 uncultured Alcaligenaceae bacterium
CGGAACAGCGCAGGCCCACCAATCCTCGCTCGGGAGCGCAGCGACACCGTTTAGACCAAAGATGTCTGCGGTGTCGCTGCGCTCCCGTCGGAGCATCGGTGGGCCTGCGCTGGAGCGGGCCTCGGAACGAATCAGGCGTCAGCGGCGCTTCGGCCCACCCTACAATTGGCCGCCACTACGGGGTTGCGCCCTTACCGCTGCAACCCGGCCGGCGGAGCTTTCTTCAACCCCTGGCCGGAGAAACGGTCCTTCTGGAAGGGTGGATTCAGCCGGACGTCCGTAAAGAAGTAGGATCCGAGCAACTCGTTGTCCGGGTTCTTCAGAATCGATCCCGTTTGCAGCCAGGTTTCGCAATCGATGAAGATGACCAGGTCGTTGATGCTGTCGCTTTCTTCGGGATGCTGAAAGTGGTGGCGATGCAGGACGTAACACGGTCGGCCGCCCACTTCGTCGCGGTTCTGGATGCCCAGGAACTCGATGGCCAGACCGCCCCGGAAGGCTGCCTTGCGCCAACTGGCCAGAGTGCGCCGCATGGCCATCTCGAAGCCGAATTCCTCCAGCGAATAGCGGCCGGACTGGTGAGCCTCCTCGCCACGAACGGAACGCCAGACGTTGCCTCCCAGAGCCAGCAGACCTACTGGCCGGACGAGCAGTTGATCCGGATCGTCCGGCCGTGAATACAGCACCGCCGAGGCCAGACTCGGATTTTGCTTCCAGTGAAACAGCACCCCGAACGGCTCGACCCGATAATCCACCGCGATGAGTTCCGGCAGACGGAGTTGGCCATCGATCCGCTCGTGCTTGTGCAGCATCAGCCGGCAGCCCCGCACCTCACGTTGGCAGCGCCGGATACACCATTCGAGAAAGGACATCGGATCATGCTGTGCCAGGGTCCGCATCGCGGCGGCGTCGGGCAACGGGGCTCCGTCGTCGGACACCGTGGCGAAGGTCTCCATCGGCTCCGTGCCGGGAGATGGGTTGGCTGGCGGCGGATTGATCGCGCGGTAGCGATCCGGTGCCACCAGCAGGCAGAGCGGCAGACACAGAAGCAGCCAGAAGAGCAGGCGTTGCATGGATCCGACCACCTCCCTCTGCGGCCCGTGACCGTTCACTGGCTGGATTTTACCACGCCGACGCAGAAAGGAACAGCGACACAGTTCGGGGAAAGTGCGGAAATCGGGCAGCGCCTTCCGATTGGGACGGCCTCCGTCTGCCCGGTCGGATGGGTCTTCTCAGGAATCGGTTCAGTGGGACACTCGTTCTTGAAATAATGGACTGGAAGAGCAACCCAGAACCGGTGGGGAGGACCGGAGCATGCCCGGCGCGATGAGCGCGACACTGGCCCGGCTGACGCTGGCCCTGATGCTGTCAGGATTGCTCTCCGGCTGCGCGATGACCACGGGGCCGCGCCTGAGTACGTCCGGGATGCCGGTCCACCTCCGTGGCATCGTGGTCGTCGTCGATGGCGCGGGCGGAACCTCGGTCACCTCCCAGTCGCTGGATCAGGTGGTGCAGGCGCAGCGACTGCCGCTCGCCGTGGTCGCCTACGACTGGTCGCACGGCTGGGGTCGCTTCATCGCCGACAACTGGGACACCGACCATCTGGAGCAGCAAGGCCAGGATCTGGCACAGTTCCTGGTCGCCGCTCAAAAGCAGTATCCCGGTCTGCCCATTCACGTTCTGGCGTACAGCGCGGGCAGTTCCCTGGTCGTTCGCGCGGCCCAGCAGTTGCCGCCGAACTCGCTCGGTCGGGTGGTCTTCCTGGCCCCGGCCGTCTCGGCCCATACGGACGTGCGACCGCTGCTCTGCTCGGCCCGCTGCGGTCTGGACGTCTACACCAGCCAGCGCGACGTCTTCTACCTCGGCCTCGGCGTCCGGATGATCGGCCCAACCGGAGGTGGCCCCCTTCCCGCCGCCGGCCGGGCGGGCTTTCAGCCGGTCATCGCCGGCCCTTCGGACGTGGCGCTGTACCAGGCCCGGCTTCGCCACCACCCCTGGGGACCGGAGTACAGCTGGACCGGCAACACCGGTCAGCACGGCGGCGGCCATGCCCCGAAATTCCTTTCGACATACATCGTTCCGTCCTTCATGCAGTCCGCGCCGTCGGCTGCTATCCCCTGAGCGGCTCTCTCACTATAACTCCGAGAGATCCGTCTAGAGGAAGGGCGGACGACGCCTCTCTGGCCGAGACTGCTATGCGCAATCTTAACGAGATCCAGGCCCAGCTCGGTAGCTCCGCCGAGGCCGGCCTTTCGTCCGACGCCGTCCAGCGAAGCCATGCGACCTTCGGGACGAATCGCCTGACGCCACTGCCACGAGTGCCGCTCTGGAAGAAATTCCTGGAGAAGTTCGACGAACCGATCATCAAGATCCTGCTGGCGGCCGCCCTGCTGTCCATGTTCGTCGATCTGTTCCAGTTGCCGACCGAGACCAGTGGTCCGCTCGCCGGTGGCATCGTCCTCGTTCTCGGCGCAGCCGCCGTCATTCTGGCTCTCGTGCGTGGCGGCGGCGAGTGGGTGCCCTCGATCCTGTTCGGCACGGCGGTCCTGACGTCGATCATCGGTTTCGCTCTGGGCCACCCACTGATCGAGGGCCTGGCGGTCATGATCGCCGTCATCCTCGCCACGGGAGTCGCCTTCGTGAGCGAGTATCAGAGCGACCGCGAGTTCGAGCTGCTCAACGCTCAGAAGGAATCGATCCAGGTCAAGGTCGTGCGGGGCGGTCAGTTCCACACGATCACCCTGGAGGACGTGGCTGTCGGCGACCTGATCAAGCTGGAAATCGGCGACGAGATCCCGGCGGATGGTCGGGTCGTCGCCGCCACCGAGTTGATGGTCGATCAGTCGCTGATGACCGGCGAATCCGAGCCGGTCCGGAAGCTCGTTCGGCCGAACGACACCAGCGATGGCCCCAGTGAGCCGAACTGTCTCTATCGCGGCACGCAGATCGTCGATGGCATCGGCGAGATGATCGTGACCGAGGTCGGCGATCAGACCTACCTGGGCAAGATCGCTCGCCGTCTGGCTCCCGACGCCGTCGAGGAGGAAGAGGACGAAACCCCGGCGGAAGGTCAGCCGCAGGCTCCGGCGGAGGGGCAGCCCGCAGGCGCTGGCGAAGAGCAGCGGGTTCTACACAAGCTGACCATCTCCAAGGCCCTGACGCCGTTGCAGGTCAAGCTGACGCACCTGGCCGAGTTGATCAGTAACGTCGGCTACGTCGCGGCGGCGTTAATCTTCCTGGCCATGCTCGTCCGTGGTCTGATCATCGGCGAGGTCGGCTACGATGCTGGTCTGCTCGCCAGTTTCAAGGCCCTGCTCGGCTATTTCGTCTACATGGTCATCGTCATCGTCGTGGCCGTGCCCGAGGGCCTGCCGATGAGCGTGACCGTGTCGCTGGCGATGGCCATGCGCAAGATGACGCGGGCCAACTCGCTGGTCCGCCAACTTGTCGCCTGCGAGACGATCGGCTCGGCGACGGTTCTCTGCTCGGACAAGACCGGCACGCTGACCCAGAACCGGATGACCGCCGAGCATTTCTACCTGGCCGGGCAGCTCTCCGCACGCAACACGCCGCAGTGGCCCCGGCCGGCGGCGAACCTGGAGGCGGCTCGCGCGCCGATCGACTGGATCGCCCTGAACAGTGCGGTCAACGCGACGGCCAACCTGGAGGAGAAGCAGGGCAAATTCCTGGTCGTCGGCTCGACGACGGAAGGAGCCATGCTGAACTACCTCCGCGAGAGCGGCCTGAACTACGCCGATCTGCGCAACCGGCAGTTCCCCGAGATCTACCAGATCAACTTCTCCTCCGAGCGAAAGCAGATGACCTCGGTGATCCGTCACGGCGGCCGCCTGGTCACGCTGGTCAAGGGCGCGCCGGAACTGCTGCTCGACCGCTGCACGCACGTCCTGGGAGCGGACGGCACACCGCAACCGCTGACGGCGGAGGTGCGTCAGGCGATCAACACGGCTCTGGGCGACATGACCGGCCGGGCGATGCGGACACTGGGCTTCGCTCACGCCATCCTGCCGGCGGGGACGCCGGACACCGAGGAGGGCCTGCACGAGCAGCGCGATCGGCTCGGCGAGAACCTGATCTTCGACGGCTTCGTCGCCATCCGTGACCCTCTGCGCGATGACGTCAACGAGGCGGTGCAGAAGTGTCGGGAGGCGGGTATCGAGGTCAAGATGATCACCGGCGACAACGTGCTGACCGCCCGGGCGATCGCCTTCGACATCGGCCTGATCGACAGCCGGGACGCCGTCATCGACACGCCCTCGGCGAAGATCCTGACCAGCGCCTACTTCAACAAGCAGTTCGACCAGCTCAAAGCCCTGCGGAACAAACCGACGCCGACGCCGGACGAGAGACAGCGCGTCGTCGAGTTGCGGGAGCAGCTGACCGGTCTGCGCGTCCTGGCCCGTGCCCGGCCGCTGGACAAGCACAAGATGGTCGAGTTGCTCCAGGGGCAGAACGACGTCGTCGCCGTGACCGGTGACGGCACCAACGACGCTCCGGCCCTGAAGAAGGCCGACGTCGGCCTGGCAATGGGCATCGCCGGCACCGAGGTCGCCAAGGAGGCCAGCAAGATCGTCCTGCTCGACGACGCCTTCTCGACGATCGTCAAGGCGACGCACTGGGGCCGGGCGCTGTACGAGAACATTCAGCGCTTCATCCAGTTCCAGCTGACGATCAACGTGTCGGCACTGCTGATCGCGTTCCTGGGGCCGTTCCTGGGCGTCCGACCGCCGTTCACGGTGCTGCAACTGCTCTGGATCAACGTGATCATGGACACGTTCGCGGCGATCGCACTCTGCTCCGAGCCGCCGCGCGAGGGGCTGATGCGGATGAAGCCGAAGAAGAAGGACGAGAACATCGTCACGCCGCAGATGGCCTACACGCTCTTCGCGACAGCTGGCTTCTTCATCGTGGTCATGCTGACGCTCCTGATCGGCATGAAGGGGACGCTGTTCGGCCAGGTTCACTGGTCGCCGTGGTTCGCCGGCGACGGCCCCGCCTCCGACGAGTTCGCGCCGCTGACGGTGCGTCAGGTGAGCATCTTCTTCACGGTCTACATCTTCTTCCAGGTGTGGAACCTGATCAATTGCCGATCGCTGGTGCCGGAGCAGAGCGGCCTGGTCGGCCTGCACCGCAACCCGATGTTCCTGGTCATCCTCACCATCATCGTCATCATGCAGGTGGTGCTGGTGATGTGGCCGCCGCTGGCGAGCATCTTCAAGGTCGGGCCGCTCGGCGGGATGGACTGGCTGTGGATCGTCATCGGCACGGCGAGCGTGCTCGTCTTCGCCGAGATCGCCCGGCGGGTGCGGTTGGCGTCGAAGAAGGAAGCGGCAGGCGAGCGTGGGGCGTCAGCCCCATGACTCTTCGTCTTCGCAGCGTCTCTTTGGCGAGCGTGGGGCGTCAGCCCCATGACTCTTCGTCTTCGCAGCGTGCCGGCAGTCATGGGGCTGACGCCCCACGCTCGCCGCTCCGAATAGGGAGTATCCGATGTCCGCGGACAAAGAGACGCAGCTCGCCGCCATCGCGGACAAACTCGGCATCGGCGGCTACAAACGCCATGTCCTGATCTGCCTGGGCCCGAACTGCTGCACCGAGGAGGTGGGCAACGCGGCCTGGGATCTGCTCAAGAAACTGCTCAAGGAAAAGGGCCTGCTCACCGGCGAGAATGCCTGCTACCGGACCCGTGTCGGCTGCCTGCGTGTCTGCTGTCACGGCCCGCAGGCGGTCGTCTATCCCGAGGGGACGTGGTATCACGACCTGACGGCCGACCGCATTCCCGAGTTCGTGCAGCAGCACCTGATCGAGGGCAAGCCGCTGGAGGACCTCGTCTACGCTCATAACCCGCTGACGATGCCAGCGGAAGGTCAAGATTCCGACCCGGCCAGCGAATAGAAAGAAAAGGACGTTCGTTCCTTCACGTCGAGAGTCCCACTATCTGAAAAAGGGGGTCCGCATGGTGCGAGGGCTATGGCGGCGGACGACCGGTGTCGCGCTGTTGGCCGTGGCGGTGTTGATGGGTTCGTCGGTCCAGGCGGCCGACAACTCCCTGCAGCTGGTGCCCGCCGATGCCGGTTTCTATTCCGCGATGCTCCGCAACAAGGAGCAGGTCGATCGACTGATCAACAGCAAGGCCTTCCAGGCCGTCTGGAACCTACCGCAGGTGCAGACCGGCTGGAAG
The DNA here is from genome assembly GCA_964471755.1 of uncultured Alcaligenaceae bacterium. Lineage (GTDB taxonomy): Bacteria > Planctomycetota > Planctomycetia > Gemmatales > Gemmataceae > CAYYJM01. Next base: position 6,197 of record CAYYJM010000117.1, read on the forward strand.
AAGTTCCAGGAAGAGTACAACAAGGAGTCGGGCGACCTGGCCAGGTTCCGTCAGGTCCTGCAATCGCCCCGGGGCCAGGAAGTCGTCGCCGTTCTGACCGAGGCCGTCTCCGACGAGATCTTCCTCTACGGCAGCGACGCCATCGGCGACACGCTGAAGCTGGCGATGACCGTCGGCAACGGCCTTCAGTTTGGCCCACTCAAGGCCCTGCTGCAAGGCCAGGCGGGGGGCCTGGATCCGGAGAAACTCCAGACCTACTTTATCCTGAAGGCCCTGGCGGACAACCTCAACCTGATCAAGGTGCCCGACCTCGTGATCGGCTTCAAGATCAAGAACACCGAGCGGGCCGAGAAGCTCCTCGCCCAGCTCGAAACCCTGATCCAGGAGCAGGCCCTCAAGAACGCTCCGGCACCGATCAAGGGCCGCTTCAAGCGAACTCAGGTCGGCAAGAGCAGCCTCCTGACGGTCAACCTCGATGGCTCGCTCGTCCCCTGGGACCGCGTGCCGATCAGCGATCTGGAGCAGAAGGAAGGCGAGTTCGCCGGACTGGTCCAGAAGCTCCGGCAACTGACCCTGACGGTGACGCTCGGCCTTCACGAGGGCTTCCTCGTCGTCGGCATCGGCCCCTCGACCGAGCCGATCGCGAAACTGAGCGCCGGTGGTCCTCTCCTGAAGGATCGACCCGAGTTCAAGACGCTGAGCAAGGCCGGTGACAACAAGCTGACCGACATCAACTACACCAGCAAGAGCTTCCTGACGAAGATCACCTCTGGCAACGTGGAACAGTTCGATCAGATGCTCACCCTGGCCCGCGACGGGCTGAAGGCGTCGCCCTTGCCGGAGGAACGCCAGGCGGCGATTCTGAAGGACCTCGAAAACCTGGTCAAGGATCTGAAGGCGATGCAGCCCACCTACGGGGCCGCCCTGGCGTTCAACTTCGCCACCGCTCGCGGCACCGAGGGCTACGCCCATGACTGGACGAAGTATCCGACGCTGCCCACTCCGGCAGCGGTCAAGCCGCTGACGATGCTCAGTCACCTCGGCGGAGATCCGATCCTGGCGGTCGTCGGTCGCGGCAAGGTCGATGTCGAGCAGTACCGGGCGCTCGCGAAGTACGTTCGGGCCGCCTACGGCCATGCCACGGCCCTGATCCGTCCCAACATCACCGACGAGGAGAAGCAGAAACGCTTCGACGAGGTCACGAAGCTGCTGTGCTTGTGGCCGGCGAGGATGGCGTCAGCGGCGACGACATCACGGCCAACCTGCTCTACCCGGCGACGGCGGACGGGCAGCTCGGCTTCGTCCTCGACGCCAAATGGACGAGCAAGGAATGGGTCGCTGGCGTGCCGTTCGAGAAGGCGATGCCGATGGTCGAGATCGGCCTGCTGCTGGGCCTGTCCGACAGCGAGGCGTTCGTCAAGGCCCTGACCGGCTACCGCAAGCTGGTCAACGAGGCGATCAGCGAGTTTGGCCGACTCGTTCCCGAAGCGAACGTGCCGCCAGCACTGGAGATTCCGCCGACGACGAAGAAGGAGGTCGGCAAGGACACGCTCTACTACTACCCGCTGGGCAACGTCGGTCTGGATCGGCGTTTCCAGCCGATGCTCGGCGTGGCTCGGGATGCGGCCGTGATCGTCTTCTCGGAGGACCACGCGACGCGGTTGCTGGCGAGCAAGCCGCTCAAGCTAGAGGGCGGTCCGCTGGCGAGCCGACTGGACAAGCCGCTTCTGGGGGCGTTCTTCTGCGACACGTCGGCTCTGCTCGATGCCGTGGCCCCGTGGGCCGAGCTGGGCATCTCCCAGGCGATGAAGGGGGCGGACGCCGACGAGAAGACGATCCAGGACGGTCTGAAGGCGTACCAGACGGTCCTGCAACTGCTCCGCTGCGTCAAGCAAACCAGCGGCGCGACGTACTTCGAGGATGACGCGATCGTCACGCACTCCGAGACGGTGGTCAAGGACATCGACTGAGCGTCTGCCGAAGATGACCTCCCGGCCGATCGCTTCACGCGGTCGGCCGGGTCGCTTTTGGGCCGGCGACCTGGATACAATACGCGGAGGACAGGAGGATCGCGTTATGAACCTGAATCAGCAGCCGATGCGCGAGGAGCTTCGATCGCTCCTGCTCCGATGTGACGACCGGGCCGGGCATCACGTCCTGTGGGTGGACTCGTCGGGAGAGGTTCACCTGACACGACTGCCGACTGGTTGGCCGCCAGTCGATCTGCAAATCTCCGGCGACAGGGTCCGCCTGCGCTGCGAGACGTTCCTGGCCGGTAACGGGTATGTCGGTTCGGAAGCCGCGCAGGACGAGGGCTGGTTGGATGAATTGCTCACGGCCCTGGTCGAGGCCTGGCGAACGGGCGAGAATCCCAACGGCACGATCCAGCTCGATCTGGACCACATCGCGAAGCGCTAATCCCAGGCTGCGGAGGAAACCGTGCCCATCATCGTGACCTTCGACATAAGCTCGCCAACCCCGCTGGAATTGAACCGCCTGAGAGGGGCTTTCGAGCGACTGGGCTGGGAGCATCTCGGCAACACCGCCTACCGCTACCCGAAGTTGCACGGGGAGCATCCGGCGGAAGACTGGTTCAACCACGTCATTCCGGCCCTGATGCTGCTCCGGGCCTACGCTCGGTACGCAGAATCGACGCAGCGATCGATGACCCGGTTCTCGATCGACATCCAGAGTTCGACGGGGTTCAACCCAATGACCGGCGTCGGGGCACCGCCGCTTGCCGCCGCCGACATTACGTACTCTCAGCCGTCTCGAGCCGGACGAGCATTCGGTCGGAGCAATCTGGAAGCGTGGCTCGATGGTATCGACTGGCCTTATGCAGCCTTGCCGCAAACCCAGCCTGAGACCGGGACTTGAGCCCTCTGAAATCAACCCGTCGGAGCCTCCCATGCCGCGCCACCTCGACACCGAAGACAACTGGGACGACCCGGACGACGATTACTCCAGTGAGGACGAGACGCCGACCATGCCGTGTCCGTACTGCCAGCAGGACATCGCCGAGGACACGCCGCGCTGCCCACACTGCGAGCGTTACCTGACCACCGAGGAGATGGACGCGGATCAGGCCATTCCCGACGGCAAGCCGTGGTGGCTCGTCGCGGGCGTGATCGTCTGCCTGGTTCTCGTGTACTTCTGGATCGTCCGCTTCTGAATCAATTCCTGCCGCGTGTAAGAAATCGATTCTTCCACGGTATAGTCTTTCAGAGGCGCGCACGCAGCGAGCCTTCAGGCGAGCGGAGTAAGCGTGTCGAAGGCCGGACGTGTAGGTTTTGGTGCGTCTCCTCGGCCCTTCCGTGCAGGTCTCGGTGCGCTTACTCCGCTCGGCCTGCGGCCTCGCTGCGTGCGCGGCTCTGACCACTGACTCCGGGCCAGGATTTCTGCAAATCGGTGGTCGAAACCGATCCCTTTGTTCCGCTGCGGGGTTAGATGATGTAGACGCACGGCACCGCGAGCTGAGCAAGCGAGCCATCCGTCTTCGCCATCTTCACCTGACAGGGCAGCGACCCCACTGGGTTTCGCGGAGGCGAACCTTCCCGGTGGTGGACGATACAACAACCATAGAGGAGTAGTCATGACTACCGTCTCCCGGACGGCCGTTCGTTTTCTTGCCTCCCTGGTGGTGGCCGTCGGTCTGGGCGGTGGCCTGGTGGCTGGCGGTTACTGGCTGATGCCACGTGTCTTCGCCGCGCTCGATCTGGACGTGTGGAACGTGCCCCACTACCTCGCCGTGCAGGCGGGCGGTCCTCGGGAAGCCGCGCGAATCGACAACCTCATCGGCCAGATCGACCAGACGCGCACGGTCAAGGACGGGATCGTCCAGTCGGTCCTGACCGGGAAGTTGACCCATGACGAGGGGCTGGCTGCTTTTCTCGAACTGTTCGAGAAGGATGCCGATTTGCAGCGTCGCCTGGAGATCACCCTGCCTGACCTCCTTGAGGTCGATCGGGTGCGGCAGCACTTCTACTTCTACCTGAACATCCACCGGAACACTCCGGAACTTCAGGTGGCAGGGCCGGGACCGACTCTCTGAGTGTCTCTTGTCGGGGGCATCCCTGTCGATGCGGCCACTGTTGGGCGGTCCGGAGCGCCACCGTGGCCTGATTCGCTCCGGGACTCGCCACTGCGCAGGCCCGCCGATGCTCCATTCTTTGGGGCTCTGACGGACAGCCCTGCTCAGAACCAGAAGTCGAGACCGAAGTTGATGCCCTGAGCCCAGAAGTCGGTCGGTCGGAAGATCGGGGCCGGCCGTGACGGGCCAACCGGTGCCAGGCCAAAGTTGCCAGCCACGGCTGTCCGACTCGGGTTGATCACCGGATCAATCGCCATCCCCGGACGGATCGCGTCGCTGACATAGATCCAGCTGTAGCCCACGCGAATCCGGACGCCATCACAGATTCGATAGCCCAGGTTCAGGTCGAGTTCGGGAATCGCGGCGAAGCGAGTCCGCGAGAAGGTGACGCTGTTGGTCGGTTGAGCGAAGGCCCCTCCCGGGAAGGCAGCGCCAACGCCGAGGCCCGGCGGAACAGCGTGGTTGGTGACCATCTGACCATTGACGGATTGATCTTCATACATCCAGCCGAGGGCGACCTTGGCCGTTCCGTTGATCGAAACCCGACCGAAGGTCGTACCGCCACGAATACCGATCTGGCTGCCATAGAAGAAGTTACGGCCGTCAAAGCGGTCGGTGGTGTGGAGGAAACCGCCCGGCAGGACAGGCCCCAAGGTGTTGGCCTGCGTGGTAAAGGTCAGGTTCTCGTGCAGGTTCAGGAAGCGGATACCGCTCAGGAACTGCACGTAGCTACCCGCTCCCATGTCCTTGCAGCCCAGGACGCCGTTGAACTCCCAGCTGTCGAGGTAGGACGTCAGCCGCGACGTGAACCGGCCCGAGGCCGGCTCACCGTAGATCAGTGTGGCACCCGGCCCGGCGACCGGCGCGCCCAGCAGCGGCCCAGTCATGACCACGTTGCTGACCGCGTCGCGGAAGGGGACGAACAGAGTCGGCGAGCCCGGAGCCCCGCTGGTGGCCACCGAGTCGATGACCTGAGCCTGGGCCAGGAACAGGTAGGTGACCTCGGCTCCCATGCCGTCGAGGAGCCAGCCGCCGACCGTGTAGCGTCCACCGTGACGCATGTCCGTGGTGATGGGTTGGCCGCCAAGCACGACACTGGTATTGATACCGCCAGGGCCGACGAGGGTGCCAGCCGGTGCAGGACCGCCCGGAACGATGCCGGGCAGATTCCCCTGCGTGGCCAGCGGCACCGACAGCGGGCTGGATCGGGTCCACCACATCAGGTAGTCGGCGCTGCCGTAGAGACGCGGTCCCACCGGGCCATCCACCTCGCCCAGCGGGAGAGACGGGGCCGCGGCGGCCTGCGACTGGCACGGGGCCGTCGTCGCTCCGCAGGTCGGAGCAGGGGTGTTACAGGGAGCCCCGAGTGTTCCGCAGGCAGGCTTCGAACCGATGGACATCGGCAGACTGGAGATCCGCGTGGCCGGGATGCTGGACGTCGGTGCCGCCGGGGTGGTAGTCGGCAGCACGGTCGGCATCGGAGCCTGGCCGAAACAGATCCCGGCGCTGGTGAGCAGCGCTCCGAACGAAGTAAGAATTCCGTTTCTCATGAGTCCTCCTGACAACCGTCGTCTCGTTCGTTCCTGCGGAAACCTCCCGATTCCGATCGGGGGTGTCAATCCGCTCGCGTGAACCAGGGAAACATCGCGTCGGACACCCCTAGAATCGACACCCTGCGAAAAACCGCTGAGAGAAAGCGAAGCCCCTGGTCGCGAACCATTCCCTCCAGGCCGTACCATCGGTATTCTCGGTGTGTCCCCACCCGCTGCGTTTCGTATCCTGTACTCTGGAGCGATCGTAGGGGTTGCAGGGAGAGAAACGATGAGCGTACGGCAGATTCGCCGGGCTCTGCTGAGCGTCGCCGACAAGGCCGGCCTCGTGGAGCTGGCGCGGCGTCTGGCCGCGATGGGGGTCGAACTGATCTCGACCGGCGGCACTCGCAAGACGTTGACCGACGCCGGACTCGCCGTCCGCGACGTGTCGGAGGTCACCGGCTTCCCCGAGATGCTCGACGGTCGGGTCAAGACGCTGCATCCGAAGGTCCACGGCGGCATTCTCGCCATCCGCTCGAACTCCGAGCATCTGCGCACTCTCGAAGCGCATCAGATCGAGCCGATCGATCTGGTCATCAGCACGCTCTATCCGTTCGAGCAGGCCGTCGCACGTGGCGGCACTCCGGACGAGATCATCGAGGAAATCGACATCGGCGGACCGACGCTGGTCCGGGCCGCCGCGAAGAATTTTGAGTTCGTCGCCGTGCTGACCGATCCGGGCCAGTATGCGGAGATCATCGACGAGATGCAGAACAACCAGGGCGGTCTGGCCCTGGCCACGCGGCGGAAACTGGCCGCCGCCGCGTTCCACCGGATCGCCGCCTACGATGCCGCCATCAGCGCCTGGTTCGCGAGCCAGGAAGGCGAGACGTTTCCGCCGGTCCTGGCCCGAGCCTGGCACAAGCAGGGCGACGACCTGCGCTACGGAGAGAATCCACACCAGCCAGCCGCGTTCTACGTCGATCGGGCGTGCAAGTCTCCGGGAGTCGCCTCGGCGCGCGTTCTGCACGGCAAGGAGCTGTCGTACAACAACCTGCTCGATCTCGATTCGGCCCTGAATCTGGTGCGTGAGTTTCGCGAACCGGCCTGTGCCGTCATCAAGCACAACAACCCGTGCGGGGCGGCCCTCGGCACCACGCTGGAAGAGGCGTTTCACGACGCCTACGAGGGCGATCCGCTCAGCGCCTTTGGGGGCGTTCTCGCCTTCAACCGCGAGGTCGATGAGGCGACTGCCACGCAGATCACCGAGCCGAATCGGTTTATCGAGTGCGTCATCGCCCCTGGCTTCAGCGATGCGGCCTTCCATCTGCTGACGACCCGGCCGACCTGGAAGAACAGCGTCCGCCTGCTGGCCGTGGGATCGCTCGAACTCGGTGCCCGACCGACGCTCGTGCTGCGCGAGGTCGAGGGCGGCCTGCTGGTGCAGGCACCGGATCGGCGCTCGGATGCGGATGACTTTGCGGCGCTGAAGCCGGCGAGCAAGCGGTCGCCCAGCGAGGCCGAGCTGGCCAGTCTGCGGCTGGCGTGGGTCGTCTGCAAACACGTCAAGAGCAACGCCATCGTGCTGGTGCAGGGCCGACGGGTGGTTGGCGTCGGAGCCGGCCAGATGAGCCGGGTCGATTCGACCCACATGGCCATCCGCAAGGCGGGCGAACGGAGCCGGGGAGCGGTCCTGGCCTCGGACGCCTTCTTCCCCTTCCGCGATAGCGTGGACGAGGCGGCTCGGGCCGGCGTCACGGCCATTGTCCAGCCCGGCGGCAGCAAGCGCGATGCCGACGCGACCGCCGCCTGCGACGAGAACGACATGGCCATGGTCCTCACGGGCCACCGACACTTCCGGCATTGATGAGTCTTCATTTAGCCGCCGGCTTGCCGGCGGGTATTGGCACCGAAGACCGCCGGCAAGCCGGCGGCTAAATGAAGACGGCTTGATGTCGGATCCTGGCAACGTCAATCGGATGTGGTAGACTATGAAGGGTTGCGAAAGATCCGCAGGCTGGAGTGACGGAACCGTACGAGAATTGGACCAGAAATCACTTGCACTCTCTCGTGCGGCTCTTTACGATCTACTTCATTCTCGCTGCGGGCGTACCGCGACCCTGTCGATGAACAAACGGATGCTGTAACTCGGGAACTGTTCGCCCTCGTGGTTCGTAAGGACCTTCACGACCCACGAAGCCATAGGAGAACTCATCATGTCGACCCCAACGCGGGGCAGTGCAGGGGCCCGGTTGTCGGTGGAGCACATCGGGGACGTCACGGTCGTCAAGTTCGACGAGAAGAAGATCCTGGACGAAACAAACATCGCCAACATCGGCGACAAGCTCCTGGATCTGGTCGATAAAGAAGGCGTCCGCAAGATGATCCTCAACTTCGAGATCGTCGATTACCTCTCCTCGGCCGCCCTGGGTAAACTGATCAACGTCCACAAACGCCTGGTCATCCAGCTCAAGGGCAACCTGGTCCTTTGCTCCATCAAGGACCAGATCTTCGAGGTCTTTCAGATCACTCGTCTGGACAAATTCTTCAAGATCGTCAAGGACGAACAGGTGGCGCTGCAACAGTTCTGAGCGGCGCACATGGCGGCCGCGCGTCGCGGCCGCGCCTGTCTCGGCAGGGAGGACTTTCCCTTCGGTTGACCGACGAACGAGAACGGTTCGTCCGGTCCGGAACTCTCGGGACGCGCTGTCCACGGAGGGTCGGGTTGGATTCGCACGGCATGCGTACCGCGTTAACTCCCGCAATGTGCAGGGACCGCAGGGTATTCCGGTAACCTCCGGTTGGGCCGGCAGGTTACTCCTGTTGAAGAGAAAGGTCGTTTCGTGACCCCAAGCACCATGACGAAGAAACCCCCCATCCGCCAGGGTCTCAATCGTGAACGGACCCTTCCTTCCAACATCGAGGAGGCCCGACGGTATCTGGAAGAACTGGAAAGTGTCCTGCGCGCCCACGGCCTGGAGGAACGGGACACCTTTTCCATCGTGATGGCCGTGGAAGAAGCCCTGATCAACGCGATCAAGCATGGCAACCAGCTCGATCCCAGCAAGTTTGTTCGCGTCTCCATTCGCCTGGAAGCCACCACCTTTGAAGTCGAGATCAGCGACGACGGTCCCGGGTTCGATCCGGGCGACGTGCCGGATCCAACCGAGGTGGAGAACCTGGAGCGACCCTGTGGTCGTGGCCTGTTGATGATGCGGCACTACATGAGTGTAGTGCGATACAGCAAGACGGGTAACTCTGTCTTCATGCAACGCAGCGTCACGCGGTCGTGAGTTCGTGATCCCCTTGCGCTCAAGATCCGTACCATGACCACGCCGATGATGCAGCAGTACCGGGAGGCCAAAGAACGCCATCCGGGCATGCTCCTGCTGTTCCGCATGGGCGATTTCTACGAACTGTTCTTCGAGGATGCCGAGGTCGCCGGCCGCGTTCTCGGCCTGACCCAGACCAGCCGCGATGGCTCCATTCCCATGGCCGGGTTCCCGCACCGGGCCCTCGAAACCCATCTTCGTACGCTGCTCCGCTCGGGTCATCGCGTCGCCATCTGCGACCAGGTGGAGGACGCCGCACTCGCCAAGGGCCTCGTTCGCCGAGAGGTCACGCGCGTCGTCACGCCGGGAACTCTGACCGAGGACGATCTGCTCGATCCTCGCCAGGCCAACCATCTCGTCGCGATCGCGCCGCTCAGTCCGAACCTGCGCGGAGCCATCGGCCTGGCCTGGGTCGATCTTTCGACGGGCCTGTTCCACGCCGCCGACCTGGCGTCCGACCGCCTGCTCGATCACCTGGCCCGGTTAACGCCGTCGGAGGTTCTCGTCTCCGAGCCGCTTCTTCGCCAGGGGGAACTGCCCCGCGTGCTGGATCAACTGCGCACGCTGGTGCCGGGCCTGACCGTTGCCGAACGACCGGACTGGTCCTTCGATCCGACGACGGCGGGGCAGGCGCTGCGGCAGCACTTCGCCGTCGCGACCCTGGCCGGGTTCGGCTTCGAGGACCATCAACCCTGCCTGACGGCGGCCGGGGCCCTGGTGCAATACTTGCAGGAGACGTTGAAAACCGGCCTGGGCCATCTGAGTCGGCTCCGACCCTTTGCCGAGCATCGCTATCTGTTCCTCGATGATGTCACACGACGCAGCCTGGAACTGGTCCGCACCCTGCGCGAGGGCGAACGGACTGGTTCGCTGCTGTCGGTGCTGGACCGCACGGTCACGTCGATGGGCGCGCGACTGCTTCAGGACTGGGTGCTGACGCCGCTGGCCGAGCAGGCCGGCATCGAGGCCCGCCTCGACGCCGTCGCCGAACTGGTGGACGAACACGCGCTGCGCCAGGATCTGCGGAGCGCGCTCCAGGAAGCGTTCGACCTGCAACGGCTGACCTCGCGAGTGAGTACCGGCCGGGCGACGCCGCGCGACCTGGTCGCCGTCGGTCGCACCCTCAAGCTGCTGCCGCGCCTGAAGGCCCGGATCACGGCTCGCCGCGCCGACCTGCTGCGCGATCTGGAAAGCCGATTGGAACTCTGTCCCGACCTGCGCGAGATGCTGGAGACGGCCCTGGTCGATGAGCCGCCGATCAGTGCGAAGGAGGGGGGCGTCATCCGTCGCGGCTACGATGCGGACCTGGACGAACTGCACGACATCGCCAGCAGTGGCAAGGAGTGGATCGCCCGCTTCCAGGCCGATGAGATCACCCGCACAGGCATCTCGTCGCTGAAGGTCGGCTTCAACCAGGTCTTCGGCTACTACATCGAGATCACGCACGCCCACAAGAACCGCATCCCGGCCGACTACCAGCGCAAGCAGACGCTCAAGAACGCCGAGCGCTACATCACGCCGGAACTGAAGGCGTACGAGGAGAAGGTCCTCACGGCCGAGGAGAAGATCCACCAGCGCGAGTACGATCTGTTCGTCGCCCTTCGGGATCGCGTGGCCGAGCAGACGTTGCGGCTGTTGCAGACGGCCGAAGCGATGGCCCTGCTCGACGTGCTGGCCGCGCTGGCCGAACTGGCCGTCGAACGCGGCTACTGTCGGCCGAGGCTCTCCGACGAGTCGATCCTGCGCATCACCGAGGGCCGACATCCGGTTCTCGACCAGACGCTGCCAGCGGGGACGTTCGTGCCGAACGACGTCCAGTTCGGGGCCGATCACGGGATGTTTCTGCTGATCACCGGCCCGAACATGGGCGGCAAGAGCTGCTACATCCGGCAGGTGGCCCTGCTGACGCTGATGGCCCAGATGGGCAGTTTCATCCCGGCGAAGGAGGCGGTCGTCGGCCTGGCCGATCGCATCTTCACGCGGGTCGGAGCGAGCGACGAGCTGAGTCGAGCGCAGAGTACGTTCATGGTCGAGATGACTGAGGCGGCGAACATCCTGAACAACGCGACGGCCCGGAGTCTGGTCGTTCTCGACGAGATCGGTCGGGGGACGAGTACCTACGATGGCGTGTCGCTGGCGTGGGGCATCACGGAGTATCTGCACGACCGGATCGGCTGTCGGACGCTGTTTGCGACGCACTACCACGAACTGGCCGAACTCGAGCAGCGGCTGCCGCGCTTCCGGAACCGGAACGCTCAGGTGCATGAGGACGCCGAGGGGATTGTCTTCCTGCACAAGATGGCGGAGGGCAGTGCCGACAAGAGCTACGGCATCCATGTAGCTCAGCGGGCCGGGGTGCCGACCGAGGTGCTGGAGCGCGCCCGGCAGGTGCTGGCCGAGCTGGAAACGATGCACGAGACCGGCCAGCCGGTGCCCGATTCGACGATCGCGCGGCCGCGGATGTTGCAGGCCAGCCTGTTCGCCGGGACGGACGATCCGGTCCTGGTGGCGTTGCGCGAGCTGGACCTGCGGCGGATGACGCCGGAACAGGTACTGGAACAGGTCCGGCTCTGGAAACGCGAACTGGGGCGACGGAGCTGATCCGAGATCGGTTCAACTGTCCTTGGGCGAGTCCTTCGGGGTGTCCTTGCTTTTCGAGGGCGAATCCTT
>CAYYJM010000118.1:0-17809 GCA_964471755.1 uncultured Alcaligenaceae bacterium
GGTCTACGCAACGCTTGCGGAGGTCGGCTTCTTCCCGGTGGAGTGGCTCGACACCTACTGCAAGGACGGCACGAAACTGGCCGGGCACGTCAGTCATGGTGTTCCCGGCGTCGAGGTTTCGACCGGGTCACTGGGGCACGGCCTGTCACTCGGTTGCGGCATGGCCCTGGCCGGCAAAAAGGACCAGGCCCCGTATCGTGTTTTCGCTCTGCTCAGCGACGGCGAGTGCGATGAGGGTTCGATCTGGGAGGCGGTTCTATTTGCGCCGCATCATCACCTGGACAATCTCGTTGCGATCGTCGATTACAACAAGATTCAGAGCTTCGGAACGGTCAAGGATGTCCTCGATCTGGAGCCGTTCGCGGACAAATGGCGCGCCTTCGGCTGGCACACGGTCGAGGTGGACGGCCACGATCATCAGGCTCTGGGCGAGATCCTTGGCAAGGTGCCGCTCCAGGCTGGCAAGCCAACAGCTGTCATCGCTCACACGGTCAAGGGCAAGGGGGTATCGTTCATGGAGAACACGCTCACCTGGCATTACAAATCACCTGCTGACGCCGAACTGGCATCGGCCCTCGACGAACTGGGGTGCGGCGCATGAGGACAACCTTCATCGAGGCCCTGATCGACGTGGCCGGTCGGGATCCACGCGTCCATCTGCTGACGGCCGATCTGGGCTACTCCGTCCTGGAGAAGTTCCGCGACGTTTACCCTGATCGGTATACCAACGTCGGCGTCGCCGAGCAGAACATGATCGGAATCGCCGCCGGCATGGCCCTGTGCGGCAAGGTCGTCTTTGTCTACTCGATCGCCAACTTCCCAACGCTGCGCTGCTTCGAGCAGATCCGTAACGACGTTTGCTATCACCGAGCCAACGTGAAGGTGGTGGCGGTTGGCGGCGGTCTGGCCTATGGTTCTCAGGGCTACACACATCACGGTGTGGAAGATCTGGCCGTCATGCGCAGTCTTCCGGGCCTGGTCGTCACTGCTCCCGGTGATCCAATCGAAACACGTCTGGTGACGGAAGCCCTCGCTGAACTCAACGGCCCTGGTTATATCCGACTGGGTAAGGCGAACGAACCAAAGGTACACCCAGGTCGGCCAGCGTTCCGCCTGGGCCAGGCAATACCGGTTCGCACCGGAACACAGGCGACGATCATCAGCACGGGTGCGATGCTCTACGAAAGTGTTGGCGTGGCCGACCGATTGGCAGCAGGTGGATTGTCGATTGGCGTGTTGAGCATGCCAACGTTGAAACCTCTCGATACGATGGCGATTCTTCGGGCAGCGGAAACCGGCGTGGTGGTCACGACTGAGGAACACAGCGTGACGGGAGGACTCGGTTCGGCTGTCGCCGACGTTCTGGCCGAGGCGGGTGTTGGTTGCGTCTTTCGCAAACATGGCCTGCCGGATGAGGTTCACCACGACATCGGCAGCCAGGCGTACCTGCGCCGCAGGGCTGGTAATCTCGAGGCCCTGGTCGTCGAACTGGTCGGCAGGAGTGTGAGGGTTGGACTGGCTGCTTGACCGGAGGCATTAGCCCGTTCATCGCCATCCGGCCGGAGGAAAGGAAGTCCATGGTCGCCAAGCGCAAATTGATCAGCGTCGTCACGCCCTGTTACAACGAACAGGACAACGTTCGCGACTGCTACCAGGCAGTGCGCCGTGTTTTTGAATCGGATCTGTCCGGCTACGATTACGAGCATATCTTCTGCGACAACGCCTCGTCTGATCGCACGCCTGAGGTCCTGGCCGAACTGGCCCGAGAAGATCCACGGGTCAAGGTTATCTTCAACGCGCGCAATTTCGGTCCGTTCCGTTCGGCTTACAACGGTATCATCAGCACCGAAGGGGACGCTGTTCTACTCATGCTCGCTGCGGATTTGCAGGATCCGCCTGAGTTGTTGCCCCAGTTCGTGAAACACTGGGAAGAGGGGAACGAGGTTGTCTACGGCATTCGCAAGGTGCGCGAAGAACCCTGGCTGATGCGCACCATCCGACGCCTCTATTATCGCACGGTCAGCAGCCTGGCCGACATCGAGATCCCGCTCAATGTCGGTGAATTCCAACTCGTTGATCGCAAGGTCGTCGATGCGCTCCGTTCGTGCGACGACTACTACCCGTACATTCGCGGCCTGGTTGCGAACTGCGGTTTCAAACGCGCCCCGGTCGAGTACGCCTGGAAGGCTCGCAAACGCGGTTTCTCGAAGAACCGCCTCTACCATCTCCTCGATCAGGGGCTCAACGGGTTGGTTTCGTTCACCAACGTGCCGATGCGGATGTGCCTTCTGGGTGGTTTTACCCTGTCTGCTCTGAGCATCGCCTACGCCGGTTTTAGCTTTATTTACCACCTCTTCGCACACGGTAGTCAGCCGCCTGGAACGGCCACGCTCATCACAGGACTGTTCTTCCTGTCTGGCGTGCAACTCTTTTTCCTCGGCACCCTCGGGGAATATATCACCGCGATTCATTCTCAGGTTCGCAAACGGCCCCTTGTGATCGAGCGTGGCCGACTGAACTTCGATCCGCCGAGCATCCAGCCTCTCGAAGCGAAGAGTGCCTGAGACGAGATCTGCCATGTTCCTGTTGTCCGCCCCGAGGCGACCGATGTCGTCGGGGCGGATTTCCACTTCGTCCTCACTACTTCGACTGCCGCTTCTTCCAGTCAGCCACCGGGACCGAGCGTCGCCTGAAATTAGCCTGCGCGGGCCGATTCTGTTAAATTGACCGCTGGTAGATCCTGCCCTGGGCAACGGTCCACTGAGCATGGACGGTGAGTGACCATTCCCTGATTCGGAGCATTTCAATGAACATCGGCAAGCGAATCGTGGCAGGTCTCGTCCTGCTGTTGGCGGCACTGGTGCTGCTTCTCAGTTTGGTGGCGACCACCTACCTCTGGATCGTCAAGGGCCCGGCAACGACCCAGTTGAACGCGGTCTTCGGACGGATCGAGGCCGCCCTGGACGTGGCGGGCGATCACCTCTCCCAGGTCAAGGCCAGTCTCAACCGGGCGAGTGAACGCCTCGGCCAGGCCCGGGAGGAACAACGGAAACTCGCCCGGAATGCCCAACCAGGCAGCGCCCTGCAACGGGTGGTGGCCCGGCAGGTTCTGCCGGCCATCGCTCCCGATCTGGGCACCGCCCAGGAGAAACTCCACACGGTGGCCGAGTCGGTCATCGTCGTCAACAGCGTGCTGGAAGACCTGGGCAACTTCCCGGCCCTGGCCATCGCCGGTCTGGATGTCGAACGTCTGCAAGGAATGAACGCCCGCCTGGTCGATGTGGCTCCTGCGGCCTGGGAACTGAGCCGACTCTTCGGCGAACCGACTGCGGCTTCCGACGCCGCCGAAGCGCAGTGTTCCCGGATCGAACGGGCTCTGGCCACGGTTCAGCAATCGATCACCGACTACGCTCCTTTGCTGACAGATGCTCGTCAGCGGGTGGAGGGATTGAAGGCCTGGTTGCTCCCCTGGATCACGACCGGCGCGATTCTGCTCACGCTGTTCCTGCTCTGGGTCGCCGGGTCGCAGGTCAGCGTCCTGGTCCATGCCCGGGGTTGGTGGCAAGCTGCCGGCTCAGGCAACGCCGGGCCATCCTGACATGAACGAACCGCACTCTCTGACCACGCTGGCCCGGTCCGCGTGGCACGACTTTCGCCAGGCCTGGCTGCCGTTGCTGTCGTTCCAGGTGCTGCTCAAGCTCGTCGAGGCGTGGCTGCTCGTTCCGGGGGTCGCCGTCCTCCTGGCGGTCCTGCTGAGCCGAGCCGGCCACGTCGCCGTGAGCAACTGGGACGCCCTGGACTTCCTGTTCACGCCGATCGGCCTGGTCTGTGCCGCCATCCTCGCCATCGTCGCGATGGCCTTGCTGCTCGTCGAACTGGCCGGCGTCATGATCCTGGCCGGCTCAACGGCGACCGGCGGACGCCCTTCCCTCACGCAGGGACTCCGCGTCCTCGTCGGCTCGCTCCCGGCCATCGTCAAGCTGGGGGCCATCGCGGTGTCAGTCCTGACGCTCGTGATGGTCCCCTTCGTCCTGCTCGCGGTGCTGACGCATGCGGTCTTGCTGAGCGAGTACGACATCTATTTCTACGTCAAGGTGCGGCCGCTCGCCTTCTGGCTGGCCGCCAGTGTCGGCGGCCTGCTCCTGGTCGTCGCTCTTGCGGTCCTGGTGTGGCTCATCGCCCGGTGGGCCTTCGCTCTGCCCATTCTGCTGTTCGAGAAGTTGCCGCCGCGAGCCGCTCTGCGCGCCAGCCGTGAGCGCGGGCAGGGAATCCGCTGGCGGACGGGCATCGTCCTGGTCGGCTGGATCATCGGCGTACTGCTGCTCGGTGTCGTCGTCGAGGCGGGGTTTCGGCTCGTGGCCGCCAGCGTTCTCGATCGCGCCGGCGAACGTCCGATCGGAACGATCCTGGCGTTGCTGACCGTGCAGGGGATGCTGCTCGCCGGCTTCACCTTCCTCCTGATTGTCGGGCTCGGCCTGCTCACACGCCGGCTCTACCTTCAGCGGAGCGAACAGTTCGGGCTGCTTCGTCCGGAAGAAGGAGAGCCGGACGCCTCCGGGTTCGGCCCGCTCGCCTGGATTCTCCTGCCGGCCGTTCTGCTGGTGCCGCTCGCTCTCTGGCTGAATCTGTCGGGATCTCTCGCGGACCACCCTCCGGTGCTGATCACCGCGCATCGGGGGAATGCTCGGGCCGCGCCGGAGAACACGCTCAGTGCGATTCGCAAGGCCATCGAAAGCGGCGCGGACTACGCCGAGGTAGACGTTCACCAGACGGCCGATGGCGTGATCGTGCTGCTGCATGATCGCGATCTGCGGCGCGTCGCCGGCGTGTCACGACGACTCGACGAGTTGACCTTCGAGAAGGTCCGTCAACTGGACGTGGGCACCTGGTTCGATCCGGCCTTCGCTGGTGAGCGCGTCCCGATGCTCGCCGAGGCGATCCACCTCTGCCGGGGTCGGATCAAACTGAATATCGAGTTGAAGCTGTTCGGAACCGATCATCGACTTGCCGAGGCGGTGGCACGTCTGGTCCACGAACAGGCGTTCGAGTCGGAGTGTCTGGTCACGTCGTTTGAACTCGACGCTCTGCGAGTGGCGAGACGGCACAACCCCGACCTGCGTATCGGCCTCATCATCGCTCACGCCTTGGGCGATGTCAGCCGGTTGGAGGTCGATGCGCTCAGCGTGCGTGCCGACTTCTTGACTGGCGGTCTGCTGCGCACGGCCCATCGCCAGGGGCGAGAGGTTCACGTCTGGACGGTGAACGAGGTTCGCCGAATGACCGGGTTCATGAAGCGCGGCGTGGACAACCTCATCACCAGCGATCCGGACCTGGCGATCCGGGTCCGGGCGGAATGGGCGAGCCTCACGAAGGCCGAACGGCTGGTCCTGGGCTCGCGTCTTCTTCTCGGTCTGGAGCCATAAGGCTCGCCGTTCACCGGGCCTTCATTACCTCGCGTTCCTGGAGCATCGTGTTGATGAGGGCCAACTTGTGATCGATGCCGAGGACGTTCGGCATGTCGAACTGCCGGGCGTTCGCCCCCGCCGTGGTGACGGTCAGGTCGCCAGAGCCAAAGCCGAGAACCCAGTGGCGGAAGAGCGCAGCGCGATGCTTCTGAACCACCATGCCGCGCGTGTCGTAGACCGTCTCCGCCAGACCGATCGCCTTGCGCACCCGGAGCTGACCACGACTGAAGATCATGTACGACAGCCGATCGTGTACGAGGAACGTGAACAGCCAGATCAGGAAGAGAAACGACGAGATCAACAGGTAGCCGGTCGCGGTGATGTGGATGTCGAGACCGCGCAGCGTCCGGAGGATCGGATCCCACAGTCCGAAGAAGGCGAGCAGGATGGTCAGGAAGCAGGCCCCCACGATGGCGAGGATGGAATACACTCCGCGAAAGGGAATGTGCGTGATGACGACACAGAAGCACAGGGTGAACGTCCAGAGGATGCCCAGGTTGTTGCTGACCGCCATCCGGAGCATGGGTTGTTGATCATCGGGCCCATCGGCCAGGGGCAGGGTCTTCCCGGCCGGGAAGATCAGGATGTTCTGCGGCCCCTCGACTCCCGCGACCTGGGCGTCTTGTTTGGCCGTGGTGCCCTTCGGGAGAAACGCCACCGGCTCGGCGTACCAGTACGTCAGCAGAGCCATGAGAAAACCAACGGCCCAGAGCGGCCACCAGTAGAAGAACGGCGTATGGCTGACGATGATCACTTCCAGCGGTCGGGCTGCCGCCGGTGGTGGGGTCGGTTGGTTCTCACTCGACATGAGCGTCCTCTTGATCTCGAATGACGGATGATGACCGATTTCAGGGCAGTGTACCGAGAGCCCTCGCCAACGTCCACGACAGGTCGAACACGCTAACCACGAACTACCAGACCCATGCGTCCAAGTTCAAGAAAGTCGTGCGCCTGGAACTCTCGGAGGATGTCCGGCATCAGCGGCACCATCAGCGTCTCAGAGGCTGCCCGGAAAGCCCCTCGCCCCGGTACTCCGGGGAGAGGGGTTGGGGTGAGGGGTCTTCGTTTTCGCTGGTTTCGTAGGCATTCCCCCTCACCCCAACCCTCTCCCCCGGAGTACCGGGGGCGAGGGAGCCGCTTTCCGTGTAGTCTCTAACACGAGGTCCTATCGGTTATTATCGAGCCACCCCGGGCCGTCCACAAGTGCCCACGACGTTCGGGTCGAGCGGGTATCTGGCTCGGCCCCGATGAAAGGCATCCTACGCCACGATCTCCTTGACCACCCGGCCATGCACGTCGGTCAGCCGGAAATCCCGTCCTGCATAGCGATACGTCAGCCGTTCGTGATCGAAGCCGAGCAGGTGGAGCATGGTTGCGTGCAGATCGTGAACGTGAACACGATTCTCCACCGCCTGGAAGCCGAACTCGTCGGTCGCACCGATGACGGTGCCGCCGCGCACGCCACCGCCGGCCAGCCAGCAGGTGAAGCCGTAGTGATTGTGGTCGCGGCCATTCAGAGCGGGCAACTCCGCCACCGGCGTTCGGCCGAACTCGCCACCCCACTGGACCAGCGTCTCGTCGAACAGACCGCGCGCCTTCAGATCGGTCAGAAACGCGGCGATCGGCTGGTCCCAGTCGGCGGCCAGTTTGGCGTGCTGCTTCTCCAGGCCGTCGTGATTGTCCCACGGCTGGCCGGCTCCGCTCCAGACCTGGACGAAACGCACGCCACGCTCGATCAGCCGACGAGCGTAGAGCAGCTGTCGGCCATGCGTGGTGTCGCCGTACAGGGCGCGGGTCTTGCTCGTCTCACGCGACAGGTCGAAGACGTCGGTCGCCTCGGTCTGCATGCGGAAGGCCAACTCGAATGTCCGCGTCCGGGCCTCCAGCGCGGCATCGGCCTGCCGGGCGGCCTGGTACTCGTCGTTCAACGCCCGCACCAGGTCGAGTTGATCACGCTGACGGCCGGATGTCATCTCCGTGTTGCGGATGAACGCGACGAGTTTCTCCGGATCGGCGTGCTGGGTGTCCAGGTACGTCCCCTGGTAGACGCCCGGCAGGAAGGCCGAGCGCCAGTTCTGCGTCGTGACGATCGGATAGCCACCGGGACACATGACGACGAAGCCGGGCAGGTTGCGATTCTCGCTGCCCAGACCGTAGGTGACCCAGGCCCCGAAACTTGGCCGGGGCAGTCGGCCATCGCCGCAGTTCATGAGCATCAACGACGGCTCGTGATTCGGCACGTCGGCATGCATCGACCGGATGACGCACATCGAGTCGATATGCTCGGCCGTGCGTTTGAACAGATCGCTGACCTCGATGCCGGACTGGCCGTACTTCTTGAAGGCGAACGGCGAGCGCATGGCCGCTCCGGTCTTGCGCTCGGTGCGCAGGTTCGTCGTCGGCAGCGGCTTGCCGTGTAGTCGGCTGAGTTCCGGCTTCGGATCGAACGTATCGACGTGCGACGGGCCGCCGTTCATGAAAAGATGCACGACGTGTTTCGCCTTGCCGGGAAAGTGCGGCTTCTTCGGCGCGAGGGGATCGATGCGGCTGTCGGCCCGCGCATCGTCGGCGAGGACGCCCGCCAGGGCGAGCATACCGAGGCCGGTGCCACATCGGGAGAGCAGAGCGCGTCGCGTGAACATGGCCTGTCCTCGTCAATCCACGAAGGCAAATTCGTTCGTCAACAGCAGTCCGTGGGCCAGGTCCAGCCAGCGTTCCGGGCCCTTCGCCACGAAGGCCAGGGCACGCGTGCGCTCGGTCGCGAACGGCGTTCGGGCGAACACGGCCAGGAACAGGGCGTCGAGCTTCTCGCCGGGCGTTTTCGCGCTCTGCATCGCCGGTGAGCCGATCAGCCGTCGGGCGGCGTCGCGCGCAAACGGGCCGTTCATCAGGTAGAGCGCCTGCGGAGCGACCGTCGTCGAGGTCCGTTCGGGAGCCGACGCGGCCGGGTTCGGCACGTCAAACGTCGCCAGCAGACTCGGGAATTCGAGACGGTCGATGTAGCCGTAGATCGCCCGGCGTCTGCCGCCCGTGAAGAGGCGGAACGGTGGGCCGCCGAGCGCCGCGTCGAGGCTGCCCGAGACGGCGAGCAGGGCGTCGTGCAATGGCTCGAACTCCAGCCGTTGCCGGTTCTGCTTCCAGAGCAGACGATTCTCCGGGTCCGCCGCCAGGCCTTCGGCTCGATCGAAACTCGCCTGCCGGTAGGCGGCCGAGGTCAGGATGCGCCGGTGCAGGTGCTTGACGCTCCAGCCGTGGTCCATGAAGTCGGCCGCCAGCCAGTCGAGCAGCGCCGGATGCGTCGGCCGATCGCCACGGGTGCCGAAATTGCCCGGTGTCCCGACGAGGCCCCGGCCGAAGTGGTGCATCCAGACCCGATTGACCAGCACCCGTGCTGTCAGCGGATTGTCAGCCGAGGCGATCGCCCGGGCCAGTTCGAGCCGACCGCTGCCGGTGGCGAACGGCTTGCCGTCCGGATCGAGGGCCGCGAGGAAGCGCCGCGGCACGTTTTCGCCTGGGTGGTTCGGCTGGCCCCGGACGAAGACGCGGGGATCGTAGGGCCGCCGGGCGTCGAGGAGAACCATCGCTCGGGGCGGTCCCTTGGCGACGTGCGCCTCCACGTCCTTGATCAACTTCTGGTACTCAGCCTGCGTGCCGCGATCGGGGAACAGGGACAGAAAGCCCCAGTCGAGTTCGAGCGGCGCGTCGGCCGGGGCGGCCGGGCCGTGCAGAGCGGCTCGCAGCGCGTCGAGGTGCGGATCTCCAGGCGTGGCCTTCTCCGCCTCGGCGAGCAGTTTGCCGTAGCGGCCGGCGACCTCCTTCATGTTCGCCGGCGGTGTGGCGAAGGCGGCCCGGACGCGCGGGTTGTCGCCGGGGTCGTGTTGCACCTTCGCGGCCTGGGCGGCGAACTCGGCCTCGGGCAGTTCGGCGTAGCGATGCCAGGCGGCCCAGGTCGAGTTCTTCCAGCGCCGCGTCGCTTGCAGGAAGGCACGCCAGCGGGCGATCATCGCCGGGTTCAGGTCCCCCTTGTCGGCGATGAGCATGAAGTCGTCGGCCGGCGGTTGATCCCGGGCGACGTACGCCGCGAAGAGATAATCACCGGCCCGGGCCCGCGCCTGGGTCACCAACTCGTGGTGCTTGCTCTTCACGAACTCGGCCAGCTTCTGTTCCTTCGCGGCCAACTCGGCGGCGAACGTGCGGTACTCGGCCGTGTCGGGAGGTGGTCCCAGGAGCGGCGGCACGACCGGCTCGGTGCAGCTGCGGAAGACACCGTACAGGGCGTAGTAATCCGCCTGCGAGACGGCGTCGAACTTGTGATCGTGGCAGCGGGCGCACGACACCGTCAGGCCGAGCAGGCCGCGCGTAACCGTGTCGATACGGTCATCGATCATGTCATGGACATTGCCCATGAAGTGACCGCCGATTGTCAGAAAGCCCAGGGCCGCGAGGGAACGCGAATCGCTCCGTTCGAGCTTGTCAGCGGCGAGTTGTTCGAGCAGGAAGCGGTCGTAGGGCAGATCGCGATTGAGCGCCTCGATGACGTAGTCGCGATAGGTCCAGGCCCAGGGGTAGTCCTTGTCCTCGAAGAAGACGTAGCCCTTGTTGTCGGCGTAGCGAGCCAGATCGAGCCAGTGTCGAGCCCAGCGTTCGCCGTAGCGTGGCGAGGCGAGGAGCCGATCGACCTGTTTCTCGTACGCATCCGGCGCGCGATCCGCCAGGAACGCCGCGACCTCGGCCGGCGTCGGCGGCAGACCGTGCAGATCGAACGTGAGTCGGCGGAGCAGCGTCCGTCGATCGGCCTCCGGCGCCGGCGTCAGCTTCTTCTCGGCCAGTTTCGCGCGGACGAAGGCATCGACGGGATGCGTGCTACTCCCGACCGGGACGGCCGGGCGCGACACGGGACGGAAGGCCCAGTGTTCTTCCGCCATGACCGGCGTCAGGAGGCAACTCAGGATCAGCAAGCCGGTGAAGAGGGATCGCGGTGGCATGGCACATCACAACGGTGGGAAGAAACCTCGGGTGAGTTCAGGATACCCGATGAACGGATTCCGAGCGAGCGTCTTCTCGACAATCTGGCCCTACATTCGCTACGGCCGCACCTTCTTCTCGGAGTCGCCAATGCCTGGTTTCCGGCCCGTGCGGCATCGATCATCCCGATGAGCCCCGCCGGTCGATCTCTCCAGCGGAACCGTCAGGGATGCTCGGTCCGTACCAGAAACCGAAACGGAAGGCCCATGTTCTCCCCGCACGCCGTTCGACGCCTCGGCTCCTGCCTGGCGATGCTCTTCCTGGCGACCACGTCCCTCGCCCAGCAGGAGGCCGCCCAGCAAACCGAAAGGCCGGCCAACGCAACGGAGGGAACCTCCGAAGAGAACAAGGAGGGAGAGAACAAGGAAGGCGGCAAGGAGGGCGGAGCCGAGGCGGAGAAGAATCCCTACGTCGGCGATGCCTTCACGCGCCAGCGGATGACCGGCGACTGGTTCGGAGCCCGCTCCCTCTTCGTCGAGAATGGCCTCAACTTCGATGTCTCTCACGTCCAGTTCTACCAGGGCGTGACCTCAGGCGGCCGACAGGACGGATGGCAGTACGGCGGCAAGCTCGACTACCTCTTCGACTTCGACGGCGGAAAATTCGGCCTGTGGGAGGGGTTCATCGTCAACCTGCACGCCGAGACTCGCTACGGCGAGTCGGTCAACACCATCGACGGTCTGATGGTTCCGTCGAACATCATCATGCACTTTCCCAAGGATGGCGAAACGATCACGGCCCTGACCGGGATCAAGTTCACCCAGGCGCTGTCGGAGAACTTCGTCATCTATGGTGGCAAGCTCAACACCCTGGATGATTTCCCGCTCCGGTTCACGCCGACGGAAGGTCTCAAGCCCGGTCAGGCCGGCTTCCAGAGTACGGCCCTGGTGTTCAACCCGATCGTCGCCCGAACGATCCCGTACGCGGCCATCGGCAATGGTTTCGCCATCCTGAAGGACAAGGAACCGATCTTCTCGTTCACCGTGTTCGATCCGCGTGAACGGGCGACGATCGGCTTTCAGAAACCCTACGCCGAGGGCGTGGTTCTCCTGCCGGATCTGATCCTGCGAACCAACCCCGATGGCCTGCTGGGCGTCTGGAATTTCGGCGGCACCTGGAGCAGCGCCCGCTATCGCTCGCTGGACCCGGAGGCGTATTTGCAGTATCCACCTGAGATCATCAAGGACGCTGCGGCGAGTCCGCAGGAGACCGGGTCCTGGTCGCTCTACTTCAATTTCTACCAGGCTCTGTGGGCCGATCCAAACGTCAAGCGACGAACCTGGGGCGTGTTCGGCTCGTTCGGCCTGGCCGATGGCAACCCGAACCCCTTCGACTACACTCTCGCCTGCGGCATCGGCGGTCGCAGCATGCTACCAGGCCGAACTTACGACACCTTCGGCGTCGGCTACTACTACCTGGGCCTGAGCAACAACTTCAAGGACCTGACGCAGCCCATCCTGCCGCAGCGCGATGAGTTCGGCGTGGAGATGTTCTACAATCTCGCCGTCACGCCGTGGTGCCGGTTCACCTGGTCCTCGATCATCGCCCGGCCGAGTACGGTCGGACTCGACACTGCCCTTATCCAGGGTCTCCGCTTCCAGCTGCTGTACTGAACCGGGAGGAACCAGACCGCCTGGAAGGTTTTTGGCCGAGCGGAGAAGAAATCTCTCTGTCTTTCCGAGGTCGCGATTGCACGACGCGTGCGGGACCGCTAGGATAACATTCCCGGTCTCCCCGCCAAACGCCGATCGCACGGAATACCGCATGGCCTCGCTGCCCAGGCAAACCCTTGTGCTGCTGCAAACCGCCACTCGCCTGATCGAGGGACTGACGGCCAACGCCGTTTTGATCCTGACCGAGAAGGACCTCGACTGGAGCCTGGTGCGCTCGACGCTCGGCCCCTGCAAACTGCTCGTGGCGACGGGGCGGCTCAACCTCCTCAAGACTCTGCAAGCCGAGCCGAACCTGAACGTGATCGATTTCGATCCGGGCCCGACGCCCTCGTCGGAGTGGCTCAACCTTGCCCTCCTGGAGGCGGTTCGCTCAGAGAAGTTGGCCCAGAGCGGGACCGTCGTCGCGCTGTACAACGGCATCAACATCAGCGACGAACCCGAGCCGATCGACAGCCTCAGCATCATCCGCATGGAGCAGCACCTGGAACGGCTGACCGCCGCCGACCTGAAGCTGCTCCACATGGTCGTGCCCCTGGAGACGCTCAAGGCGGTGGTCGATCTGGCCCTCGAAATCGCCCGCGAGGGACGCGAAGGACACCGCATCGGCACCATCTTCGTGATCGGCGACACGAAGAAGGTCGCCTCGATGTGTCAGCCGATGAATTTCAATCCCTTCAAGGGCTATCCGGAACCGGAACGAGACGTCCGCAAGAAGCAGGTCCGCGAGCAGATCAAGGACATCGCCCAGCTCGAAGGAGCGATCCTGATCCGCAAGGACGGCATCGCCATGCACGCCTGCATGCGGATCGAGGCTCCACTGGATCAGAGCATCACCCTGAGCATGGGCCTGGGCACCCGGCACGCGGCGGCAGCGCGCATCACCAAGGCGACGCACTCGCTGGCCGTGACCGTCAGCCAGTCGGGCGGCATCGTGCGACTGTGGCAGAAGGGAGAGGTCGTCATGACGATCGTTCCCGGAACGCAGCCGTCGGTCTTTGGCCCCCTGCAAGGGACCATGCCGGAGTACAACGGCCTGGCCCGGGCCAACACGCTGCGGATGACTCCCGTTCACGAATGAACCGCTCGCCGGGACCAGCGCGGCCCCGGCCCCTTCCCGTTCAGGAGGAATCTCGATGCGATACTTGCTCTCCCTGGCGGTCGCCGTTCTGCTGGCGAGCCAGGCCCCGCTGACGGCCGCACCAATTCCGGCCGCCCAGACGGGCCTGGCCCAGATCCCGGCCTCCGCACCGCTGGTCATCCAACTGCGCGGCCTGGAAGGGGCCGTCGATCGCCTGGTCGCCTTCCTCAACAAGGTGCTGCCCGATCACGGTCAACTGGCCGGGCTGCTCATCAAGAACGCAGTGGAGAAGGGAGTCGATGGTCGAACCTTCGAGGGCCTGGCCAAGGATGGTCCGCACTTCCTGGCCTTCCTGGAGATGCCGAAGCCGGAGATGGAAGGCCCACCGAAGGCCGCCCTGGTTCTCAGCACGACCAACACCGAGAAGTTCCTCGACGGCCTGCTCAAGGATTCCGAGAAGAAGGCTCTCAAGAAGGAAGAGGGCTATCGGTCCACGGTGATCGAGAACCGGGACGAGCCGTTGTTCATCGTCGAGCGTGAGGGCTTCGTCCTGTTCACGCCGAACAAGTCGGTGGCACGGGAACTCACCCGCAAGGGAGCCGGCATCGACAGCCGGATGAGCGCCGAGCTGAAGGCGAAGCTGCTCGCGTCCGACCTGGGCGTCTACCTCAGCATGGACGTCCTGAACAAGGACTACGCCGAGCAGATCAAGACGGCGAAGAACGAGGCGCTGGAAGGTCTGAAGGCCCAGGCCGAGACCAACGCGATCGACAAGACGCAGCTGGCGACGATGATTCAGGCCGTGACGGGCCTCTTCCAGGCGGTCGAGGACAGCAAGGGGATCGTCGCCGGCCTGGAGTTCCGCCCCGAGGCCGTGGCCCTGAACTTTCAGACCGAGTTGCGTGCGGGCACGGCCACGGCGAAGTTGCTCGGTGACACCACGCTGTCAAAGTTTGAGAACCTGGCGAAGTTGCCGGCCGGACAGATGTTCTATCTCGCCGGAGACATGAACCCGGCCATTCTGAACGCGATCAAGGGCTCGATCTTCGGCCTGGCCGAGGATCCCAAAAACGAGCAGGGCAAGGTGGTTGCCCAGGCCATCGAGGCCCTGCTCAAGGGCAAGCCGACCAGCGTGGTACAGTCCTCGACGGCCCCGGCGGCCGGCCTCCAGATCTGGCAGGCGGCCGATCCCGCGGCGATGCTTGCCGGGCAGGTCGCGGTTTTCAAGGCCCTCGGCAACGGAGCCGGCTTCGGTGGCATGGTCCTGGCCGAGAAGCCGGCCATCAAGGCCGACGCCCAGAAGTACGGGGACATCGCCTTCACCCGGGTCAACCTCAAGATCGACACCGAGAAGCTGGCCAGCCAGTTCGGTCCCGAGTTGCCGGAGGATTTCCGCAAGTCGATGGCCGAGGGCATGAAGAAACTGCTCGGCAAGGAACTGGCGGTCTTCCTGGGCTCCGATGGCAAGCACCTCATCCAGGTGTCGGCCAGGGACTGGGACACGGCCCGAAAACTGCTGGACAGCTACTTCGAGGGGAAAGACTCGCTCCGGACGGTGGCTGGCTACGCTCAGATCCGCAAGGAGTTGCCGGGCCAGGGGAGCGGGATCGTTCTGGTCGATCTGCCGACCTACCTCGCGGTTGTCCTCGACCTGGTCAAGCCGTCGATCCAGGCGATGGTGCCGTTCCCCGAGAAGTATCCGGCGGCCGCGCCGAAGGGGGCGTCCGGGTTCCTTGGTTTTGCCGTGTCGCTGAACAAGGAGCGAGCCAGCGCCGACCTGGTCATCACGGCCGAGTGCATCCGGGTGACGTACCTGCGGTTCGTGGCCCCGTTCCTGCGAGGGGCGTAACTCTCCTGCGGGTGTTGGCGAGCGGCGCGGCGTCAGCCCGCCGGTTCTTCACGCAAAGAACCGGCGGGCTGACGCTCGCGCCGCACGCCCATTGACGATCTGGTTCGCCCGGCGTATGCTCGCCGTCTGACCCGCTAACCTCCCTCCAACCCGAGCCAATCCCATGTTCTTCGACGCACACCTGGACCTCGCCTGGAACGCCATCGACTGGAACCGCGATCTGACCCTACCGGTCCACCGCATTCGTGCCGTCGAGCGCGAACAGGGCCTGACACACAAGGGCCGTGGCGAGGGGACCGTGTCGTTCCACGCTCTCCGCCAGGGCGGCGTCTTCACCTTCGTCGCCACGCTCCTGGCCCGCACTCTGCGTGAAAGCCAGACGCCCGCCTTTCGTCGCTACGAACACATGGAAGCCGCCCACGCCGTCGCCTGGGGCCAGCTCCACTACTACAAGGCGATGGAACGTCGGGGAGTCCTCCGGCCCATCCGCAACGCGAAGGAACTCCAGCAGCACATGGCCACGCGCGGCGAGGGGCAGCCGCTCGGCTACATCCTCAGCATGGAAGGAGCCGATCCGGTCCTGAGCCCCGACGAACTCGGCGACTGGTACGCTGCCGGTCTGCGCATCATCGGCCCGGCCCATTACGGCCCCAGTCCCTACGCCCACGGCACCGGCACCATCGGCGGCCTCTTCCCTCAGGGGCCGGCCCTGCTCCGCGAGATGGAACGGCTCGGCATCCTCCTCGACGTGACCCATCTCGCCGACCAGGCCTTTGACGAGGCGATGGATCTCTATCAGGGGCCTGTCCTGGCCAGCCATCACAATTGCCGGGCCCTCGTCCCTGATCAGCGGCAGCTCACCGACGAGCAGATCAAGCGTCTCGTCGCACGCGGAGCCGTCATCGGTGCGGCCTTCGACACCTGGATGCTCTACCCGAACTGGGTCCGTGGCGAGACGCGGCCCGACACGGCCGGCGTAACCATCGCCACGGTCGTCGATCACATCGACCACGTCTGCCAGCTGGCCGGTAACGCCCGGCACATCGCCATCGGCACCGACCTCGATGGCGGCTTCGGTCGCGAGCAGTCGCCGGCCGATCTCGACACGATCGCCGATCTGGTCAAGCTCCGGCCGCTGCTCGAGGCACGCGGCTACAGTGCCGAGGACATCCACGGCATCTTCGAGGGGAACTGGGTCCGCTTCTTCACCGACGCCTGGCGCGGCAAATGAGCGACGCTTCGCAGGACGCCGCGCCGCTGGGCCGACACTTCGGCCTGTTGCAGGCCGTGGCCATGAACGTGACGATGGTCGTCGGTGCTGGCGTCTTCATCACGATTCCGTTCATGCTACGCGAACTGCCCGGGCCGTACGCCCTGCTCGGCTGGCTGGCCGCCGGCGGACTCATCCTGCTCGACGGCCTGATCTGGTCCGAACTCGCCGCCGCCTTTCCCAGTTCGGGCGGCTCGGCCCGCTATCTGCTGGAGTGCTTCGGCCCACGTTCCTGGGGCCGACTGTTCGCCTTCCTGTTCATCTGGCAGTTTCTGCTCTCCGGCCCGCTGGAGATCGCCTCCGGTCTGATCGCCCTGGACACGTTCTCGCAGGCTCTCAGCCCGGACTGGAAGGAGTTCAACGCCGCCTGGACGATCAACGTGCCGCTCTGGGCTGAGCAGGGCGTCGGCCTGACGATCAGTCCGGGCCGTGTCCTGGCCGCGTGCATCGGCCTTGGCGTCCTGGCCCTGCTCTACCGCAATCTCGGCGAACTCCGCCGTCTCATGGTCGCGCTCTGGACGGCCATCCTGCTCATCCTCGGCTGGGTTCTCGTGGTCGGCTGGATGCACTTCGATCCGGCCCGGGCCTTCGACTTTTCCGGCCCGGCCGGCTCGTTTCCCGAGAATTTTGCCGCCGGCCTGGGGGGAGCCATGATCCTCGCCGTCTACTCCTATCTCGGCTACTACAACGTCTGCTACATCGGCGACGAGGTTCGCGATCCGGGTCGGACTCTGCCGCGGGCCGTCCTGCTCAGTGCCCTGATCGTCGTCGTCCTGTTCAGCCTGACGCACCTGGCTTTCCTCGGCGTCGTCTCCTGGCGTGAGATCCCGACGACCGACGCCGACCTCGCCACGTTCAGCCTGCCGGCGACGTTCATGGCTCGCGTGCATGGCGACTGGGCCGTGGTTCTGGTCACGCTCTGTCTGATGCTGTCGTGTTTCGGCTCCGTCTTCGCCGGCCTGCTCGGCTACTCACGGATTCCGTACGGAGCCGCGCGAGCCGGCTACTTCTTTGAACCGCTCGCTGCCGTGCATCCGACGCGTGGCTTCCCGCATCGTTCCTTGCTCGTCGTCGCGGTGCCAACGCTCCTGTGGACGTTCTTCGATCTATCCAGCGTTATCAACGCGATGATCACGACGCGTATTCTGGAGCAGTTTGCGGCCCAGGTGGTTGGCGTGGTCATCCTGCGCTGGTTCCGGCCGGAACTGCCGCGACCGTTCCGCATCTGGTTCTATCCGCTGCCGTGCGGCCTGGTCCTGGCCCTGTGGCTCTACCTGTACGTCGCCAGTGGTCTGCTCTACATCCTGCTCGGCCTGGCGACCCTGCTCGCTGGCGTCGTCGCGTTTCTGATCTGGGCCCGGGCCCGTGGCGGCTGGCCGTTCGTCCCCATTTAGCCGCCGGCAAGCCGGCGGCTATCCCATGTTAGGAAAGTAATGCACGGGGAAGCGG
>CAYYJM010000119.1:0-17806 GCA_964471755.1 uncultured Alcaligenaceae bacterium
TCTCCTGATCTCGCTCGGCGGCATAGGCTTGCTCCGCCATCCAGGAGGAGGGGCCAGCGATGAAAACCAAAACTCGGTCGAAAATCTCTCGCCGCCAGTTCGTGCAAACGGCCGCAGCCGCCAGCATCGGCCCACTGATCGTGCCACGCCACGTCCTCGGCGGTCCCGGTTACGTCGCCCCCAGTGACACCTTCGGAGCCGCCCTTATCGGCTGTGGCGGTCGGGGCGGCGGCACCTTCGGCGAACTCAGCAAGGGCCTCAACGTCAAGAAGCTGGCCGAC
Source organism: uncultured Alcaligenaceae bacterium (assembly GCA_964471755.1). Classification (GTDB taxonomy): domain Bacteria; phylum Planctomycetota; class Planctomycetia; order Gemmatales; family Gemmataceae; genus CAYYJM01. The sequence continues at coordinate 282 of CAYYJM010000119.1, forward strand.
TGCGATGTCAAGTTCGTCGGCCGGGCCGATAACAAGACCATCTACACCGACTTCCGCCGGGTCCTCGATCGCAAGGACATCGACCTCGTCGCCATCGCCACGCCGCCCCACTGGCACGCCCTCATCTGCATCGCCGCCGCCCAGGCCGGCAAGGACATCCTCTGCGAGAAACCCCTGACCCGCTGCATCGCCGAGGGCCGCGCCCTCGTCAATGCCGTCAACCGCTACGGCGTCGTCCTCCAGGTCGGCACCTTTGGCCGCTTCGGTGCCAGCGGCAATCCGGACAACATCCTCACGCACAAGATCCTGTCCAGCGGCCTGCTCAAGGACTGCCAGGGCGTCTACATCAAGAAGGGCGGCTTCAAGGTCCGTGAGTGGAGCGGCCGACCCGACCTGCCAACGTCGGCGGTGCCGAAGAACCTCGACTGGGACATGTACTGCGGCCCGTCGCCGCTCAAACCGTTCGTGCGGCAGCGGTTCGGCGGCACCCATCGCTGCTACTGGGATTACGAAGGCGGCGGCCTCAGCGACATGGGCCAGCACTTCTTCGACCCGGTGCAGTGGACCTTCGCCAAGGACGACACCAGCCCCGTCGAGATCGAGGCGTACGCGCCGCCGGCCCATCCCGAGGTGACCGGCATGTGGGGCTGGGTCGAGCTGAAATACGCCGACGGCCTGACGTTCGTGCTGGAGAGCGGCGAATGGGGCCAGCCGTACGACCGCAAGAAGTCCCGGCCGGTTCGCCTCAACGACCTGAGCAGCGAGGACCAGGCGAAGATCCGGGCGATGCCGAACCCGGACAGGCTCGTCACCTTCGCCGAGGCGGTCAAGACGCGAAAGCGGCCCGGCGGTCATGCCGAGGCGGCGCACCGGGCCGCCACCATCCTGCACCTGGCGAACATCGCCATCCGCGTCGGCCGGAAGATTCGCTTCGATCCGATCCAGGAGCAGATCATCGGCGACGAGGAGGCCAATCGACTGGTGGCACCGCCAATGCGCGGGCCGTGGCACCTGTAAGCGAACTCACCCGGAGAACCTCATCATGGCTCGCCAGCAAGAGAAGAACGCGGAACGGCTGCGGGAACGAGTGGCGAAGTTCCCGACCCCGGCGAAGTCCGACGGCAAACTCGCCGAGGTCGATAAGGCCGCGATCGATGCCGCCGTCGCGGACCTGCTCCAGGATCTCGACGGTTCGATCACCGGCCTGGTCGAACTGCTGACCGCGAAGGCGGACGACGTTCAGACGCAGCATGCGCTGCATGCCATCGTGATGCGTGTCGGAGGCGAGAGAAACACGGCGTCGGCCCGGGCGGCCGCCCGGGCTCTGGCCGCGACGTTACAGGCTGATCGGCCGAAGTCGGTCCAGGGGTTCGTGATCCGTCAACTGCAACTGATCGGCGGCGAGCCCCAGACGGCCGCGATCGGCAAGCTGCTGCTCGATGCGGAACTGGCCGAGACGGCCGCCCAGGCCCTGCTGGCGATCAAGACCGGAGCCGCCGAGCAGTTCCGCCAGGCTCTGCCGAAGGCGACGGGCAAACTGCGTCCGCTGATGGCACACGGTCTGGGCACCCTCCGGGATCGATCGGCCGCTGAGGCCCTGCGCAAGCTCCTCGACGATGAAGATCGCGACACGCGCCTGACCGCCGCCTGGGCTCTGGCCAATCTTCCCGATGGCGAGGCAGCGAAGCGATTGCTCGACCTCGCCGCAGCCGCCCGGGGCTACGAACGCAACAACCTCACCGACTCGTGTCTGCGGCTGGCGGAAAATCTCCTGGCGGCCGACGACAAGGCCAGCGCCCGGCGAATCTACGCGCAACTGCACGAGAGCCGCACCGACGCCGCCGAACGCTTCGTGAAGGAGGCCGCGGCCCGGGGTCTGATGACGACGAAATGACATCCCAGGACCTGAGCAAACCTACCGTGACCCCGGCACCGATTTCTGCGCGCGTGGCCTGGCTCGACCAGTTCCGCGGCTACACCGTCCTGGGCATGTTCGTCGTCAACTTCCTGGGCGGCTTCGCGGTCGTGCCGGCGTGGCTGAAGCATCACCACACCTACTGTAGCTACGCCGACACGATCATGCCGCAGTTCCTCTTCGCCGTCGGCGTCGGCTACCGGCTGACGTTCCGTCGGCGACTCGAACGCGGCGGCTGGTGGGCCGCGATCGGCCATGCTTTCTCGCGCAACCTGGGTCTGCTCCTGGTCGCGTTCCTCGTCTACCATGCCGGCAAAGGCGTCCGCACCTGGTCGGAACTGACCGGCCCGGAATTGTGGCCGGCCCTGGCGGCCGGACTGAAACGCGATTTCTTCCAGACGTTGACCCACATCGCGGTTGCGTCGCTCTGGGTGCTGCCGGTCATCGGCCTGGGCACCGGGCCGCGTGCCGCCTGGCTGATCCTCTCGGCGGCGCTACACCTGATCGCCTCGCACCTGGGCTATTACGAATGGGTCAACGCCTCCCCGAAGGGCATCGACGGCGGCCCGCTCGGCTTCCTCACCTGGACGATCCCGCTGCTGGTCGGCACGTTCGCCGCCGACGCCCTGCTCACCGATCGGCCTCGGACCCGGACCATGCTCGCCCTGGCCGTCGCACTGATGCTCGTCGGCTACGGTCTGTCGTGTCTGAACAGGGTCACGCCACCAAACGACCCGGTGGCGAGCATCGCCGACCTGTTCGTCGAGCCGCCGTTTCTGCCACCCGCGAAGGAGGTCAATCTCTGGACGATGAGCCAGCGTTCGGGCAGCCTGACCTACCTGGCGTTCGGGGCCGGCTTCGCGCTCCTGGTGGCCCTGGGCTTTCTGGCCCTGGAGCAGCGAACGGGCTGGACGTGGAGCGTGTTCACGACCCCGGGCCGGAACGCCCTGGCCGGCTACCTCATCCACGACGTGGTGGATGAGGCCATCAGCCCGTACCTGCCGTGGGACGCGCCGCTCGGGTTCGCCCTGGCGGGGCTGCTCGTCTACCTGCTGATCTGCTGGGTGATCCTGCGTCACCTGGAGAAGCAGAAGCTGTTCCTGAAGCTCTGACCGAGGGGTTCCTCCCATGCTCCGTCGTTTCCTGGCCGTGTTCCTCCTCGTTCCGCTCCTTGGTGCCGAAGGCCCGCCGAGTTATCCGCCCGTCGCGGAGGTTCGTGCCGCGTTCCACAAGCTGCTCGATCGGCCGAAGGTGCCGCTCGACGTGCAGCACGGCAAATCGGTGATCGCCGGGGATCTCGTCGAGGAAACCGCCTCCTTCGCCGCCGAGAAGAAGGCCGACGGCTCCATCGAGCGCGTGCCGGTCCTGATCGTTCGTCCGGGCAAGATCGAGGGCCGGGCTCCCGTCGCCATCGTGCTGCACGGCACCGGCGGCACGAAGCAGGCCGTCAAGGGCTGGCTGACCGACTTCGCCAAACGCGGCTTCATCGGCGTGGCCATCGACGCGCGGTATCATGGTGGCCGCATCGCTGCCGGGAGAGGTTCCGGGGCGTACAACGAGGCCGTCATCCGCGCCTGGCGAACGCCCTCCGGCCAGGCCCATGAGCATCCCTTCTGGTACGACACCTGCTGGGATCTGTGGCGTCTGCTCGACTACCTCCAGGCACGCCCCGACGTGGACCCGAAGCGGATCGCCATGCTCGGCATCAGCATGGGCGGTATCGAGACGTGGCTGGCCGGCACGGTCGATGAGCGTGTCGCGGTGCTGGTGCCGCTGATCGGCGTGCAGTCGATGCGCTGGAGCCTGGCGAACGACCGCTGGCAGGCCCGTGCCAACACGATCCGGACGGCCCACGAGGCGGCGGCCCGGGATCTTGGCGAGGGCAAGGTCAACGCCAGGGTCTGTCGGGCTCTGTGGGCAAAGATCCTGCCGGGCATCCTCGACCGCTTCGACTGTCCGAGCATGCTGCGGCTGGCGGCCGGCCGACCGATGCTCATCCTGAGCGGCGAGCTGGACGCGAACTGTCCACTCGAAGGCGCGAAACTGGCCCACGCCGAGGCGGAAAAGGCGTATCGGGCCGCCGGGGCAGGCGATAAGCTGAAGATGCTCGTCGCGCAGGGCGTCGGCCACAAGGTGACCGAGGAACACCGCCAGGCGGCGATCGACTGGTGCGTTCGCTGGCTGAAATAGCCGGCGGCAGGAGGAGGGCGTTGCCGTGGTCCTGCTCGACTACATCACCATCTACCGTCGTGGCCGGGAGCCAGCACGGATCGAGTTGTACCAGGGCGACCTGACCGACCTGTCGCCGCGTGAGGCGTCCGACGCGGTCGTCGCGGCCGCCTTCCCCAACAGTTACGCGCCAACGCCGGGTACGCTGATCGAGTCGCTCCTGGAGCGTGGTCTGTCCGTCAAACGACTCGCCGCCAACAAGGAAGTCGATCTGCGCGACGTGTTTTCGATCTGGCTGTCGCGTGAGATCGAGCATCCGCCGGCCGGCCCGGGCCTGCGGTATCGCCGACTCGTCTGCTTCGAGCCGCACTGGAAGGACTACTGGCGTCACCCGGCCAACGTGGTCGAGGAACTCTACCAGGGGCTGTCGCCGTTTCTGGGCGGCTCGATGAACTTACAGACGATCGCCATGCCGATGCTCGGTGCCGGTCTGATCGGCTGTACGATCGAGGAGATGCTGCCGGCCCTGGTCGAGACGCCGATTCGCTGGATCAACACCGGCTTTCCGCTGCGCTGTGTCCGGCTGTGTGCCTATCGGCCGCACGACGTCCAGGCGGCCCGCAAGGTGTTCGCCGGCATCAAGGCGCGGTTCCATCGCTTCGACCTGTTCGTGAGTTACTGCCACGACGACCGCGACCGGGTCGAGGCGTTCCTGGAGGTGCTGGCCGAGCGTGATCCGGCACCGGGTTATTTCATGGACCGGAGCAATCTGTCGGTTGGCGACCGGCACTGGGAAGAGATCGGCCAGTCGATCCGGGCGGCAGCCTTCTTCGTACCGTTTCTGTCGCCGTCGTACCTGCGTTCGCCGGCGTGCATGAACGAGTTCAGCCAGGCGTGGATGTCCCAGGAACTGACGCAGCGGCCGTACTTCTTCCCGGTGCTGCTGCGTGAATCGGCCCTGACGCCGTGGATGATGCAGGTGAACTACAGCGACTGCACCTGCACGGGTCCGGCGTTGGAGAACGCGGCGCGGTCGCTGCTGCGACAGCTGGCCGGGATGGCGTGAGAGGCGAGCCGGTTGCGCTGTCAGGCAGGCGGCGCGTCGTCCGGCGGTTGACGGAGGGCCTGGGCGACGGTGCCCAGGCGCGTCTGGCCGAGGGGCCCCTCCCAGCGGGGGGCCCGCGTCAGCAGTGCTGCGAACACGGCGTGGACGATGAACACCACGCCGATCTGGGCATGGAACCGGAACGCCCCGGTCACGTTGCCGTCGTCCGCCCCCCAGAACACCTTCAACCGCGCGTTGACCCGCTCGACCGCCGTACGACCCTTGTAGCGCCGCTCGAATTCCTTCGTCGCTCGCGGGATCGGCGGGAAGCGCCGCAGGTCGCGCTCCTTGGGCAAGCGCACCTGCAATCCGTAGTCCTTGCCGGCGTTGCACACGCCGTCGTGCGGGCACTGCCAGTCCTCGTGCCGCGCCGGGCAGCGGTACTTCAGCGTGCCGCGGTCCTTCTCGTAGCCGGTGTACGACATCCTGTGCCGCACCGGCGGGTCGGTCGTCGTGTCGTAGCAGAAGAGCGTCCCGGTCTCGTCATGCACGACGTTGAGCGGCAGGCGGCCGCCCGAGCCGAAGTCGCGCCGCTCGGGTTCCTCCTTCCACAACGCCCGCATCTGGATGAGCGGCTTGACGCCGCGCCGGTCGAGCTCGTCGTGGACCTTCTCGTCGTCGGCCGCCTTGTCGTAGGCGAGCGTCGCGATCCGACCTTGGGGCAGGTTGGCCTCGGCCTGGTCCAGCAGCGCCGCGCCGCGCTCGTTGTCGCCGGCCTTGGTGTCGGTGACGTCGTAGGCGAGGACGACCTCGTGTTCGACATCGACCAGGAGGTGGAGCTTGTAGCCGAACCACTCGACCACGTCGGTGACCCGGCCGTCGGCGTCCTTGTATTCCTTGCGGCCGCCGGACGGTTGCGGCAGGCCCTGGTCGACTTCCTCCTGGACCGCACGGGCGTCGCGTTTGGCCCGGCCGGACAAGGCGGTGGCATCGCCGGCGGTGTGGCGGCCGAGGTCGCCGACGGCACCGCCGAGGCGCTGGACCAGGGCGTCGAAGATGGCCTTCAGGCGGCCGCGGTGCGGGTCCTGTCCGAGGGTGTCCAGGAAGCGCGACAGGTTGTGGTTGTTGGGGATGTCGTCCTCGGATGCGATGCCGATCAGGCGGCACAGGTGTGGGTTTCGGTGCAGCTCGGCCAGGCAGGCGTTGAACGACACGTGGCGGAGCAGGACGGTCAAAAGGACGACGGCCCAGAGGCGTTCGACGGGGTAGTCGTCGCGGCCTTTGCCGCGGGCTTGGCGTAGGCCGGCCAGGAGGTCGTCGTCGGGGACGGCGCGGAGGAAGTCCCCGATGGTGACAAGGGGGGGACAGTCTTCGAGTTCGCCCCAGGCGAACAGGGGCTGGGTGGCGTGGATAAGCACAGCGGACCTCCCGGTGGTGGTGCCGGGGATCTTACAGCGCATGGCAAACCCCGGGGAGAGGCGGGCTGGGGTAAAAATCGTGAAAAGGGGCCGGGTCAGCCCCGGCGAGCCCTGTTTGAAAGCGGCAACTGGGGTAAGACAAAAAACCACGTCGCGCAACTCCAACAATGACAACAGCCCGCAACATCGCAACCGGCTCTCTCTCGCCTGGTTCCTCTGGACAGCCGCGAACGGGCGATGCTACACTTCTTCCCGAATTTCAACCTGGCCTGGCCCATCTGCGGTCGTCCGGTGTCTCCGGGAGAAAACGTCATGGAAGGCGTCTCGGTCGTCGTTGCCAGCTTCAACAACGCTCGCTATCTGCCGGCCTGTCTGGAGAGCATTCTGAGCCAGGGCTATCCCGGTCCGTTAGAAGTCCTCGTCGGCGAGGACGGTTCAACCGATACGAGCCTGGACATCGCCCGGAGTTATGGTTCTCCGGTACGGGTCCTGCAACATCCCAATGGTGCGAATCGTGGCGTGACCGCCACGCGCAACCTGTGCCTTCGCCAGGCTGCCCATCCGCTGATCGCCTTCCTGGACAGTGACGATCTGTATTTGCCAGGCCACCTGACCGGGCTGGTCACGGCCCTGACCGAACATCCGGAAGCCGGACTGGCTTACAACAATGGAGCGTATCTGCTGTCCGATGGTCGGGTTCTCGGAACGCGCTTTCCCGAGGATCACCGGACCATCACGGCCGAGCAGCTCCTGCTCGATTGCGTGCTTGCGACCAATGGTATTCTGGTCCGTCGTAGCGCCCTGGAGGTGGTTGGGCTGTTCGAGGAGTCGCTCCCGATGGCCGAGGATCACGACCTGTGGTTGCGTCTGCTGGAGCGCTATCCGGCCGTCTTCGTTCCGGCGAAGGGCTGGCTCTACCGTCGTCACGGTAGCAGCCAGTTGACCAGCCATCCGCGACTGTGGAACTACGCCCAGCGGACGCTGGACCGAGCCCGGGCTCGTGGACGGTATCCCGAACCGCTCCTGCGCAAGCGGCAGGCGGTCATTGATTATCGACTGGGAGTGGCCGCCCTTTCCGAGCGAAGGTTCCTGCATGCCAGTTGGCATTTCGGACGGGCGGCCTGGTTCGACCCAATGCGGAGTGTGCGGGTCGCGCTGACCTGGTTGGGACGGTAACTGACTGTCTCTCTCATTCAGACGGAGTACAGCAAATTAACTCGGTCTTCTCGACCGGGCGTTTCCGGGGCCGTCTCCGGTAGAACCAAACCATCCCCATTCCGAGCAATCCAGAGACCAGGCTGGCCGGTTCCGGCGCATGGTTCGTGATGATCGGACCACCTGGATCGGTTGGCTTGCCAGGCGTTCCGGGCGTCCCGGGGTTTTCCGGCGTCTCCGGCGTCCCGGTCGTTGGCGGAGTTGGCACCACCACCGTGGGCGGCGTGGGCGGGATGATCTCTTCCTGGATCGTCCTGCTTGGCGGAACCCCGAAGAGCGTCACCAAAAGTACGGGCACCGACGACATCTCAATGGTTGATCGAACTGGTTCCGTCTGTTGGTATTCTGGCGGTTCGAGGGCCAACGGTTCAGCCCGGGCCTGGACGGATAGCAGGGATAATCCCAGCACCAGGGCAGGCAAGAGGAAACCTGACCTCGTTCGGCGAGTACTGTCCATTGCGGGGACTCCTTTCTGGTCCGCAGTCCGACACCTCCATCCCCGTTGTGGTTTCCTGGTGTCGAAGTAGGCGCTCAAGAACTACCAGATCCCATCGTTCAGGACAATGCCTCCTGACGGCGGGACCTGTCCTGATTGTGCCGATCGTGCGGCGATTAGCGAATGAAGCGATTCTCGGGGAACTTTCGCTTCGGAAAGAGGTGCCGAATGGACGATCCTGGAGAAAGTTCCCGGTTGAATGGCCGGCGTCTGAACTTGGGGCGTCGTCCGTGGGGGAAGGATCCCCGGAAGAGGAGAGCGGCATCATGATGCTTTGCAGGTGGCGTGTGTCCCTGGTGCTTCTGGTGCAACTATCCTGGGCAGCGGTGTCGTCCGCACAGGTTGGGCCAGGTCACCCTGTCTCGATCGCTTCCTCGCACGTGGCTCTGGGCCAACCGATTGCGATCGCGCAGAACGCCGGGCCGGCGAAATCAGCACGTCCGTTGCCAGCCAGTCCGGGGATCATCCCGGTTGGCTACTCCTCGGCGGAGTCGGGGCCCATTGCCACCGCTCCCCGGACGGTTGAGGCAACTTCGCCGCAACCCTGGCCCGTCGGGGTCTATAACCCTGAGGAGGGGACCGAGTTCGCCGCGGAACGCTCGTCAGCGACTCTGCGCCGGGTCATCCTTCCCGCCGACGCTCGCCCTGCGGAGAACGCGGCCATTGCGAGGCCGCAGCTGCAACGGATCGCCACCTCAGGATTCGTGACGCAACCCGCACCGATGCTTCCCACCCCACCCGAAGGCCAGATGCCGCCGGTCGGACAGATGTACCCGTCGCCGGCCATCGGCGGCCCGAGTGGTGAGCCGTCGTTCGCGCCTCCGGCAGAGGGACCATACTATCAGCCGAGCATCACGCCGTCGGGATCGTTCCCGCATCCCGAGTCCCAGTTTCAACCGCCGTTCGTGCCGGCACCGACGGCAGCGTGTGCCTCGCCGGATGGCTGTCCGACGATCCTGCCGCAGGAACCGTGCTGCACCTGCTGGTACGATCCCGGCCGGCGTTCGTGGTATCTGAAGGGGGAGTATCTCCTCTGGTGGCTCGACGGTTACAGCGTGCCGCCACTGGCGAGTACGGGCATTCTCAACGCTCCAGGCACCCAGGTCCTACTCAGCGACTCGATCAATCGTGGGGCGACCTCCGGGGCGCGCTTCACCCTGGGTTACTGGCTCACCTGCGACAAGGGTCTCGAACTCACTGGCTTCTTTCTGTCGCCTGGAACGCAGTCGTCCCTGTTCCGGGGAGCGCAGTACCCCACCCTGTTTCGCCCGTTCTTTAGCCTGAATCGCAACGCCGAGTTCGCCGAGACGGTGAACTTCCCGGGCCAGCAGTGCGGCGACCTCTCCATCAGTTCGCCGATGAACTTCTATGGGATCGAGAGCAACTACCGTTGCAACTGGTGCTGTTCCAGCTGCGTCGATTGTACCGGCGAGAGGGGATATCGGGTCGATGTACTCGTCGGTTCCCGTTATCTGAACCTGGACGAATCACTGGCGTTCCGTGAGGACATCATCACCCTGCCGCCCAACGCGCTGAATCCGAATCCGCCGTTCCCGAATCAGCAGGTCACGGTGCTGGACAGTTTCGGCACGCGCAACCGGTTCTATGGCGTCCAGGCCGGACTCGACGCCGAGTGGCGCATGGGACGCTGGTCCTTCGGAGCCCGCGGTAAGTTGGCCGTTGGCGTGACGCAGCAGCGCGTCGATATCGCCGGCTCGCAGCGTCTGGTCAGCCTCGTCGATGGAACGGTGCAGAACTTCCAGGGTGGTCTGCTCGCACTGCCCAGCAACATCGGCAACCACGCTCGCGATCGCTTCAGCGTCGTCCCGGAACTGACCCTCATGGCGGGATATCAACTGCTCGATCACGTCCGGATCTTCGGCGGCTACAACGTCATGGGATGGACCAGCGTCGTCCGGCCCGGCGATCAGATCGATCGCAACCTGGACGAGACGGAGATCCCGAACTTCCCGTCCGGCCAGAAGCCAGTGAGTGGCAACCAGCCGCAGGTTCCCTTCCGCACCAGCAACTTCTGGGCTCAGGGTCTGAACTTCGGCATCGAAGTGCGGTATTGATCGCTACTTGTACGCCTCGAACTCCTTGCCCAGGAGTGTCGAGGCGATCTTCAGTCGCAGGATCTCGTCGGTTCCCTCGTAGATGCGGCAGACACGGACGTCCATCAGATGCCGGCCCGGCCGATAGAGGGTGGACCAGCCCCGACCGCCGAAGATCTGGACACAACGGTCGGCCGCATCCCACGTGGCGTTCGCGGCGAACAGTTTCGCCTGGGCCGCGCACAGGTCGGCGTGCCGGGCCAACTCGACGTTCCCCGGTTCCGCGGCACTGGCGTCCTTGGCCCGGGCCGCACGCAGGACCATCGCCTCGGCCGACGCCCGGTCCATCTCGATGTGGGCGATGTGGTCCTGGATCAACTGGTGCTTGCCGATCGCCTTGCCATGCTGGTGCCGCTCACGAGCGTAGTTGAGCGCCTCGGCCAGGCAGTCCTCGATCACGCCCAGGCAGCCGGCCGCCACGCTGATCCGACCGCTGACCAGCGTTCCCATCGCAATGCGGAAGCCGTTCCCTTCCGCGCCGAGCAGGTTGGCCAGCGGCACCTTCACGTCGCTCAACTCGAACATGGCCGTGTTCGAGGTCGGCATGCCCATCTTGGCCGTCAGATCCTCGCTCACGAAGCCCGGTCCACGATCGACGATGAAGGCGCTGATCCGTCCGCCGGGCTGGTCCTTCGGATAGGCGAAGCTGACAACGGCATGACAGATGCCGCCGTTGGAGATCAGGTACTTGACGCCGTTGAGGACGAAGTGATCGCCGCGCCGCTCGTAGGTCGTCTGCATCTCCAGGGGATTGGAGCCGGCCTCCGGTTCGGTCAGGCCGAAGGCGAGGATCATCTCGCCACGAGCCGCAGCGGGCAGATACCGGCGTTTCTGCTCATCGTTGCCCCAGGTCAGGATCGGATACTCGCCGATGGACGTGTGGCCGGAGAAGAAGGTGCGAACGCCAGTCCCCTCCCGGCCGATGCGAGCCAGGGCCCGCGCGTACGTCACGGTGTCGGCTCCCCGGCCGCCATACTCGACGGGCACTGGCATGGCCAGGATGTCGTACTTCCGCGCCAGGGGCAGCACCTGGTCGTTGAAACGATGCTCGACGTAGCAGAGTTCCTCGATCGGCCGAATGTCACGGCAGAAGGATTCAACGTCGGCGAGCAGTCGGGCAGAGTCGGTGGGGTTCATGCCGGGGTCTCCTGTGAAGCCTCTCTCATCCTACCGCGATGGGGCAAGCTGAGACAAGCCGGCCGGCCAGGAGAACGGGGAGGTCAGCGACTTGAATCTTGAGTCTTTTTTGGCCGAGGAGCCTTTTTCCCTCAAGTCTGCCGTCCGAATATCCGATTCAAAGGATACAGGCCGGCGAAAGTGCGCATCCGGACCTTCCGAGAGGGAGGGATGCGACGGGGGTCGTCCGGCGAACTGACACGGGGGGATGCTCCAATGGCCGTTGGTTCCTTAGCTCTGGCGTGCCTGCTCGTGGCCGCCCAGCCCGGAGCAGCCGACGTGTGGCACATGAAGCAAACGCGGTTCTCCATTCCGATCAAGATCAATCCGGAACGGCGAGCCGATATCAAGGAACTGCTCCTGTACGCCTCGCGCGATCATGGGCAAACCTGGGACCGGGTCGGCAGCTGTACACCCGACAAGGAATCGTTCCCGTTCTTCGCCCAGGGCGACGGATCGTACTGGTTCAGCGTCGCCATCGTGGATCAGGCCGGCCAGCAGGAGCCCCGTGATCCGAAGACGGGCCCGGTCGGACAGAAGCTCATCGTCGATACGACGAAGCCGGCCGCCCGGATTCACTCGGTGGAACGCCAGGGCGACGAGGTCGTCGTTCACTACGAGGTGCGCGACGAGTACCTCGATCCGTCGTCGCTGAAACTGGAGTATCAGGCCACCAATGGCCTGGCCGGTCAGCCGACGCCGGTCGCGATCGTGCCGGGACCGGGCGGGCCGTCTCAGGCCCGTTTCCGGCCGGGTAACGGCGGTGCCCTGGTCGTGCGTCTGTCCGTCAAGGACCAGGCGGGCAACGAGGGGACCGCCCAGCAGAACCTGGCCCCGACGGCGATGCAGAACACCCTGGTGAGCAACCCCGGCCCGGCACCGATCGGTCCCGGCCCGGTTCCGCCTCCGGGTGGAAGTTCGTCGCAGGTTCAGCCGCTGCCGAGCCCGGCCCTGCCGCCTTCGATGGGGGACCCGATCGTCCGCAATCAGGCGTATGCGCCGCAGCCGGGCCCGCTGGAGCCGAACCCGAACCCGACTCCTCAACCGCAACCGCTCACGACCATGCAGCCGACTCCGCCCGCGCCGACGCCGCTGGCCCTGAGCCAGAGCGGCACCGGCTACCCGGTCCAGGAAGCACCGGTCTCACCGCGGCCTCTGGCCCAGTCGGGCGGGCTGACCCAGGTTAGCACGGTCGGAACGCTGCCCCGCGATCGAACCGATATCAACCGTCTGGTGGAGATCACCAACAAGCGAGAGATGAAGATCGATTTCGAGGTGGCCAAGTACGGCCCCTCCGGTCTTGGCGATGTCGAGGTCTACATGACCGCTGACGAGGGCCGAACCTGGGTCCCGAGCCAGGGCGACCACAAGGTACACCTGCCGGGTCCGGGCGAGTCGAAGCCGGGTGGCGGCCCGGTCCTCGGCTCCGTCGTGGTTCAGCTGCCGAGTGAGGGGGTGGTCTACGGCATCACCCTGGTGGTCAAGAGCAAGGCGGGCCTGTCCAAGAAACCGCCTCAGCCCGGTGATCGGCCGCAGATGCGCGTCGAACTCGATACCAAACAGCCCGATGCCGAACTGTATCGGCCAGAGCCCGACCCGACACGGCGTGACGCCCTGGTGATGCTCTGGAAGGCCAGCGACAAGAACCTGACCGCCAACCCGATCACGCTCGAATGGGCTCCGGCCCTGGCCGGCCCCTGGACGCAGATCGGTGCCCCGGAGTTGCCGAACACTGGCCGACAGAGCTGGGTCGTGCCAGCGAACATTCCGCCGAAGGTGTACCTCCGCCTGACGGTTCGCGACGCGGCCGGGAATTCCTCCCTCGCTCAGACCCAGGAGCCGGTCACGGTCGATCTCAGCATCCCCGAGGTGACCATCATTCGTCACCAGCAGGAGCCGAACTGACGAACAGGAATACCACAACGACCGCCCGGCGGGACCACTCCGCCGGGCGGTTTCGCTTTGTACTTTCTGGGATCAGACCGGGTGAAACGCAGCGGAAATTCGGCACACTCTCAATTCTTGACCTAAACTCCTGACAACGACCCGTGTGGACTTCTCCTTTCGGGCAGCGGGAATGATGATGGACAAGGTAACCGAAACCTGGGTGACCGTACCCGATCGTCTTGTATCGACCACGCGACGTGATGCCTGCGTGGTTCACATCTACCCGACCGGCAAGGGGATGGGGACACGATTCCTCCTGGGTGACGACCCGGTGGTGATCGGACGCGGCAACGACTGCGACATTTGCATTGCGGACCATTCGGTCTCGCGCCGGCACGCCCGAATCCAGGCCGCCGCCGACGGCTACTACGCCGTCGATCTCCAGAGTACCAACGGCACCTTCGTCAACGACCTGCAAACCTCCTTTTGCAAGCTCAAGGACGGCGATTATCTCCGAGTCGGCAACTGCATCTACCGCTTCCTGGCCGGAGGCAACGTCGAGGCGGAATACCACGAAGAGATCTACCGCCTGACGATCATCGACGCCCTGACGGACACGCACAACAAGCGTTATCTGCTCGAGTTCCTCGATCGCGAACTGTCGCGCTCGGCCCGTTATGGTCGGCCACTCTCCCTGATTCTGTTCGATCTGGATCGCTTCAAGGCCATCAACGACGAGTTGGGGCATCTGGGCGGCGACTTCATCCTGCGTGAGTTGTCCGCCATCGTCAAGGAGAGCGTACGTAAGGAGGAACTCTTCTCCCGATTCGGCGGCGAGGAGTTCGTCGTGGTGCTACCCGAGACGTCCCGCGAAGGCGGAATTGCAGCGGCCGAACGACTCCGCCAGCGCGTCGAAAAGCACCGGTTTCAGTATGAAGGGAAACCGCGCCCGGTCACGATCAGCCTCGGCGTGGCCAGCACCGAGGGCGGCGAAAACCTGACACCCACGGACCTGATCCGGGTGGCCGACGAACACCTCTACCGGGCCAAGGAAGGCGGCCGCAACCGCGTCATGGGCTGAGACGCTCCGCAGCGAGTGTCTCATGACAGCCCCATGTCACTTCTGCTCGACGATCCAGATGTTGCGATAGATCACCGGATTGCCGTGGTTCTGCAGGTTGATGGCGATCCCCGCATCGGCTCGGCTCCCCAGGGCATACCGATCGTGGATCTTCACGCCATTGTGTTCGACCGTGGCCAGGAGCTTGCCGTCGGCCGAGGTCAGTTCCACGTCGTAGGTCTGCCAGACGAGCGGCGGCAGACACATGTTCACGGCCGGTGCCCGCCGACTGTAGAAGCCGCCGCACTCGTTGTTCTTGCCCTCCAGGCCGAAACTGTCCAGCACCTGGATCTCGTCGCCGTTGAGGTAGACGCCGCTGTTGCCGCGGCCCTGCCCTCCCGCTTTGGGCTGGAACGGCGTGCGGAACTCGATGTGCAACCGGGTCAGCCGGGGCTTCGTCTTCAGGTTCGTCCCCGCGAAGAGGTACTTGCCATCGACGAGTTTCCCCCTGTTCCACTGCTCGACGGAGGCTCCGTCGAAGAGGACAGTGGCCCCCTGCGGCGGTTTCGCTCCGGCGCTGGGGCTGGTCCGGTTGACTCGCTCGAAACGAAACGGTGCCCCGTCCTTCGTGCCCTGCAACTGGTTCGCCTCGAGTGTCCCCTTCCAGCCGCTGGCGTCGAAGATCGACTTCCCCTCGGCGGTCTGGGCGACCACCTTGGTACGCGGAGACCTGTCCCAGCCGGCACCGGGCAGGCCGCCGGCGAGGAAGTAGATATCGAACTTGCCATCACCCTTCGCCACCACCTGGGCGGCCCAGCGGGCACTGCCCAGGGTGCCGGCAAATTCGCCTTGCAGGGCGAAATCCCGGCCGCCATCCGCAGCCGTCACGAAGACGTTTCTCTTGAAGTCGCTCTTGAGTTCAAACGGCTTCGTGTCCTTGTCCTGTCCCGGGCCGGGACTTGCGGCCAGGATCACGACCAGGACCAGAGCGAGCGGCAGGCGCAGCATGGCGTCAGCTCCATCGATTGCGGGAAGCGTACAGAAGAAGCATTCTTTTCCAGACAGCCTGGCACCGCTGGCCTTTGACCTCCGGGCCAGCTCGGCCGTTTCAGCTCTCGTCGGCGCTGTCTTCCGAGGCGGGGGCCGACCCCGACTCCTCCTCGCGCGGCAACTCCTTGCTGCCGACGATGATCAGGCTGGCGTTGATCTGCACCGAGACCGTTTGTCCGTCGATTTCGACCGTCGATTTTTGATTGAGATACCAGCCGAGTGAGCCGGTGGAGAAGTCCTTGAACTCAGCCAGCAGCGGCACGCCGTTGATGACGACGGACAGCGCCTTGGCCTTGGCCAGGAACTCTTTGCGGGTAACCGGGCAGGTCGTTTTCTTGGCCATCGGGGTGAATCCTTTGGGATGACCGGGGGTTTTCTTCCGTCGTGGCGTCAATCCACCCGGCGAGCGGCATGATACCGCGCCGCACGCCGGTGGCAAGGACGTGCCCCGGACGGCGGGCCCGGGCCGACGCTCATTTGACGATCTCGAACAGGTCGAACAGGCGGTTCTCCTGGTCGAACGCCTTCAGCTCGAAGCGGTTGCCGCTGACGACGACGTAGCAGTAGTGATAGTCACTGCGGAAGGTGCCCTTGAACCAGATCGGCGTCGGGGCGAAGGTCTCCAGCCGACCGCCGCCGCCGCCGGAGGTCAGGTAGATGATGCCCTTCTTGCGATCGACCTTGCCATCGCGAATCGGCAGCGTCCGCTCGTAGACGTGGATGTGGCCATTGAAGACGACATCGACGTTGTACTTCTCGTACAGAGGCACCAGAGCCCGGACGCGCGTGTCGCCGTTGGGCGACGCTGTCCGCCAGGTGTCACCGAAGTCGTCCGAGTCGGAGGAATAGGCCGGGTGGTGATGGTAGACGAACTTCCACTTCGCCGTCGATTTCGCCAGTTCTCCGGCGAGCCAGTCGTACTGCTCGGTACCCGGTGTGAGCTTGCGATGGGTGTTCGTGTCGAGGACGAAGAAGTCGGCGTTGCCGTAGGAGTAGCGGTAGTGGTACTCCGGCGTCGGCAGCGAGAAATACTGATAGTAGTGGGCGTGGTTCTTCTCGTGGTTGCCGATGGTCGGCAGGAGCGCCACACGCGCCCAGAGATCCGCTCCGGGAACGAGCAGATCGTCCACCCATTGCGACTTGTTCGCACCGTCGTTGACGACGTCGCCGACGTGCATGACGAAGTTTGGTCGAAGCTGCCACATCAGGGTCGCGAGTTTACCCGTGACGGTCGGGTTGCGCTGGGTATCGCCGATGATCGTGAACGAGAACGGCGTCTCGCCCTCGACGGCGGTCAGGAAGGAGTGAACGTCACTGGTCAGTTTCTTGCCGTCGGCCGTGGTCGTCGTGATGCGGTAGAGATACTGCGTCGCCGGTTTCAGGTCCTTCAGGACGACCTCGTGCAGTGTCACTGCCTTGTCGCTGGCTGCCTTCATCGACAGCGGCGGGGGCAGGAGTCGGGCAGCCTGGAATGGCAGCGGCGTCTTGGCCACGGTGCCGTACTCGACCAGGGAGGTTCCCGGCACGCTCGTTTCCCACATCACGGTCATGGTCGTGGTGGTCGGATATTGCAGGTACGGCCCCAGGATCAGGCGCGCCCCTTCGGCCGGTTTGGTCGCCGGAGCCTGAGCCTCGACCCGGGCGGGACCACTTCGACCGAGGAACGGAATGACGGCGAAGAGTGCCAGGCAGGCAGGCAGCAAGGCCCAGCGAAGCGTGCGTGCGTTCATGTGCGGACCTCCAGACGGAAACGGCTCTGGCTGTTCTCCCCTTTCTAGCCGGGACCAGGGCCGACCAGCAAGCAAGAAACCTGGCCTGCTGAGGAATCACGCAACCGCGCTCCATTCGCCTGGGTGCATCCCCGTCGATGCCGGCGGGTGCATCCCCGTCGATGCGAAATGTAGGGTGGGCGGGAGCGCCACCGCCGCCCTATCCGCTTCTTGATCCGGAACAGCGCAGGCCCACCGATGCTCCGACGGG
>CAYYJM010000120.1:0-3491 GCA_964471755.1 uncultured Alcaligenaceae bacterium
CCTACCGACGCGGCCCCGCCAAAGGTGCTGGGTCGATACTGGCCACCACCCCGACTGGAGTGGACAGCCCGGGACGAGGCATTCATCGCCTGTATCCGTGATGACCTCGACGATGACACGCCACGTCTCATCTACGCCGACTGGCTCGTCGATCAGGGCGATCCGCGCGGCCTGTTCATCCACCTCGACATCGCCTGTCTGTCTGAGGACGACCCCCTCAAACTTCGCATGCTGCTCCGTGATCGGAAGCGTCTGCTCCAGCGCTACGAGGAGTTCTGGTCGCCCGGCGATCAGGTGACGGCCATTGGCGGCTTCACGCGCGGTTTCCTCGAAGCGGTCACGATGACACCGGAGCAGATCGTCCTGCACGGCGAGGCGGTGTTTGCCCGGGAACCGATCCACGAGTTGCGACTGGTGTACGGAGTGGGGCCGCCGCTCCGGTCGCTGGAGGACTGTCCCTGTCTGGAACAGATCCGCCGACTGCGGATCGAGTTTGCGGATCGAATCATCTGGCTGGCGCGGATTCTGAAGATCTCCACCCTGACGGGGGTGAATGCCCTGACGCTCCAACCGTCGCGCGATGGCTTGACCGCAGGAGCGCCCCTGTCCGCGCTTCTCAGCAGTCCCCTTCTGCCCGGCCTGCGGGCCCTGCGACTGCCGGGCCTCAACTCCGACGGTCTGCGCGCCTTGCTCGACGCGCCGGGCTTCGCCATCGAGCGTCTCGAGGTGCCGGGCCGACAGCGAGAGGCGGAGGGGCCGCGTGCCTGGGACGATGAGTCGCCCGCTGTGATCGATGTTCCAAGCATCGGTCTGGAGGGGCTGGAACTGCTCCTGACGCATCCCGCCGCACGGTCGCTGGTCTACCTCGATGCGTCGTACAACCCGGTGTCGCTGGTGGTGGATCGGATCGCCCAGTCGAAGAACCTGGCCAACCTGCGCACCATCCGCGTGGCGGCGCGGCGAGAGATCGACCTGAACGCGGTACGATCCCGACACCGATGAACGGCTTCTCGCCTGCACTGCCGACTCGCTTACCGCAGCCCGATCGTCCCTGGAGGCGGGCCGCCGCTGTGGTGCGGGGCCCGAAAGGTACAAGGTCACGCTGACGCGACGGCTCGCCCTGCGGTGGCGTCGGCTCGTTCTACTTCTCGTCGATCTCGAGCAGGGCCGGGAAGGCAGCTCCCTGGACGTATTCCAGGAACGCACCGCCGCCAGTCGAGACGTGCGTCATCTTCTCGGCCAGGCCGTACTCCTCGACCGCCTCGGCCGTCTCGCCGCCGCCGACCACGGTGATGACCTTGTCGGCCCCGGCCATCGTTTCGGCGATCGTTCGCGTACCCTTGCTGTACGGCTCATCTTCGAACTTGCCCAGCGGCCCGTTCCACAGGACCGTGCCAGCCTTGCGAATTTCGGCCTGGTACAGAGCGATCGTTTTCGGGCCGATGTCGATGCCGATCAGACCGTCGGGGATGTCCCCTTCGACGACCTTCGCCGTCTCCGGTTTGTCGATCGCCTCAACGACGAGGTGGTCGACTGGCAGCTGGATCTTCGTCTTGCCCAGGTCGAGGATCTCGCGGGCCTCGGCGAGGCGATCCTCCTCGCAGCGCGACTTGCCGATGGCCCGGCCGGCCGCCTTCATCAGGGTGTACGACATGGCTCCGCCGATAAGGACCTTGTCGGTCTTCTGGAGCAGGGCCTTGATGAAGAGGATCTTGTCGGAGACCTTGCCGCCGCCGAGGATGCCGAGCAGGGGCCGATTCGGCGACGACAGCAGCTTGTCGAGGACATCGAGTTCCTTCTGCACGAGCAGACCGACGACGCGTGGCTTGCCCTTCATGGCGGCTGGCACCGCGGCCATCGTCGCGTCGGCGCGGTGGGCGGTGCCGAAGGCGTCGCAGACGTAGGCGTCGCCCAGGGCGGCGATCTCGGCACCGAGCGCGGCCTTCTGGCTCTTGTCCTTGGCCTGCTCGCCGGGATGGAAGCGCACGTTCTCCAGGACGAGGATCTCGCCCGGTTTGAGGGATTGTGCCGCCGCAGTGGCCTTTGAGCCGACGACCTCATCGACCTTCTGGATCTTCTTGCCGAGCAGTTCGCCGAGGCGGGCGGCGACGCGATCCATCTTGAACGGAGCGTCCTTGGCCGGATCGCCGGTCGGCCGACCGAGGTGGCTCATGACGATGAGAGCTGCACCACGGTCGAGCAGGGCCTTGAGCGTGGGCAGGGCGGCCCGGATGCGGCGATCGTTGGTGATGGTGCCGTCGGCTTCCTGCGGGACGTTGAAATCGACGCGAACGAGGACGCGCTTGCCCGAGACGTCGGGCAGGTCGGCGAGGGTTTTCTTGGCCATGGGAGGAATCACTCCGGCGGTTCGAGGCGAAGATTGCTTTCGAGATGGTATATCGCCGGGGAGCGGAGATTCCAGCGGTGCGGCCATCTCGATCAGGCCTGGCTGGTCGCCGGTTGTGAACTGTGGTACAGTGGCACGATGAAAGGGAGGACGGCGATGGGCATGCGCGTCAGTGTCCTGGCCAGCGGCAGCGGTGGCAATGCGACCCTGGTCGAAACCGAAACGACCGGCGTCCTGATCGACATCGGCCTGGGGCCACGGCAGTTGGCCGAGCGTTTGCGTGCCGTTGGCACCGCCTGGACGCGGGTGCAGGCCGTCGTTCTGACGCACACGCACTCCGACCACTGGAAGGACGCCACCCTCACCCAGCTCCATTCCCGCAACATCCCGCTCTACTGTCATCCCGATCATCACCGCGTTCCGAAGCAGTACGGCGGGGCGTTCCGGCACCTAAAAGACGCCGGCCTGGTGCGGTCCTACGAACCCGGCGTACCGTTCGAGTTGGGCCCGTCGCTGCGCTGCACGCCGCTGGCCGTCGCCCATGACAGCGGAGCGACGTTCGGCTTCCGCTTCGACACGACCGGCGATCTGTTCCAGCCCGGGCCGACCCTCGGCTACGTCGCCGACCTGGGCCACTGGACGGACACGCTGGCCGAGGCTCTGCGTAACGTGGACCTGCTCGCGGTCGAGTTCAACCACGATGTCGAGATGGAAGCGACGAGCGGCCGACGACCGGTGCTGATCGCACGCGTGCTGGGCGACGAGGGCCATCTGTCCAACGATCAGGGGGCGGCCCTGGTCCGGGCGGTCGTCCAGCGGAGCGAGCGGCCGCTGCGGCACGTCGTTCTGTTGCACCTGAGTGAGCAGTGCAATCGGCCGTCGCTGGCCCAGGCCGTGGCCGAGGAGGTCCTCGCCGAGATCGGCTCTGAAGCCGAGGTTCACGTCGCCCATCAGGATCGACCGGGCCCGTGCCTCGACCTGGCGATGACCGAGCGGAGCCGTCGGCCGCGAGGCCGGACGACGCGAGCCAGGCCGGTTTCGCCCTGGACCCAGCAGTTGCTGCCGGGACTCGGCGGCGAGTGAGGATCGCCCATGAGCGATTTCGACGGTGGCTGGAAGGACGTACTCGACTTCTTTCTGCGTG
>CAYYJM010000120.1:3591-17759 GCA_964471755.1 uncultured Alcaligenaceae bacterium
CCCATGAGCGATTTCGACGGTGGCTGGAAGGACGTACTCGACTTCTTTCTGCGTGATTTTCTGCGATTCTTCGCCCCGGAGATCGATGCGGAGATTGACTGGACGACCGATCCGGTCTCGCTGGAGCAGGAGTTCCGGACACTCGCACCACAGGCCGAGGCGGGCCTGGTCCGCTGCGACAAACTGCTCCGCCTCGCGTTGTCGGCGGAGAACGAGGTGACGTACCTGCACGTCGAGGTGCAGAGTCAGGCGGACAGCGAGTTTCCGCGTCGGGTGTGCGACTACAACCAGCGAGCGACGCAGCACTACGGCGGAACGGTGTCCAGCCTGGCCGTACTGGGAGATGACAATCCGACCTGGCGGCCGGCGCGTTTCTACCGGGAACGCTGGGGCTGCCGAAGCGGTCTGGACTTTCGGTCGTTCAAGTTGCTGGACTGGGTCGGTCGAGAGGAGGAGTTGGAGCGGCACGAGAACCCGTTGGGGATCATCGTGCTGGCCCATCGGAAGGCGTTTGAGACACGACGTGACCTGGCGGAACGGCGAGCGTGGCGGGTGCGACTCTGGCGAGCGATCTACCGGCGTGAGATGGATCACGAGGACCGACAACGGTTGATGGCGATCGTCGAGCGGTTTCTGGATCTGCCGCGAGAGGTGGAGGCCGAGTTGCGTCGGGAGATTCTGGCAGCGGAGGGAGGAACGATCATGCCGTACGTGACGAGTTTCGAGCGAATCGCACGCGAGGAAGGACGTGAAGAAGGACGCGAAGAGGGTCTTCGCCACGGCATCCTCGCCGTCGTCCGCATTCGGTTCGGCGGAGCGGACCCGGCGTTCGTCACGCTGCTCGGTCAGGCGAACGCGGCCACACTCGACGCCGTTCTGGCGGCAGCCGAGACGGCCGCCGGCCTGGACGACCTCCGTACTCTCCTCACGCCGAGCAACGGCCAGGCACCGTGACGACCGCGACGCTTCGGTAGTTTCGAGCGTCTGTACCGATTGCAACGATTTCACCCTGGCATTGCTTCACCGAATCGATACTGAACTATTGACCATATAGTGGACGGATGGTACAGATATAGGCAGACGTCTCGGGGACGTCAGCGCCGGGGCCGCCCATCGGCTGGGACATGGGGCGGCTCCGGTTTGCTTGCTTTTGGGCCGGCCGTCTCATTCACTAACGGGATGGAAGATCGACGTGCCATTCAGGAGCGATCATGCGGAGTGTACTGGGAGTGGCGGCCCTGCTGGGCCTGATGACGGCACACCTGACAGCCCGGGAGCCGAAACCCGATGAGGCGGCAAAGAAGGACCAGGCGGCCCTCCAGGGCACCTGGCAACTCGAACAACTCGAGAACGCCGGCAAGAAGACGACCGAGAATCTGAAGAAGGTCGCCGCCAGGGTCGTGATCGAGGCCAATACCATCACCTTCCTGTCCGGCGTGAACAAGGAAGGCCGTAAGGGCACCTTCACCCTCGACGCGAGCAAGTCGCCCCGCTGGATCGACCTGTAAGACAGCAAGAAGAACAAGGAACTGGGCATCTACACGATCGAGGGCGACACACTCAAGATCGCCATCGCCCGTCCGGGTGCGGAACGGCCCAAAGAGTTCGCCAGCAAGGCCATGCCGGAGAGCAACCTGATGATCTTCAAGCACGCGCAGAAGGAGTGACGCGAACGAGATAGACCATCGCCACGAAATCGTACAGAAAGTGGGCCACGATCGGCACGAGCAGGTTGCCGGTCGCGACCCAGACCAGACCGAGGTAGACGCCCAGCACGGTGGTCAGCAAGAAGTATCCGATCGTGACCGGATGCATCAGGCCGAAGAAGACGCTGGCCAGGGCCACGCCCCAGACGAGCGACAGGTCGCGCGTCAGCGCGGCCTGAACGACGCCGCGAAAGATCAACTCCTCGCCGAGGCCGGCGAGCAGAGCCAGACCGAACAACTCGAACAGCGAACAGGGTCGCAGCAGCGGCACGAGGACCTGCACGGTGAACCGTCGCACTGCCGCGAAGATGCCAACGGGAAAGTGATACAGCAGGAAGAAAACGACGATCATCGGCAGCGCGGCGACGACGCCTCGGCCGAGCCCGTCCCACTCCCAGCGCAGCGTCTCCAGTGGCGGCTGATCGAACAGCCAGCCCAGCGGAAACGCCAGCGGCACCAGGCTGGCCTGGATCACCGCCAGGAACAGGATCGCTGGCGGTTCGGGTTGTTCCGGCTCTCGTTGCGAATGAGGCGACTCGCCGACCACAATCACTTCCTCGTTTGCTTGAACAGCCAGTCGTACAGCTCGTCGGTGGCGTACGCTCGGTCCCAGCTATTATGACCCACGCCGGGGTACTCGGTATACTTCGGTTTGCCGCCGGCCTTCTTCAGGGCCTCGATCATCGCCTGCGACTGCTTGACGGGCACGGACCTGTCCTTGTCACCATGAAAGTTCCAGCAGGGCAGATCCTTGATCTTCTCGGCCGAGGCGGGGTTGCCACCGCCACAGATCGGCACGATCGCCGCCCACTTCTCCGGGAGGGCCGCCGCCAGGCTCCAGGTGCCGAAGCCGCCCATCGACAGGCCGGTCAGGTAGACCCGCTTCGGATCGACACGGTATTCCCGGGAGATCTCAGCGAGCATGGCCAGGGCGCGGTCGGCGTCCTTGCTGCCGGCTCGCCAGGTGCGATCATGCGACTGCGGAAAGAGAACGATGGCCGGGAAGGTCTTCTCGCGTTTCTTGACCGCGGGACCGAGGCCGACCGTTGCCTGCTCCTTGCCATCGGTGCCCGTCTCGCCCGAACCGTGCAGGAACACGATCAGCGGATAGCTCTTCGCGGGATTGTAATCGGGCGGCACGAACAGGACGTACTTCGCCTCGCCTCCTCCGGCATCCTTGAAGACGCGATCCTGGAACCCGGTCTTCGGAACCGGGTCGGCGGCGAAGGCGACCAGTGTCGGTAGCAGACAGAGCGGTAACAGTCGGCGAAACATGCGGCAAGCTCCTGGAGAAGAAAGTCACCGCCGGAGCATACCCCGATCCGATCCGCGGTGCAATCGTCCGGCTGGCCGCGGATCGATTGTCGTCCTGAATGTGGATCGCGCTCCGCGTACCAGGTAGCATGGTGACACCTCCCCTGGAGACCACCCGCCATGCTGCGCTTCCATGACGATGCCCCCCGTCCGCTCGATCGCCGGGAATGGCTGCGCCTCGGGGCCCTGTCGGCATTTGGTCTGTCGCTGCCGGGTCTGCTCGCCGCCCGGAGCGCACCGGCCGCGACGACGCGGCACGGCACCGGCAAGGTCCGGTCGTGCATCGTTCTCTTTCACCTGGGCGGGCCGCCTCAGCACGAGACGTGGGACCCGAAACCGGATGCCCCGACCGAGATCCGCGGTCCATTCCAGCCGACGGCCACGTCCGTGCCCGGCATCCAGGTGTGCGAACTGATGCCGCGAACGGCCCGGCTCATGGAACACGTCTGCGTGCTGCGAGCGCTCTCGACGAACGACAACGCCCATTCGTCGAGCGGCTACTGGATGCTGACCGGCCAGCCGCATCTGCCGACGAACAGTGAGAACGCCAAACCCGGAGCCCCCAACGACTGGCCGAGTTTCGCGGCGATCGTCCAGCATCTCAAGGGCCGCGACGCCGGCACCCCTGCGGCGATGACCATCCCGGAACACATCTGGAACGACGGCATGCTCGTCTGGCCCGGCCAGGATGCCGGCTTCCTAGGCCGTTCGTCCGATCCCTGGCGGCTGCTGTGTGATCCGAACCAAGTCGGCTTCGAGGTGCCCGGCCTGAGCCTGCCCGGCGAGGTGTCCGCTCCGCGCTTCGGCGACCGGGTGTCGCTCCTGGACCAGTACAACCGCACGCTGGCGAACCTTGACGAAAGCCGGGCGATCGAACGTTTCGACGTGTGGAACCGGCAGGCGCTCGACCTGCTTCGCTCGAACGGGGCTCGCAAGGCGTTCCAGCTCGACGAAGAACCCGATCGGGTCCGCGAACGCTACGGCCGGAATCGCTGGGGCCAGAGTGTCCTGCTCGCGCGACGGCTCGTCGAAGCGGGCGTGAGCCTGGTGCAGGTCAACTGGACACGCATGCCCGCCGACGCTGGCGGCAGCCCGGCCTGGGACACCCACGGCAAGAACGCCGCTCGCTGCAAGGACTTCCTCTGCCCGGTCGCCGATCAGGCCTACTCGGCCCTGCTCGAGGACCTGGCGACGCGCGGCCTGCTCGACGAGACGCTCGTCGTCTGGATGGGCGAGTTCGGTCGGACGCCGAGCCACAACGGCAGCGGCGGTCGGGATCACTGGGGCGCGGTCTTCTCCGGAGCGCTGGCCGGTGGCGGTGTACGGGGCGGTCAGGTGATCGGCGCATCGGATAGCCGAGGGGCCTATCCGAAGGAAGGCCTGGTTCGGCCGCAGGACCTGACGGCGACGATCTTCCAGGCGCTGGGCTACGCTCCTGACACGGAGATGCACGACACGTTAGGCCGACCGCTGCCGATCAGTCGGGGCCGTGTCATTCGCGGGGTGTTTGAGGATTAACGAATCCGGCGTCGAGTGGAAGGCTTCCAGCCACCAGGGCCGGGTCAGGAGGAGGCCGACGACGATGCCGAGGCTGTCGAGTCCGACATCGGCCAGGGAGCCGAAGCGCAGGGGTACATAGCACTGCACGAACTCGGTGAGCGGCCCATGAGCGAGGAGCAGGGCCAGCAACCAGGGCCGCAAGCGCCGCGAGGCCGGTAGCCAGGCCGTCAGCAGCACCAGGCCGGCGTAAACAGCGAGGTGCAGCAGTTTCGAGACGGGGTAGTGCGTGTCCTCCGGCAACACCTCATGACCGGCCTGGACCGCGAACGGCGTCACCAGGGCCGCCGTCCAGAGCGTCAGCGTCGTCGCCCAGATCATCCAGCGCCAGCGTGCAGGGACATCGAGAATCATCGGTACTCCGGGACATTCCGTTGACCAGGTGTCTTGTAGCCGGTTGCGGCGTGATGGGTCAAGACGGAGTCACGGCTCCGCCGCCCTGTCCCTTCATGACCAGCGATCCGAGGGCGGGATATCGCATCGTGACGGAAGGCAGACGAAGCCAGAACAAGAACGGAAAAATGGGCCGAGAGGGAAAAAATGCTACCGACACAGGGGGCTCTGTGCTATCAGTGTTATCTGTCGTGACCGAACGTAAGTTATCCATTCCACCATGACCCCATACGGTGGGCTTACATTCGAGGACTGCCCATGGCCCGCTGGTCTATCATTCTCGTCGCCGCCTTGAGCCTGGGAAACCGCGTGGTGGCGGAACCGATTCCGCCTCTGGCCGTGCAGGCGCAGACAATCCTGCGGGTTCACTGTCTGCGTTGCCATGCCAACGCGAACACGGATTATTTCGATGCTCGAAGTCGGTCGTCCTTGACTGCCAGGGGGGAAGGCCAGGACAGGCCGTACATCACTCCGGGGAAACTGGACGAATCGCTGCTCTGGGATTACGTCAAGGATCGTGCCGCCTCCATGCCGAAGTCCGGCGAGGAACGTCGCAAGTTTAGCGACGCCCAACGTGCGATTCTCAAGGCCTGGATTCTGGCCGGGGCCCCGGACTTTCCCACCGAGCCACCGCGTGAGTTCCTGACACTGGAAACCATCCTGGGGGCGATCTGGGACCATGCGAACAAAAGTCCAGCGGCCGACGTGAAGCACCTGCGCTACTTCACCCTGACCCATCTGCACAACAATAACGCGCACATCAGGGCCGCCGACCTTCGCGGAACGCGGGCCGCCCTGGCCAAGGCGCTCAACAGCCTGACGTGGATGCAGGGGATCGTGCTACCCGAAGTGGTCCCCGGAACCGAGGGGACCGTCCTGGTCGTGCATCTCCAGAAACTTGGCTGGTCGCCGGAGGTGTGGAATCGCATCACCCGCGCCTACCCGTACAATCTGGGGTTCGCCAATCACGACAACGAACGACTCCGTGAACTGGATGTCAAACTCCGCAAACTCTACGACGATCGTGTCGATCTGATCCACGTCCGGGCGGACTGGTTCGTTGCCACAGCAACCCGGCCGCCGCTCTACCACCAGATTCTGTACGAAACGAAACTGCCCGCGTTGATCCAGCGAGCGGACGACCCCGGTACTCCCGACAATCCCCGACAGATGACGGCTCACGACCTGGAAGACTTCCTGCGTGTGGACGTGGTGGCCAATCTGCTCGCCCAGCGGCCCGAGATCATGCGTGCCGGTTTTCCCACCAGCGGAGTCTCGAACAACAATCGGCTCATCGAGCGTCATCCGCTGGGGCAAGGAGCGTACTGGAAGAGTTACGACTTCCGCTCCAGCACCTGGGAGGGCAATCTCCAGCAGTTCCCACTCGGCCCGGTCTTTGACAGGAACCCGTATCCGCGGCTGGCCTTCAAGCACGATGGCGGCGAGATCATCTTCCACCTGCCCAATGGCATGCAGGGCTATCTCCTCGTCGATGGCCAGGATCGACGCATCGACAAGGGCCCCATCGAGGTGGTCAGCGATCCGGCCGGTTTCTCAGGTACGCCCGTCGTCGTCAACGGAATCTCCTGCATGGCCTGCCACAAGAATGGGATGCGACCAGCTCCGGCCGACCAGATTCGCACCGGCAAGGGGATCCTTGGCGAAGCCCGGGAACGGGTCAAGCTCCTCTACCCGGAACGGGCCGAACTCAACCGGGCGATCGAACGCGACCAGCAACTCTTTCTGGCCAGCCTGGAGCGTGCCATCGGGCCGTACCTGCGACAGGATTCGGTCAGCAAGACGTTACCTATCACAGAGTTGCCGGAGCCAGTCAGCGAGACGGCACGGACCTATTATGCCGTCCGTGATGACCTCGACGCTGTGACCGTGGCCAGCGAACTGTATCTGCCCAGCGCCCGGGAGGTGGTTCGCAAGGCCAACTCGGGCGTCTGGCGTCAGCTTGGCCTGGGGGCCCTGGCCCTGGAAGGCGGTCGGATCAAACGCGGTGCCTGGGAGTCGATTCGAGGAACCTCGCAAATGCAGCAGGCCGCCCGTGAATTTGGCTACTCACCACGATGAACCCTTATCCACGATGCCCTGGAGCAGGAGTCGGCAGCATGAACCGTCTTCTCCCGTCAGCGCTCGCGCTGGGAATCCTCTGCACGTTCGCTCAGCAGGGGACCGCCGCCACCGCACGTTATCTCAACACGGAACTGAAGGCTCTGCTCGACCAGGTGGCCAGCGCCCTGGAGAAAGATGTCGCTCTGGCGGGCACCACGGTGAGTCTGGGACGCATCAGCTCCCGGACCTGCCCCGACAGCAACTACGCTCCGGAGATGCGCCGGATCGTGGAGAGCCAGCTCAAGGGCAAACTGGTGCCTCTCGGATCGCGGATCATCACGATCGATTACAACCTGGTCCCTTCCGATCAAGAGAGGGCCGAGGGAACCATCGACTCGGATCGGATGCAGGTACTGCTCATCCGTGTCATCATCGAGGACCGGAACCTCAAGGAACTCTTCAACAAGAGTGTCGAGGTCAATGATAGTGCCGACATCGCTCGGGTGCTGGGTCTGAATGTCGCTCCACCGGCCAACGGTTCGCAGAGAGAGCGAAACACGGCCATCCGCCAGGCCTACTACCTGAACCTGAATAAGCCCGCCGAGGCTGTCCGACCGACGTTCCAGGTCAAGGCGGCAACGCAGATCGGCATCCCCGGAGATTCACGATTCTTTGTCGAGATCCTGGTCAAGGATCGGCCCGACGGGCCGACCGCCGCCATTCGACCGGTCGCCAACGCCCGGGGGAATGCCTTTGTCGATCTCAAGCACGGACAGTTCTACGAGCTGGTGATCCACAACCGCGACGTCCATGACTGCGTGGCCCGGATTCGGATCGACGGTCAGGACGCGCTGAACCGGTTCAATCGGGATGGGAAACAGTGGGTGGGCCTGCTGGTGCAGAAGGGCAAGTCGGGCCTCCTGCGCGGCTGGATGCACACGATCGCGCCGCGGCCCGTGGAGAAGGATAACGTCTTCGCATTTGCCGTCCGCGAATACGCTCATGGCAGTGCGGACCCGATCAAGGCCACGGGCGAGGTGGGAGTCATTACCGTGCAGTTTGCGGTGGCGTGGAAGGAGGGCGAGGCCCGCCCGGTGGGCCGCGAGATCGGTCGAGTGACCGACAAGGGGCCGGGCCTGGACCAGAAGTTCACGGTGGAGAAACGCCACGTCGGCCAATTCAATGAGACGATCTCGATTCGGTACAGTCCGACAGCCCAGTAACAATTGCCGACAGATTGGTCTGTCCACGTGCGTTCTCTGTTCAAGGGGATCGAAACTCGTCAGCCGTGAACGTTTCGAGGTCTACACCATGCGACGAACGTCCTGCTGGTTGTCGCTGATCCTGATGGCCCTGGTCCTGGGCATTCTGTCGGGCCAGGAGTCGGATCGGCCGAAGAAGTATGCCCTTCTGGTGGGCGTCAACAAGTACAACCACGCCGAGATGAATCGGCCCCAGGCTCTGAAGTTTGCCGAGGCCGACGTGCGCGACCTGGGCAAACTGCTGAAGGAATCCGGCTACGAGTGCGACATCTTGACCGGAGCCGACGCTTCGCGAGAGGCCATCCTCAAGAAGCTCGATTTGCTCCAGAACAAGGGGAATTCCGACGGTGTGGTCCTGGTAGCCCTGGCCGGGCACGGTGTGCAATTCGAGAAGGACGACGATGCCTACTACTGTCCCTTCGATTGCTCCATCCGCGAGGCGAAGCGCGACGACAGGCCGGTATTCGACGGCAATGGCACGCCGATTCTGGAGCCCGACCCGCAGACCTGTGTCAGGCTGACGGACATCGTCCAGCGGTTTCGCACCTCCCCTGCCGGCCGACGCATCCTGCTGGCCGACTGCTGCCGAAGCGACCCGACGACCGGTCGCGGCCGGAGCGTCGGCACCTCCATCAAGACCGATCGCCTTCCGCCCAACACGGCGATCCTGCTCAGTTGCCAGCATGGCCAGCGTTCCTGGGAAGACCAGAAGTGGGGGCACGGGGCCTTCTTTTATCACGTGATTCAGGGGATTCGCACCGGCGAAGCTGCGGTGGCCGGCTCGGTGGGAACGGGCAGTCTGTCCACGTATCTATCTCGAAAAGTTCCCCCGGATGTGACTCAGGTCATCGGCAAGGGGGCCCAGCAAAAGCCGCATCCGATCGCCAATGACGACATCGATCTGGGATTGATCGTCAAATCGGTTTCCGCCAGGCCCCTCGACGAGGTGGAGCCTCCGTTTACCCGAATGCCCGTACGGTTTAACAAGGATGCAGCCCAGAAGGTGCGCGCGTGGTACGCCCGGAGGCAGCGTGTCGAACCGGTCTTTGAAGCGGCGGGAATGTCGTTGTTGCTGATCCCACCCGGCGAGGTACAGACCGGAAGCCAGGAACGGATGGAAGACCTGCGCAAGATCTTTGTCGAGGAGAGCGTTGAGTCACTGTCGAGGGTTTCAAAGTCGCAGATCGTCCCGATCCGAAGCGGCTTTTACATCGGGCGCACTGAAGTGACCGTGGCTCAGTTTCGCCAGTTCGTCAAGGAAACCGAATACAAGACCGATCAGGAACGGAAGCAAATTGCCGCCAATCCAACCGGGGCGAAGTCAGACGAAGACGACGCTCCCTGGCATAAGGCCGACCAGGATGGCGGTGACGACACTCACCCGGTTCGGCGGGTGACCTGCAATGACGCCCTCGAATTCTGCAAGTGGCTTTCGCGCAAGACCGGGAAACGCTGCCGCCTGCCTACACTGGACGAGTGGGAATATGTCTGTCGCGCGGGAACGCAGACACGCTACTGGACCGGAGACGATCCCGATTCGCTGGTGCGTGGAGCTAACGTACCCGACCTCGTGAGTTTGCGACAAGAACAGGGGAGCAAGAACGATGGCTATGCGGGTCTTGCTCCAGTGGGTAGCTTTGAAGCCAACAACTTTGGGGTTTACGACACTCACGGCAACGTCTGGGAGTATTGCACCGAGGGGGGGAAAGGGGCGGAAGAGATCGCGATTCGCGGCGGGTGCTTCCTCTGACGGTTCGCATTGCAACGGGCTGCAGTTCGCATCCCAACCACCGCCAACACAATCGGACGGAATATCGGTTTTCGCGTCGTGATGGAACTCGACTGATCCACGCAATCACCGCCGCGACCAGGTCAGGGTCACCCGCGCCACCGGCTCATGCATGAGCAATCGGACGCGCGGGATCGGATCACGCGGATCGATTTCCGGCTCCACGATCACTCGCCCCGGACTGGCCTGCAAGCCGGCCACGTGATGCAGGGCCAGCACCACCCGACCCTGCCAGGGCCGAAGATCGCTCAGCACGATCCGTTGATCGTCCGCCGAGAGCAACTCCGCCTGGCCGACCAGGGCCCAGGCGAATCGGCGGTCCACGGCGTACAGCCGACCCTCGGTCCCCGCCAACGGAAGACGAGCCAGCGGCCGAATCGCCGACCAGGACTCCAGCCGCTTCCGCGACGCCGGTGTCCAGGCGACGACCCAGCCAACATTGTACCGATCGCAGTAGTTGGCCAGTTCCGAATCGCTCCACTCACGCAGGGGGCGACCAGCCAGCACCTGATCGACCAGGCCATTGGTCAGATGCTCGATCTCCGGATCGGGATCGAGTCCGCCGATGTAGCTCCGGCCCGTCGTCAGGGCCAGCAAGGCGGTCCAGCGGCCCGCGTCTCCCTGACGGTCTTCCCACAGAATGCGGGCCGCGCCGGTCGTCTGATTCCGCAGGACATCGAGGATCGCGCGCTGCTCCGACGAGAACCCGAGCTGGAACGGCTGCACGGGCTCACGCAATCCCAGCGGCAGCGGCAAAGGCAATAACCAGAGCGCCGGCAGAGCCAGGAGGATTGCGAGCCGGCCCAGGCCGGCGTGCAGCACCACCACGGCCAGGGGCACCGCGAAGAACAGGGCCAGGACGAAGATCCGGGCCGTCTCCAGAGCGATGAACAGCGTCGAAACCACCCCCAGGGCTCCCAGAAGCAGGAGCTGGCCCAGGTAGATGCCGAACAACCACACCGCCGGCGACTGCCCGCGTCCGGCCAGCACCCGCAGGCCGACGACGGCGAAGATCAGCAGAGAAACGGCCAGACAGCGATGCAGCGCGTCGCCCCAGGCCTCGGCCGACCAGAGCGCCACGAACAGACCCTCCGGCGTCCCCGTCTCGAAGCGGAGCGGCACCCGCAGCCACCAGTAGCCGATCCAGTCGGACAGCCAGAAGGCGTTGGCCGCGATGGCCGACAGCAGACCGATCACCAGGCAGGCGTGCCAGATCGGATGATGTCTCGGGCCGACCTGGAAGTAGTAGATCAACGCCGGCGGCAGCAGCACGGCCAGCAGCACGGGATGAGCGAACCAGGCCAGGAAGCCGGCCACGACGACGCCGATCCAGACGAAGAACCCCGGCCGCTCGTGATACCACAGAAGCCCGCCAGCCTGGGCCAGAACCACGAGACCGGCCAGCAGAAGATCGAGGTTCCCCTGCCGCAGCAGCATCTGACACGGCGGCTGCCAAAAGACGACGACGCCGAGAACGGCCGCCAGCAGGGCCGACCCACGCGGCAAACGCAGACCCCGCGCCGCGAACCAGAAGGCGAGCGGAACGCTCGTACAGAAGAGAGCCAACCCGGTCTTGTAGACCGCCGGCCGAAACTCGCCCTGCACCAGCAGAAAGAGAAAATCGGCCGGCCGGCTGCCACTGTCGAAGACCGGTGTCTTGGGATAGCCAGCGTGGTAGGCTGGATCGAAGCACGACAGGGTGCCCTGCTCGAGCAGGGCCCGGGCTCCCAGGTAGCCGTGATACTGGTGCAGCGGGTGCCGACCGGTCAGGATCGGTTCGTTGTCCAGCAGCGGTTCCAGGCTCGTGCCCGGGCCGAACAGATGGAGCGTCAGGGCCGCCTGGCCGACGAGGACCAGAAGCAGACCCACGATCCAGAGCGGATGTCCGGCCGGTGTCGAATCGAGCCCGGGTTCACAGGTGCGTTCCATGAAGTCGAGATGGTAGCCAGAACCCCGAATTCCCTCAAGACGAGGAGCGCGGCCCAGCCATGAAAGCCTGTGTTGACGTGGATTACCGTGATCCGAATGCCCTGGCGGCCTGCTGTCTGTTCGCCGCCTGGGAGGATGACCAGCCCCGCCAGGAACTGACGGCCTGGGTCACCAGCGTGGCTCCCTACGAGCCCGGTCGGTTCTACAGGCGTGAACTGCCCTGCCTGCTCGCCGTGCTGGCCGTCGTGACCGAGTCGCTCGAACTCGTCATCGTCGATGGCTATGTCTGGCTGCAAGACGAAGCGCACCCCGGCCTGGGAGCCCATCTCTACCACGCCCTGGGAGAGCGCGTGCCGGTGATCGGCGTGGCCAAGACACGTTACCAGTCGGCCGGCCTGGCGCGGGAGATCACCCGCGGCATCGGCCACAGGCCGCTGTACGTCACCGCCGTCGGCCTCGACGTGGACCAGGCCGCCGACTGGATCGCCGCCATGCACGGCGAGAGTCGCGTGCCGACGCTGCTGCGCCGCGTGGACCATCTCGCCCGGCACACGCCGTCATCGGGGCCCTCGGTGAGTGATCCGTCCGCCGAATAACTCCAGCCGACGCGTGATCGCTGACGGTAGTTCCTCGGCATGATGCGTCACGAAAAGCAGGGCCTGCGTCGGGCCGAGATGACGGTCGAGCCACGTTCGCGCCCGGGCGATCGTCACCGGGTCGAGCGCCTGGAACGGCTCGTCGAGGATCAGGAGCGGCGTCTCCTTGACCAGGGCCCGGACCAGCAGCGTCAACCGCTGCTCGCCGCTGCTCAGTCGCGCGAACGGCCGATCGAGCGGCACGTCCGGAGCCAGTTCGGCGAACAGCAGCCGGATGCGCTCGCGCTGGGCCGGTGTGAGCGGCCGGGTCGCCAGCACGTCGTGGAAGCCGGTGCCGGCCGCCTGCTCGGCCGTCAGCGGTTCGGTGAAGTACAGGTGCAGTTCTGGTGACAGCAGACCGACACGTCGCTTGATGTCCCAGATCGTCTCGCCGGTGCCGCGTTGTCGGCCAAAGAGAGTGACCGCGTTGCTGTACGCCTGGGGATGATCGCCGCAGAGCAGGCTCAGGAGCGTCGTCTTGCCCGCGCCATTGGGGCCGAGGACAGCCCAGCGTTCGCCGGCCCGCACCGTCCAGTCGATCCGATCGAGGATGACCGCGTCGCCGTAGCGCACCGTCACATCGGCCAGGTCCAGAATCGGCTCGCCGAGGATCGATGCTGGCGGTTGATTGTCATCTCCAGACAGGATCGCCGGCCGGTACTCGCGGCGTGGCCCCTGCCAGGTGCAGCGGCCGGCGGCCAACTCCAGCACGTCGGTCACCCATTCGGGAATGGTGTCGGCCCGCGTGATGATCAGCACCTGCTGACCGATCGCGACCAGGCCGCCGAGCAGGTCGGAAACCTCGGCCCGACCGGCGGCATCCAGGCCACAGAACGGGTCGTCGAGAATGAGCAGTTCCGGATGACGCAGCAGGGCACGGGTCAGACGAGCGCGGCGCATCTGGCCGTTGGAGAGCTGGATCAGCGAGCGATCGAGCAGACCCGTCAAACCGAGATGCGCGACGAGGTCGGCGAGTCGCTCCGGAGAGGCGTCCAGATCGCGCGTGAGGAATTCCGCCAGGCTCAGGTCATCGTGCGGTTCGACGAAGTTGAAGCGTTGCTGGTAGTAGTGTCGGGCGTAGGAGAAGCGCCAGGAATCCTCGCGGAAGCCGACCAGGGCGACGGCCCGGGCCGGATCGAAGTTCGGCCGATGCAGGCTGCCGTCGGCGATGCGATGCAGACCGCGCAGCGTCTCGGCGACGGTCGTCTTGCCGCCGGCCACCGGGCCGACGATGGCCCAGGTTCGGCCCGGTTCCAGGTTCCAGGTCAGGCCGTGAACCACCGGGCCGACGCCGACCCGGGCGATGGTCGCCGTCTCGAACTGCCACCGAACTGTCATCGTACAAATCCTCGCGTTCGGGTATCGGATCCATCCCCGTGGAATCAGAACGTAGGGTGGGCAGGAGCGCCACTGACGCCTACTCGCTCCATCAGGCCGGAACAGCGCAGGCCCACCAATCCTCGCTCAGGAGCGCAGCGACACCGCAGATGCCTTGTTCTGAACGGTGTCGCTGCGCTCCCGT
>CAYYJM010000121.1:0-17747 GCA_964471755.1 uncultured Alcaligenaceae bacterium
TAGAAACAGAATGCGGTGGAAGATGAGAGCGATCAGCCAGATGTAAATCATGCTCCCGACCAGCCAGAACGCCAGGGCGGTGAACAGCGCCAGATCGGCCACCTCGCCGACACAGTAGGTGGGCACCAGAAGACAGGTCAGCACGCTGATCGCCTGCGTGCCGACGACGATGAGCAGCCAGGACCCGTTGAGGCCGACCTCGGGCTTCGGTTTGACGGAGCCTTCCATGAGCTTGGGCATCATGACGTACGTCAGGCCGAGCCAGAACGCGACGCCGACGATCCACAGCCCCAGAGCCGCCTCGACGGCACCGAGCAGCAGCACGCACTGGTTGCCCAGCACGCAGGGCCCGGCCACGAGCGTGAAGAAGCCGGGAGCCTTCGCGATACTGCCCAGATCGGCCGTCAGGTCGGGCCGGTAGCGGACGACGCGGATCAGGAGAAGGACCGCCAGCAGAGCGCACAGGCCGGCGTTCAGCCCGAAGAGGGCCAGAGAGGCCCAGCGGTAGCCGGCACCGTTCAACGCCAGCGAGACGATGCCGGTCGCCATGACCACCGCGAAGATGTTCGGCGGCAAACTCCGTACGCTCAGTCCCGCGCCCGGAGGCACTGCCGATCCCATGTCACTCTCCTGGCTCGTGCAACTGCAAGACGCGACGCAGAAGCCAGCCGTTCACGAGAAAACAGCCCAGGCTGGCCACTGCCGCCGGCCAGATGATCGACGCGTCGCCTCCCATCCAGGCATTCATGGTCGCCATCAGCAACCAGAGTTGCAGGATGACCAGCAGGGTGACGATCAGACTGATGCCGCTCAGGATCGTCTCGCTCTGGGCACGGGTCAACGGTGGTCTTCTCATACGGTACGCAGCTCCACTCCGGTGGCGTAGATGATCCCGTCCCGGACCACCAGGGTGATCCGTGGCAGCGGCCGACGTGGCGGCCCGGCGATCGGTCGGCCCTCCACGATCTCGAAGGAGCCATTGTGACAGGGGCAACGCAGTTCGCCATGTTCCGGCTCGGGGATCACCGCGCAGGACAGATGGCTGCACTGCTGCCCGTACGCCACCAGTCGGCCGTCCTCCAGGCGGATCAGCAGACAGGGGCTGTCCTCGGTCGGGTAGTGGAATTCGACCACACCTCCGGGCGCGACATCGGTCTCGGCGGCGATGCGTTTCTCCGGCAACGGCTCGTTGGTCTGGAGCCAGCTCATCAGGCCGATCCAGCACTGACCGACGACGAACGCTCCGCTGGTCAGAACCAGGAACTTGGTGAACTCACGCCGAGCCAGCGCGTCGTCGGCGGGGATGTCCGTCGGAAAGTCCTGCCGCCAGCGTGGCTGCTCGATCAGCGGTCGGCCATCGGGATAGTCGCGATCGTGTTCGCCCGGCGTGGTACTCATCGCTGTCCTCCTTCCTCGGGTGCCAGCACGGTCAGGGCGATCGTCCGGCCCACCGGAGCGTCGTGCATCGCGGCCGTGACGTCCACCTGCTCCGCGGTCCCCGACTCCGGCACCATCATGTTCACCTTGGTCGTGATCGTCTGCTGACCGAACTGAAAGCGGCGAACCGATCGCGATCGCTTCCGGAGCCGCTCGACCTCCTCGCGTGGAGCATAGGTCAGCGCTCCGCTGGGGCAGACGGTCGCGCACATCGGCCGACGCCCAGTCGAGGTACGGTCGTAGCACATGTCGCACTTCATCATCAGGTCGAACTCGGTCATCATCTTCGGCACGCCGAACGGACAGGCCAGCACGCAGTTACTGCAAGCGATGCAGCGCGGCTTGCGAGCGGTCAGAACCCGGCCATCGGCCGTTCGCTTGATGGCGTCGGCCGGGCAGACATCGGCGCAGGTCGGCGAATCGCAGTGCATGCACACCATTGGCACGGTCTGCACCGAATGGCTCCGATCGATGTAATCCAGGTGGATCATCGAGTGACCCTTGTGCGTCTCGCATTCGGAGCAGGCATGGACGCACGCCTGGCAACCGATGCAGCGCGACGGATCGACGAAGAATTCCATGTCGGCCCCTCCGAAACGATGAACGATGTCATGTAGCCGCCGCTCTTCATTTAGCCGCCGGCTTGCCGGCGGTCTTCTCGCAGCACCGCCGGCAAGCCGGCGGCTAAATGAACTACTGCTGTGGTTCCAACCTGTGTGCGTACTCCGGCTCCTCTGCCTTGCGAAGTCGCACGGCACAGACCTTGTACTCGGGGATCTTCGAGATCGGATCCTGCGACGAGATCGTCACCAGGTTGATGCTCTTCACGCCAGCCCAGTGATAGGGCACGAAGACCACGTCGGGGCGAATGGTCGTCACGACCTGACAGCGGATCGTCATCTGGCCGCGGCGGGACTCGATCGTCACCCAGTCTCCATCGCCGATGCCGTGCCGCTCGGCCAGGAGCGGATGCAGCTCCAGTTTCGGCTCGCCGTACTGGTCCACCAGCGGGCCGATCCGCCGCGTCTGGTTGCCGGAGAGAAACATGTTCACCACCCGGCCCGTGGTCAGGATGATGGGATAGTCCGCATCGATGTCCTCCGTCGGCGGTTCATACCCGATGGCATGGAAGCGCGCCCGCCCGTCGGGGAAGTAGAACGGCCCGGCCCCCTTCGCCACCGGGTTCCACGACCCCGGCTCGAACAGACGCGGCGTCCCCGGATGGTCGATCGCCTCGCCAGCCGGACCGGTCGCTGGACACGGCCAGAAGACGCCGGATTGCTTGTCGATCTTCTCGTAGGTGATTCCCGAGTAATCGATGACGCCGCCCTGCGAGGCCCGACACAGTTCGTCGAAAATCTCGGCCGGGCTGGTGAAGGTGAAACCGCGCTCCCGGCCCAGGGCTCGCGCCACGTCCTGAAGAATGCGCCAGTCCTGACGAGCGTCCCCCGGCGGGTTGACGGCCTGGTTGATCTTGATCACCCGGCCCTCGGTCGAGCAGACCGTCCCCTCATCCTCCTCGTGCTGCGAACCGGGCAGGACCACGTCGGCGAAACGAGCCGTCTCGCTCAGGAAGAAATCCACGCAGACGTAGAATTCCAGCTTGGCGAGCATGCGCTTGATGAACGTGCTGTCTGGCAGCGACACGACCGGGTTGATCGACCAGGTGAACAGGCCCTTGATTTCGCCGCGATCGATCTTGCGGAAGATCTCGTAGCAATCGACCCCGGCGTGCGGCAGTTCCTCCTCGGCGATGCCCCAGAAGGCCGCGATGTGTCGGCGATGCTCGGGGTTCTCGATGTCGCGTCCGCCGGGCAGCTGATCCGTCTTCTGACCATGCTCCCGGCCACCCTGACCGTTGCCCTGGCCGGTGATCGTGGCGTAGCCGCAGCCCGGTCGGCCGATCCGGCCCGACGCCAGCACGATGTTGATCGACCCCAGGCAGTTATGGACCCCGTGCGCGTGCTGCTCGATGCCGCGCGAGTGCATCAGGAAGCTCGTCTTCGCCGTGCCCCACCACTCCGCCGCCTGGCGGATGGCCGACTCCTTGATGCCGGTCACCTCGGCCGTTCGCCGGGGCGTCCAGTCGTGCGCCACCTCGGCCGCCTGCTCGAACCCGACGGTGTGGTTCCGGATGAACTCGTGGTCGAGCCAGTCATTCTGGATCATCAGGTGCAGCACGCCGGCGAACAGGGCGGCGTCCCGGCCTGGCTTGATCGGCAGGGCCAGGTCGCAGGTCCGGGCCAGCGGCGTGATGCGCGGATCGACGTTGATGATCCGGGCTCCGTTCTCGCGGGCCTGCCAGACGTAGCTGGTCGTGATCGGTGCGCACTCGGCCACGTTCGCCCCGCTGATCCAGACGACCTCCGCCAGCGGCACGTCGCTCATCGGATTGCCGGCACGATCGACGCCGAGCGCCTTCTTGTTGGCGGCACCCGCACTGACCATGCACAGACGCCCGTTGTAATCGATGTACCGGGTCTTCAGGCAGGTCCGGGCGAACTTGCCCAGCAGGTAGCACTTCTCGGTCGTCATGCTCGCCCCGCCGATCAAGGCAAAGGCGTCGTTGCCGTAGGTCGTCTGGATGCGTGCGATCTCGCTGGCGACGCGCCCGATGGCCTCGTCGTAGCCGACCGCCCGGAAGCCCTCCGGCAGCGACGGATCGCGGAAGTAGGCGTGCGTCAAGCGGTCGTGGTGCGAGCCTTGCAGGTAGCGACGCACTCCCTTGGGACAGAGCATCCCGCGATTGAAGGGGAAGTCCTCCCACGGCTCGAAGCCGACGACCTCGTTGCCTTTCACCTTGAGCTGGATGCCGCACTGCTGTCCGCAGAAGCAGCAATGCGTCTTGACGAGTCGATCCGGCTCGATCGCCGAGTCCACCCGCTGCCCGGTCGGGTACGCCCGCAGCGGACCAAACGTCGCCA
The DNA here is from genome assembly GCA_964471755.1 of uncultured Alcaligenaceae bacterium. Taxonomy (GTDB): domain Bacteria; phylum Planctomycetota; class Planctomycetia; order Gemmatales; family Gemmataceae; genus CAYYJM01. The sequence continues at coordinate 4,362 of CAYYJM010000121.1, forward strand.
GCAATTCGGGTGTCAGGGGCGGTTCAGCGGCCATGACTTCTCTCCCTTACGCGATCACGAATCCTGAGATTTCCGAGCCCTGGACGCTTCCCACAACCGGCTCTGCGCCAGGGCGAACATCTTGCGCCGGCAGGTGGGACAGACACGCTGGTAGTGGCCCGCATCGTGGTCCGGCAGATCGTAGCGGTAACCGAGTTCTTTCTCGACGGCGATCAGATCCTCGATGTGGATGCTGGCCGCAAAGGGTTTCTGGCAGCGGACACAAAGGGCGGGTTCGCTCTCCTTGCCAACGTCGATGTAGAACTTGATCGCGAGCTGGGCCGGCCTCTGGAAGATGTGGAAGAACTTGCCGAACGGCAGCCAGAGCAGGGTGAAGATGACCGTGACCGCGTGCGTGATGGCCAGGAAGTCGTAGGCGTACCCCTTCATCCAGGTGTAACTGACCGTCAGCAGCAGACCAGTGACACTGACCGCGAAGAGCAGGAACAGGGGCAGCAGGTCTTCCTGGAAGTCCTGCAAGGCCGCGGCTCCACGATCGCGAAGTCGGCGATGCAGGGCCAGTCCCACGCCGGCGATCACCAGGAACGACGACCAGACCAGGCCATGAAAGATCATGTGGCCGATCAGCGATTCGTGCGGGAACGACAGGGTCGGATAGCCGAACACGATGACCTGATACAGGGACAGGTCGCCGGGCACCGTGCGAAAGTGGATCCAGCCGAACACGAGCGGAAAGGTGATCGCCGCGGCCAGGATGCAGCCCCACATGATCAGGATGTGGGCCGCCCAGCGCGAGCGACTGCGCCGCCAGATGAACAGGTTGAGCAGGAACAGACCGACGAAGCGGTAGATGAAGCCGCCGAGGTTGCGCAGGAGGCGGCCCTCTCCGGCGAAGGATTGCCAGCCGCGCCACCAGTAGTGCAGGGTCGGCGGTCGTTGCAGCCACATCGAGTAGCGGTAACCCAGGCCGAAGGCGGCGAACAGACAGGCGAAGGTGTAGCCGACCAGGGCGGCGTCGATGTGGCGAAGATTACCCGAGCCGACGAAGATGGCCACTCCGAGAACCCCGGCCGTCGCCAGGCCCCAGAAGATGGCCTTGCCTTGCTCACGCGTCATGGGAGTCTCCCTTCCACCGTCTACACGCCATGATACTCGTCGCATCTGAGATGTGGGGAGGGGATCATTCCGCCCCCGGCCCGTCCGGCCCGAAGAACATTCCACACGACGCGGCCACGTCGAAGCCGACCCGGGCGATGACCGTCACCCGTGCGTTCGGCAGCCGCTCGCGATAGATCGCCGCGTTGCGCTGAAGGATCTCCTCCGGTGGTTCGACGCCATGCCGTGACGTGTCTTGGGGATTGTAGCGAACGATGTTGACGTGGACCATCAGACCGCGTTCCTCGACGGCATCGCAGATGGCGTGAACGTCCCCCTCGGCGTCGTTCTCGCCGGCGATGTAGGCGTGGTGCAGCGACACGATCTTGTGGGTGCTGCGCTGCCAGGACGCGAGCCGATCGAGGGCGACCGTGGCCGGTTGGGCCTTCGGCAGCCAGCGGCGGCGAAAGCGATCGCTCATGCTGTAGATCGAGTAGTAGAGGTCCGGGTGGTGTGTCAGGAAGACGTCCTCGAGGTAGCGGCCGGCCAGTTCACGAGGGTAGATGGTCGAGACGAGATGGCGCGGCCGAAGGCCCAGCGTGACGACTCGGCGTGACAGTTCGCCGAGCAGGCCGTCGGCGTCGGCGAGAAGGGCCTGATTGGCCAGCGGTTCGCCCCGGGCCATGAAGTTGAAGTGGACCATCCGGGCCGGCGACTGACGGCGGTAGTGGGCCAGCACGGTCTCGGCCTGGTCGATCATCTCGGGGATGGTCACGTCGCGCAGACGTGTCTGGCCGGTGGCAGTCAGGTGACACATCCGGCAGCCCTGGGCGCAGCCGGTCTGCGACGACAGGTAGACGACGAAGTAGTCCGGGCAGCGGCGGACGTAGCGAGCCTCGATCCGGCCGACGCCAGCGGGTCGGTCCCAGTTGACCGACGCATCCTCGCTGCTGCTGTACCCGGTGAACCCGGCCTCGGGAAATAAGGGAAGCTGCATGCCGACCTCCGGGGTGACGTTCGGGTTATTCTCGCCGCGTCGTGGCCGAATTCAAGCGGGATGCACGCCTGGCCTGGACAGAGTCTCCCGGCGTCATTTTCCCCCAAAGGACTGGCCAGTGGATTACCTCTCACGAATAATGGACGGATGTCTACAAACGTTGACGAGAAGCGTTAACCCGGGCCTGGCAGTCCGTCTTCGGCTTCAGAACGCCAGAACGGCAGGACGACAGAAGAAGGGAGACCAGACATTTTGCCTGGCAGCTCCTTTGACCGGACAACAGATGAACGCGGTTGAACTGTTTTCAGGAATCGGTGGTTTTCGCCTGGCCGCGGAGAGCCTCTCGGTATGTACTTTGTGGGCCAACGATGTCTGTCCGAAGGCATGCCGCGTGTATCGCGACCGCTTCGGAGACGGCGAACTTTGTGAAGGCGACATCGTTGGACACGTCGCCAGCATCCCCGACCACGAACTTCTCACGGCCGGGTTTCCATGTCAGCCTTTCAGCAGCGCAGGGAAGAAGCGTGGGCTTCGCGATCCGCGTGGCACCTTGTTCCAGGTCGTCGTCGACGTCCTGCAAGCCAGGCAACCCAGGATCTTTATTCTTGAGAACGTGAAACGACTTCTCACCATGGAGGACGGCCGCCATTTTGCCACAATCCTCGCCGCGCTAGCAGACCTCGACTATCAGATCGAGTGGCGATTGCTCAACGCCATGCATTTCGGCCTCCCGCAGAACCGGCAGCGGATCTTCATCATCGGCGTGCATCGATCCAAACTGGCATCGCCACCCAGCATCCGACTGGCTACAGGCGAAGATCTGGTCGGCACTCATCTCCACGGACTCCTCAATACGGAGTTATGGGAACCCATCGAGCATCATGGCAAACGGTTCCCAGCCTGGGGATTGGCTTCGGGTGGTCGCTTCGTGGCTGCCACCTTGAATAGTTTTTCCTCCGCTACCCAACTCGTACCTGTCCGTGCGGTCTTGCAGGCCGACGTGTCTGCGGAGTTCGACTTCACCGAAGCAACCTTGCAATGGCTGCCCAACAACACGCCAGTCAATAAGTTCGTCCAGGGGGTGGAGATCCTCAGCAACCAGGCCGGCGGCGCTCGCATGGGGTATACGATCTTCGGGATAAACGGTATCGCTCCGACGCTGACGTCCACGACGAGCCGTCACTACGAACGCTACAAGATCGGCGAGCGTTATCGCCGTCTGACCAACGTGGAATACGCGCGCATCCAGGGTTTCCCCGACGACCACTGCGCCATCTGCTCGGTCTACGACCAGTACGCCCTCTACGGCAACGCCGTGCCTCCGCCGATGGCGAGATGGGTCATTCAGCAACTGCTTTCTGGGGGCTTTCCGATTTCGGAGTACCGCCACATTGACCGGCAGCGGAGCCTCTTCGACCATGCCTACTAAAGCCGAGTTGCGAGACGCGCTTCGGAAGAAGTTGAACGATACCCTGGATCAGGTCAATAAGGCCCTGGCTGGCACGGATCTCGACAAACTCGAGCCCGTCCTGAACCGAATCGGACGGGGTCAGCAACTACCGCACTGGTACGAACGGTTGAAAACAACCCAGACGCTGCCGAATCTCGACGGGAAAACTATTGGTAGCGTCGTTGAGATGCTGCTGGTAGCCGTGTTGGAAACGTACACTTTCGCTGCTCTCTCTGCTCCACCTCTGCGGATCAACCCGGCCCGGGGTGTCGATCTGCCCGACCTCGATCTCGGCGTCAAGTCCCCATCGGAAAACTACTGCACCAGCGAACCATTCTTCTCGGCCTACGAGCGGTTGATTGGCAGCGAGTACGACGTGCTGGTCTTGCTGACTGACTACCAGGAGGCCAAGAAGGCGCCGCCGTTGAAACTACGAATCCTCAAATGGCGTTACCTGACCGCATCACAGATCGCGGACCACAACCTCTGCCGCATCGCTCTGAAGCACCGAGAATGGTTGGTCCAGGCCGATGAGAACCGGGCGAAGCGAATCTTCCGCTTCCTGGCCTTCATCAATCAAAGCGACTGGCGGGCCAGGCGTCTCCTGTACCTCGTTGAGCATCTGCGTGACGACACCAAAATTCGTGAGATCATCGGGAAAGCCGAAGCGGATTTCGGCAAGACGAACAAGGTACGCTTGAAGAAAGACAAGATGCTGATTCCAGACGCGGACCTGGAAGCCCTGAGAGGCATCCTGGCCGTGACGCCGCTCCACGTCGGAATCGTCGATGCGGTCGATAACTGGGTCGTCGAAGTTTGCAAGGACACCGCCCGCGCCCCGAACGAGAACGAATGGCAGCGCCTGTTGACGGGGCCGCTTGATGGCCTGATTGGCATGAGCCTTGCATTACAGTGGCGGTACAACTTCGGCCCCCTGTTTGGTGCCGAGGACGAAGAAGACGTCGATGAGTGACCAACCCTCACGCGCGCAACCACGTCGAGATTCACCCAGCCTCGGGAAATAAGGGAAGCTGCATGCCGACCTCCGAGGTGACGTTCGAGGTATTCTCGCAACGTCCCGTGCGAATTCAAGTCGGCGCAGGCTGAAGGCCGCCCGGGGGGCGAAAAACAAGAAACCTGCCAGTCCGCCTGTGCCATCTCTCCCATGGCTCACGCGAACCGACAGGTTCTTTCCGTTCGCTCTCTCTCCCGGAGCTGAACATCCTTCAACAATGGCAAACGGCTTGCCAAAGAGAAATCGGCTCGCCTCTTTTTCTCGGAATTCGTCCCAACCATCGATCGGAACGTCACTTCGGTCGAACGATCGGGAGCCAGACGGCCTCTCGCGACCGGATCGGAGCCGTTCCGATCGCCCAGAATGCAGGCAGGCGGTGCGCGCAGATTGTGCTTTCTCTCCGAGCGAGTTCGTTGCATGAACACCCTCGGCCTGTCCGATACGAAGAAGGGAACAGCGCCCTTGCCTGTCTTCCTAGGATGATAAGGATAGTCCGGATTACTCTGCCTCAGGGGGGGCCGTATGGCTACGGACGTGCGCCTGAAGGAAGGTCTGCCCGAAATCACCGAGGCGATCGTCGCGACCTACGCCGAGTGTGGCCGAACCAGCCATCTCGGCCACAAACCCCTGCCCAGTCGCGAGGCCGTCGTCGATATCCTGACCGACCTGCTCGACCTGCTCTTCCCCGGCTACGGTCGGCGGCAGAATCTTCACCTGGGCAATGTCGAGTATCACGTCGGCGACCTGATCGACGGTCTGCACGACAAGCTGACGCAGCAGATCACCCGCGCCCTGCGGCACGAACAGGACTGCCAGCAGACCGCTCCACCGCTGCCACTCGATCTGGAGGGTTTGGCCCAGCAGAAGGCCGTCGAACTGCTCCGCCGCCTGCCCGAGGTGCGCCTGATCCTCGAAGAAGACGCCGCCTCCGCCTACGCTGGCGATCCGGCCGCCAAGAGCTATCAGGAAATCATCTTCTGCTATCCCGGCCTGGAAGCGGTCGCGATTCATCGTGTCGCGCACGAGTTGCTGCTGCTCGGTGTGCCGCTCATTCCGCGCATGATGACCGAGTGGGCGCACAGCAAGACGGGCATCGACCTCCACCCCGGAGCCCGCATCGGGCCGGGCTTCTTCATCGACCACGGCACCGGCGTCGTTCTCGGCGAGACGTGTGACATTGGCCGTAACGTCAAGCTCTACCAGGGCGTGACGCTCGGAGCCCTGTCGTTCCCGCGCGACGAGGCCGGCAACATCATCCGTGGCATGAAACGTCATCCGACCCTGGAGGATGAGGTCGTCGTCTACGCCAACGCGACGATCCTCGGAGGCGACACGGTCATCGGCCATAATGCCGTGATCGGCTCGAACGTCTGGCTGACGCGGAGTGTGCCGGCCAACACGATCGTGACGCTGGAGAACCCGCAACTCCGATTCAAGAAACCAGGCAGCAGCAGCGACTTCGGCCTGAACTACCAGATTTGACGATGCCGACCCGGATGCTGAACGCTGACGCCGCCGGGATCGCGGAAGCCGCCGGGGTGCTGCGTTCCGGCGGTCTGGTTGCCTTCCCGACCGAGACGGTCTACGGCCTCGGGGCGAACGCCCTGGACCCGGTCGCCGTGGCGGGCATCTTCGTCGCCAAGGGACGGCCGGCGACCAATCCGCTCATCGTTCACGTCGCCACCGTCGATGACGTGCTTCCCCTGGTGACCACCTGGCCGCCCCTCGCCCAGCGTCTGGCCGAGCGTTTCTGGCCCGGCCCCCTCACACTCGTGCTGCCTCGTCGCGCTGTCGTGCCCGACATCACCACGGCCAGTGGACCGACGGTGGCCGTGCGTGTGCCGGCTCACCCGGTGGCGCTGGCTCTGCTCCGGGCGACCGGTCTGCCGATCGCCGCTCCCAGCGCCAACCGCTCGACGGAGCTTTCGCCGACGACCGCCGAACACGTTCACGCCAGTCTCGATGGTCGGATCGATCTGATCCTCGACGGCGGCCCGACGCCGGGCGGGATCGAGTCCACGGTGATCGACCTGTCAGGCGAGACGCCGCGTCTGCTGCGGCCCGGCCTCATCTCACCGACCGATTTGGAGGCACTCCTGGGATCGATCGCCCGGCCGACGCAAGTGGTCGAGCAGTCCGAATCGCCGATGCCGTCGCCCGGGATGCTCGCACGCCACTACGCGCCACGGACGCCGCTGGCCTGTCTGGAGACGTCGCCGGAGTCGGTGCCGGAGGGGTGCGTCCTGGTCCGCTTCGGGCCGGACGAGTTGCTTCCCGATGACCCGGAGGCCGCGTCAGCGCGGTTGTACGCGCTGCTGCACGAACTCGATGCGCGCGGGCTGATCGGCATCTACGTCGTACTGCCGCCAGACACGCCGGAGTGGCTGGCCGTTCGGGATCGCCTGGTGCGGGCCGCTCACAGTGCGTAGTAGTCCTCCGGCACCGTCTCGGTCGGCCGCCAGTCGATGGTGCCCTCCTGGGCTGCGGCATAGCGCAGGAACGTCTCGCTCAGGCGATCCCTGTCCAGGGCGGCCTTCTTGCTCCGGCTCGCGTCGAGCCAGCCGTCGATCGTCGCCGGGTCGAGGTCGCCGGAGCGCGTCAGGCCGACGATCAGGACGAGCAGATGCTTGCACAGCCCGCCGCGCAGACCGCCGCACGGCTTCTGGTTCTGCGTCCCGCAGTGGTACGACCCATCCCGCGCCAGCCGGCAGGCGTAGGCCAAATCGGCGCTCGACTGGCTGCGGACGATACCGGTCACGGCCTCGTCGCTGCACTCGGCGAACAGGCGGAACGTCTCCTTCTTCAGCATGGCCAGCACCTTGCGGAGCCGATCGGCCTTGACCTTGCCGGCCAGGCCGGTGAAGAAGTCGGCGAACGACAGCGTCCCCGGGGCGTGGGCCGCGACCACGGCGCGCGGCGGGCCGTGCCAGAGCATATCGACCGGCGGCGTGAACCCGACCGGGAATTTCGTGTCCGGATCGAACTCGGCCCCGGTCAGCCGGGTGTCGGCCAGGGTCGCGCCGGTCAGGTCGGCACCGCGCAGGTCGGCCTGACTCAGGTCGGCGTCGGTCAGGTCGGCGCGGCGCAGGTCGGCTCCGGCGAGGCTCGCCTGGACGAAGGCGGCCCTGCGAAGGACCGCCCGGGCGAAGCACGCCCCGGCGGCGTCCACGTTGTAGAGGTTCGCCATGGTCAGGTCCGCCGCGGTGAAGTCGGCCCGGACGAACTTCGACCGGTTCAGATAGGCCGCCACGAGCGACGAGCCGGCGAACCGGGCGTTCTCGAGGTCCTTCCCATCCAGATGGATCGTGTCGAGGTTCACCCCGGCCAGGTCGGCCGCGCGCATATCCTTGATCCGGGCCCGCAACCGGAAGTCGAGGGCATCCCATGCCGCGACGCCTTCGGCCCGGACCCTGGCCAGCAGGGCGTCGGCCTCGGCGCGGGCGGCGGCGGCCTGGGCCTGCTCGTCCCGGGCGGACGGCTCGACGCCGAACACCTCCGACCAGGCGGCGACGGCCAGCTCGCGCAGCTTCGTCGGCCGGGTGCGGCCGCCCTTCGCCCGGATCGTGTCGAGCCGGAGTGTCGCCCCCGGCCAGCGGTCGGCCAGATTGAGTAGCCCCGGGGCGAACGTCGGGGCGGCGACGCGCAGGTAGACCTCGTCGTCGCCGCGGAAGTGTCTGCACTCGGCATGGGTACCGTGCTTGCCGCGACGCAGCATCAGCCGGACGAACTCGTCGCCGCCGAGATCGACCTCGGCCCCCGTCTCGAACGTCGCGGCAGCCTCCGCGGCGGTGGCGAACTCGGTCAGCCTCGGCCCGGCCGTGCGGACGACCGGCGGCCGGAGGTTCTTCGCCCGGCTCGTATCGACGTTGGCCAGGTTCGCCCCGCCCAGGACGGCCCCGGTGAAGTCGGCCCCATCGACCTTCGCGTCGGTCAGGTTCGCCTCGTTGAGGACCGCGTCGCGCAGGTCGGCATTGCTCAGGTCGGCTCCGACGAGCGAGCCGTGGCTCAGGTCAGCCCGGCGGAGCTTCGCCCCGCGGAAATCGACCCGCTCGAACTTCGTGCCGCTGGCCAGGACGCCGGTCAGATCGGCATCACGGAAATCGCACGCCTCGAAGGTCGTGTATTCGAGTTCGACCCCGGTCAGGTCGGCCCGCTGGAGAGTGCAGTGGCGGAGGACCGCCCCGCGCTGTCGGAAGCGGGCCCGCGTCAGCTTCGCCGCGGTGAAATCGCAGCGCTCGACGAGCTTCGCGTCGCCCCAGAAGCCCCAGAGTTTCTCCAGGTTCGCCTCGCGGAAGGTGCAATCCTCGGCGTTTGGGAGGTAGAAGTTGACGGCGTCGCTGCGGTCGAGGTTGACCCGGCGGAGCGTGTCGGTGTGGGCGTAGTCTACTTTCGCCCCTGTCAAGTCGGCATCGTCGAGGGTGATGCGGTACAGGCGAGCCGCGGACAGGTTCGCCCCGCGCAGGTCGGCCCCGGTGAGATCGACCGTCGCGTCGGCCCAGTGGAGCATCTGCTCCAGCGGCTCCCAGCCGGTCGAGTCGCGCGGACTGGGCGCGTCCAGGGCGTTGGTGGCGATCAGGTGCAGCAGCTCCTCGCGGGACGGCACGAGCAGCCGGCAGAATGTCGGCACATCGAGGGCCTGGAGGGCCGGGTAGCGCTTCTGCCACCGGGCCACGTCTCCCGGCGGCTTCCCGCCACGACCCGCGCCGTGGACAAGCAGGTCCGGCTCGTTCGCGGTCGGATCGACGATGGCCGCTCCCGCCAGGACGGCGACGGCCTGGAGAGCGTCCGGCTGCCGGTAGTCGAACGCGCCGACGAACGCGATCTTCTTGCCGGCCAGCTTGCCCGGCGACGCGGCGGCCGGAGTTGGGGTTTTCTTCCTTGCCATGGCACCTCCGGGGAACGATCTGTGGTGAGCATACCCGGCCGAGCGACTCGCGACCAGCCAGGCGCGAAGGTGAGCCGTCCCCTCCGGAGCGGTTACCCGTCCGGGATCGCCTGATGCGGGCGGCGTGCGCCAGCTAGCAGCTGGCCTGGCGTAACGGCTTGCCGATCTGGAGAAATCAGTTCTCCTTCTCTGGGAGACACGGTAAACTGGAGGGGGACGGTCCGACGCCGAACAGATCGAGGGCGGACCTTGTTGATCCGTAATCATCGCCAGGAGGCGCTGTGTCGCGCATACGTCCAGGCGGTGGCAGCTCTCGCCGGCGTTGCCACCAGCGTTCCGGTGCCGGATTACGGGATCGATCTATCCCTGCGAAGGATCGAACAGCACGGTCAGCGTTATCTTGACACCCGGCTGCAAGTGGACCTCCAGTTGCGGAGTACCACGCGGGCCATCGCGTCTGACCAGGACGTGAGCTACGACCTCGATGTGGACACGTATAACTTCCTCCGGGAAGTATCCTTGATCCGCTGCTTACTGGTCCTGCTCGTCCTACCGGATGAGGAAGGACAGTGGCTGACCCAGACGCCTGAAGAACTGCTCATCCGCCGGTGTGCGTACTGGGTTTCCTTGCGGCAGGCCCTGCCGACGCGGTCGGTGGCGAGCATCCGAATTCGGATTCCACGCAGGCAGGTCTTCTCACCGCTGGCCATTGGCGAGATCCTGCAGCGTCTCAGCCGTGGAGAGGAGCCGTGATTCGCTATACCCGACGCTTTCTTGACGACCACCAGGTGCAGCGACGCTGGATCGATCCGCGGATGCACGCCGTTCGGGTGAATGACGTCCGCAACTACCTCCTCCGTAAGGGATGGAAGGAAGCTCCCCCGGACCTGGAGGGGTGGGTGGTCTTCCAGGAGCCACAGGTTGGGGAGGCCGATCCACTCTACCAGTGGCTCCCGAATTCGGAGCAGCGGCGCGAATATCCGCAGGCGGTTTACGAGCTTTTGGCCGCCGTTGCCGAGATCGAAAATCGCACCGCCGTCGAAGTCTTGACCGACGTTCTGGCGACCGGCACGCCGGAACAGGGAACTGCCACACAGCGAGTCGGGTAAAGTGCGCCCGGCGGCGCTGATCGCGCCACCTTTCGTCACCCGACATCCGGTCAAACCACCTACCAACCTGGATTCACTCCCCCATCGGACCGATACTCGACTGTTGGCAGTAGGTACCGCGAGTCGAGCGGAACCTCATTTAGCCGCCGGCTTGCCGGCGGTGTTTTTCGCCGCGAAGACCGCCGGCAAGCCGGCGGCTAAATGAAGAAGATCCGCCTCGGCTCGGCGGACCTACCGGGAGCGATCACATGGGGTTCTTCACGGCTCGACTCACCTTCACCCGGTTCAAGGTCGAAGGCCCCGCTCCGGGGACGTTCGGGCCGGAACACCTCGAACGACTCGAACTCAACGCCATCGGCAAACAACGCACCGTCGCGGCCGATGGCGTCGAGGTCGGCTGGACCGCCGGCGAGCATATCCTCGACACCCGCTTCGACCTGGAGAAGAACGTCGTCGCCGACACGCTCGGCTTCGCCCTGCGTGTCGATTCGCTCCGCCTGCCGGCCGACCTGCTGCGAGCGTACGCCGCCGTCGAGCTGGCCGCCCTGGCCGCGACGAACCCCAGCGGCATCCCCAGCGCCCGCCAGCGCAAGGAGGCCCGTCAGAATGCCCGCGACCGCCTGGAGGACGAGGCAAAGGACGGCCGCTTCGTCAAGCGCAAGGCGTATCCGGTCCTCTGGGATGCGCCGTCGAACGAACTACTCGTCGCGTCGTCCAGCGCGAACGTCATCGACCGATTGCGCACGCTCTTCGAGCAGACCTTCGGCTGCAAGCTCGACCTGCTCGCCGCCGGCCGACAGGCCCATCGGCTGGCCGAGTTGCGTCAGCAAACGCGCGGTGTCGATGATGCGTCACCGTCCAGTTTTCTGCCGGGCGTCACGCCGAACGAGCTGGCCTGGATCACGGACAACGGCAGTCGCGATTTTCTCGGCAACGAGTTCCTCCTCTGGCTCTGGTTCCAGCTCGACGGCGAGCAGGACGTGATCGCCCTGGCCGATGGCACCGAGGTGGCCGTCATGCTCGCCCGGACGCTGCTGCTCGAATGTCCGCGCGGCATGTACGGCAAGGAGAGCTTCACGAGCGAGGGGCCGACGCGCCTGCCCGAGGCGCGCCGGGCCATCCAGGTCGGCAAACTGCCGCGCAAGGTCGGACTGACGCTCGTTCGACACGACACGCAATACGAGCTAACCCTGGCGGCCGAACTGCTCGCGGTGAACGGGGCCCGGATGCCGGCTCCGGAGGGGACCGAGGAGCGGGCCCGCCTCGAAGAACGGGTGTCCCAGCTCCGCCATCTGATCGAGACGCTCGACCTGCTCTACGATGCGTTTCTGGCGCACCGCACGAGCGATCTGTGGAGCAAGGAACTCACCCGCTTGCAGAAGTGGTTGACCTGGGACGAGCGTTCCCGGCGAAACGAGGCCAGCTGAGAGGGACTGATTGACCTTCTTCGGAGTTGCACGGTGGCATCCGGCGTGACGCCGGGTATCATGAGTCCGAGATCGCCGCCCCACGCGGACCGCAACCCGTCGGAGGTGTCTACATGACACGCTGTATCCTAACCCTGATCGTGCTGATGCTTCTCGGCTCCCCTGTCGGTGCCGAGCCGCTGACCGGCAAGAGGCCGAACATCGTTTTCATCCTGACCGACGACCAGGGCTACGGCGACCTGTCCTGTCACGGTAACCCGATCCTCAAGACGCCGAACATCGACCGTCTGCATGCCGAGGGGGTCCGTTTCACCGACTTCCAGGTCAGCCCGACCTGTGCGCCGACCCGCTCGGCACTCCTGACCGGTCGGCACGAGTTCAAGAATGGCGTGACACACACCATCCTCGAACGCGAGCGCCTGACCCTGAAGGCGACGACGCTTCCGCAGGTGCTTCGGACGGCCGGCTACACCACGGGTATCTTCGGCAAATGGCATCTCGGCGACGAGCCGGATCACTGGCCCAGCCAGCGCGGCTTCGACGAAATGTTCATCCACGGCTGCGGCGGCATCGGTCAGACCTTCACCGGCAGCTGCGGCGACGTGCCGAACAACTCCTACTTCGATCCGACCATCCTGCACAACGGCAAGTTCGTCCGGACCAAGGGCTACTGCACCGACGTCTTCTTCAACCAGGCGACGCAGTGGATCGAGTCGGTCAAGGGCAAGAAGCCGTTCTTCTGCTACATTCCGACGAACGCGCCGCACGGCCCGCTCCATGTTCGCCCCGAGGACGAGGCCCGCTACAAGGGCAAGACCGACAAGCCGAACGTCGCTCGCTTCTTCGGCATGATCGCCAACATCGACGACAACGTCGGCCGACTGCTGGCGAAACTCAAGGAATGGGGCCTGGAAGAGAACACCCTGGTGATCTTCATGAACGACAACGGCGGCACGGCCGGCGTCCCGGTCTACAACGCCGGCATGCGGGGCCAGAAGGTCACGCCCTGGCTCGGCGGCACACGGGCGGCGTCGTTCTGGCGCTGGCCAGGTACGCTGAAGCCGGCCGACAGCGATCGGCTGACCGCTCACATCGACTTCTTCCCGACCCTGGCCGACCTGGCCGGGGCGAAACTCACCGAGGAGGTCACCAAACAGATCGAGGGCCGGAGCCTGGTGCCGCTGCTGCAAGACCCGAAGGCAGCCTGGCCGGATCGCACCCTGTTCACGCACGTCGGCCGCTGGCCAAAGGGAGCGAAGGTCGCCGACCACAAGTACGACATGTGCAGCGTGCGCGTGCCCGGCTGGCACATGGTCTGCACCAGCAAGATCGAGAAACGCTGGCAACTCTTCGACCTGTCGAAGGACCGCGGCGAGCAGACCGACGTGGCCGAGAAACACCCCGACAT
>CAYYJM010000122.1:0-7665 GCA_964471755.1 uncultured Alcaligenaceae bacterium
GAGCGGAGTAAGCGCACCGAGGCCCGGACGTGCGGGTCTTGAAACGCCTCCGCCACCCTGATGTGCAGGCCCTGGTGCGCTTACTCCGCTCGCCTGGAGGCTCGCTGCGTGCGCGGCTCTAAACAATCCACCGGACGGGTCAATCCGGCAGGGCGGCCTGGGCCTGGCCGATGTACTCGAACATCGCCCGGTCGCCGCCAACGCGCTGGGCCGGGCCGGCCGGATCGTCCAGCGTGTCCTGATACATCCGATTCAGACTGGCGGCGATTCCCGGATCGCCGCCGGTGAACGCCTCGACCAGCGATCGCCACTGCCGGGCCAGGGCCAGCACGCGCGGGTCGGTGGGCGGTGTGCCGGCCTCCATCTCCCGCCGAACCGCCGCCATCAGCACGGGCCACTGCTGTTGTACCTGCTGGATGGCCTCCTCGCCCAGGGCCTCGCGGCGCTGGCGGAGCGTCTCCAGTTGTTCCGGGGTGTAGTAATTCTCGATCATCGTCATGCCCTCCAGCACTTGCAAGAACAGGTCGACGGAGGGTTCGTTCGCCGCTCGCAGTCCCTGGGCCAGATCCTGCAAGCGCTGGCAGAGTCGCTGCTGAGCCGCCAGTTGCTCGCGGAGACGGGCCAGATGCATCTCGACCACGGCGACCGGGTCGAAGCCAGGCCGATCGAGCAGGTCGGCGATCTGCTCCAGGGGGAAACCGAGGGAACGCAGTGAGCGGATCTGCTGTAACCGGGCAACGTCTCCGACCGTGTACAGGCGATGGCCCGAGCCGGTATGGCTCGTCGGCGACAGCAGGCCGATCTCGTCGTAGTGGTGCAGCGTCCGCACCGACACGCCAGTTTTGCGGGCCAGTTCGCCGACCTTGAGCAGCTCCGCCATGACTGAACCTCTCCGTATCGCCCGCCGAACGAGCAGGCGACGCTTTCATGCTACGTCATCACGCAACGTGAGGTTCAAGGGCAATCGACGAGGATTTTACCGAAGTTCCTCCTCCCCCGGCTGCGGCTCGGTCAGCCAGCGGCCCAGCAGGAGCGTCGCCACGCCGAACGCCGCGAACGCCAGCAGCACCCCATCCAGCGGTAGACGAGGGCCGTGCAGATCCATCGCATGGCTCAGGACGTACGGCAGCGGCACGAACAGCATCGCCAGGGTGGCCGGCACGCTCTCCGCCCGGTAGGCGAACGACCAGCGCCAGCCCAGGAAGGCGAACACGAACAGACCCAGGAGCGAGGCCATCAGGATCAGTTCCGCGTTCTCCGGCCCCGATCCCCACGGCGTGGCGGCCAGCTGTTGATGCGTGAACCAGCGCTGACCGAACAGGAAGTAGAGCAGGGCGTTGATCCGTCGATGCAGGGTGCCTGTCGGGTTGGTCGTGACCTCGTCGCTGATCGCCGTACTCAACTTCGCGTAGCGGTCGGGCTGATCGACGATGGCGGCCAGCTCGTCCTTCGGGGCGGTGGCCTGCATCGCCTCAGTCACCGGGCCGCCGGTCGCCTCCGGGTTGTTGCCCACCCAGATCTCGTAATACGTCGTCGAGACGCTCGGGATGGGTTCATCGTAAAGCTGATAGTTGCGGATCGTCCACGGAGCCAGGCCGCCGAGGAAGCCGAGAAACGCGACCAGGGCGGCCAGCCAGCCGCTGGGCAGGTCGCGCGTTCGCAGCAGCATCCAGCCCATGCAGAGAGCCGCGTAGGGGAGCAGGGCCGATCGCGTCAGGACCAGGCCGGCCAGGGCCAGGCCGAAAAGCAGGCTCGACATCGGTCCCCCGGTTCCGCCGGCCCGCGCCCCCAGCCAGAGGGCCGCCGCCAGGAGGAACGTCGCCAGGGTGCCATCGGCCAGGGCGGCAGTGCTGATCACGGCGAAGGGCCAGGCCGCAGCGCCGAGGCCAGCCAGCGTGCCAACGAACAGGCTTCGGAAGACCCGCCGACTGAACAGAAACACGAACACCGCCGCCAGCGAACCGAGCCCCGCCTGGGTCCAGCGCACCGCCGCCTCGAAGTCCGCCGCCGGGACATACCGCGCCGCCAACCCGAGCAGGTAGGGATAGGCCGGGGCCACGTGGGCGGTCGTTTCTTCCCGAACCGAGAACGGTGCGACTGAACCGAACCAGTTCTTTTCCTGGATGTTGTGGACAAGGGCGTCCAGCTCCGTCGGCTGCTCCAGGTCGCGGATCTTGACGTCAGCCGGGAGGTCCTTCAGTGGCGGCGATGGGTCCTGAACGAGGAGCGGCCCGCCGGTACGGGCGCCATCGCAGTAGACGACGAGGTAGCCCACCCGAGCCGTGACCGCCAGGCCAAGCACCAGGATCAGGGCCAGGAAGTCGAACAAGCCGAACCGCCGAACTTCGGGCATGAGGGGCCTCCACTTCGTCACCACGATCACCGATGCTGAATTCGGACGACCCCTTCATTCTAGATCACGGACGAACGGAGAGCGAGTCGGCTCTGCTCCGCGCGGCGAGATCGTTCACCGGGTCGTTCGTCACCAGCACGACCTCGATTCGGCGGTAGAGATCCCGACGTCCGGCCACCTCGCGCGCCAGGGTCGGTTGACGCGCCTGAAGGTCTTCCCAGTGTGACCGGGGCAGAACCAGGTAGACCGGCTGGCGGCTTCGCAGCGCATCGACAACGGCGTCCAGCGTGGCGAGTGGCTCGACCAGCCGCTGCGTGTAGAAGACGAGGCTCGGCTGGAAATAACCATACGTCACGATGCGCACCTCCCGCTGGAGGTGGTCCGACGGCAGGGCCTGAGCGAGGACCTTGACCGCCTTGTGCGGCTCCAGTTGCGTTCCGCCCCAGCCGACCACCACGCCGGTTCCCAGAGTCGCCAGCAGGACGAAACTGATGAGAAAGCCCGTCGCCTGCCGCTGATGCAGGTGCCAGCCGAGGAGGACGAACGACAGCAAGGCCAGAGCCCCCAGAATGGCCCAGACCACGGCCGGGGCGATGGCCGTCACCACTGGCAGGAACGCCCCCAGGAAGAGGGCCGCCGCGCAGGCCGCCAGTAGAGCCAGGGCCGTCGGCATCACCCAGCGCGGCAGGGTCTCTCCCTGCCGCCAGCGTTCGAGACGGTCGGCGACCAGAATCAGCAGAGCCGGGTAAACCGGCAGGACGTAGTTCGGCAACTTGGTCGCCGACAGGGAGAAGAAGCCAACATAGACGGCCGCCCAGACGAGAAGATAGCGCGTCGCGTCGCGTCGAACCGTGTCGTCGTCCGTAGGCCCGACGCCCCGTCGTGCGTGCCAGACGGCCTGGCTCACGGCATGGACGAGGAACAGCGACCACGGAGCCAGGCCGAGCAGGAGAACCGGCAGGTAGTAGACAACCGGCCCACCGTGTGACTCCATCGTGGTCAGGAATCGCCCCTGGTTGTGCTGAAACCAGAACCCGGACAGCCAGCGACCGTGCGTCTCCACGGTGACCCAGACGTACCACGGCAGAGCCACGATCATCCACGAGCCGCCGCCGAAAATGAAGTCCGGTCGCCAGAGTCGCCAGTAGCGACCCTGCCAGAGCATGAACACGCTCCAGACCAGAAGCGGCAGAACCAGAGCGACCGGTCCCTTGGCCAGGATGCCCAGACCGACACTCAGGCCCAGAGGCCAGGCCGCCCAACTGTGGCCGCGATACCACACCCAGAACCAGGTGAACGCCAGGGTCAGGGCCAGGGTCAGTAGCGCATCGGGATTGGCGAAATGCCCCGCGGCGCAGGCCAGCAGACATGTCGGCACACCGACACCGGCCAGCAGCGCCGCCCCGACGCCGAACATCGCCAGGGCCAGCTCGTAGGTGGTCAACGCCGTCAGCAGAACGGCCAGCGCGGACGGGAACCGGGCCGCGAACTCGTTGACGCCGAAGGACTCGAACGCGAGTACCTGGCACCAGTAGAGCAGGACCGGCTTGTCCACCCGCAGGTTGTAGTTGAAGTACGGCACGATCCAGTTGCCGGAGACGAGCATCTCCCGGGCGGCCTCGCTGTTGTTGCCCTCATCGATGTCCCACAGACTCGGCCCGCCCAGATTCGGCAGACAGACGGCCGACCAGACCAGGACGATGAGCAGGTAGTGAAACCCTCTTCGACGAACACCGCTGACATTGAGCAGACCGGCCATCCCTGGCTCCTCTCGGTTCGGTACGCAGGGCGAAAGGATTCTACCGGCGAGGTGCGACCCGAAGCGAGGCCAGCTCGTTGTCGCGCCCTGCGAGCAGCGGGGGTTGACCGGAACCGCATCGTCCGGGTAAGTTCCGGCCTGATTCCAAGGACGGGGAGCCCATCCATGACGGTCGTACCTGGTTCGCTGATCGCACTGATCCTGCTCGGCCACCCCGCCGCGAATGGCTTTCTCGGCCCGGGAGCCTTTTCCGAGGCCGTTCTCTGCCTGGCCCAGGACGCTCCAGAACCGGCCCGTACGCCGGCCCCCGATCCGGGACCGGACCTTCCCCTGCTGCGCGAGATGCTGCACGATCGCCCGCATCCACAGGGGCCGCTCCCGGCCGCCATGCTGCTCATGCAGAACGCCTCCGGTGAGGCCGAGCGCCTCGTCCGTGAGGGGCTGCGTCAGGATGGCGAGGCGGAGGTCTTCCAGGCTCTCGCCTCGGCCGTTCAGCTGGCCAACGATCGCCGCTTCGCCGACGAGTTGATCGCGGCCCTGTCATCGAAGAAGCCAGCTGTTCGCCAGGCGGCCGCCGAGGCCCTGGCCCCGACGGCCGATGAACACCTCCTGCGGCGACTCCGGCGACTGGTCGAGGACGACCGCAACGACCTGGCCGTTCGCCAGACCGCGCTGTGGGCCCTGGGTCGATCCGGCCGCAAGGCCGCCGTCGAGGTTCTCATTCTGCAACTGCGCAGCGATTGCGAGCCGCTCCGCCTCACGGCCAGCGAGGCCCTCGGCGACCTGACCGGGCAGAACCACGGCAGCGATCCCGAACTCTGGGAAGCCTGGTGGCAGGCCCATCGCGATCAGGGGCTGCTCCGCTGGATGGAGCAGCGTCTGGCCTATCAGACGACCCGAGCCCGCCGGGTCGAGAACGAACTGCGCCGTGCCCAGGCCCAAATCCTTCGTCTGCAACAGCAGCTGTACAACCGTCTGCCGCCGGCCGAGCGGCTCGCCCACATTCAGCAGATTCTCGAACAGGAGGACGCCGCCGTTCGCCTGCTCTGCGTCCAGTGGGTTCTCGATCTGCTGACCACGACCGAGGGCGAGGCCAAGCAGAAACCGCTGACGACGATCCTGCTTCGCCTGACGTTCGATCCGGCCCTGGACGTGCAGAAGGCCGCCGTCCTGTCCCTGGGTCGGCTGCCGATCGATGAGGAAGCCATCGGCCGGCTGAAGATGCTCCTGCGGCGCGGCGAGGTGTCCGTCCGGGCCGGTGCGGCTCGATCGCTGGCCCAGTTGGCCCGCACGAACCATCCGGCTGCCGCCGCTCTGCAAAAGGAGGTCGTGCCGCTGCTCCAGAAAGCCCTGAACGATCCGGCCCTGGAGGTCGTCGTCGAGGCCGCTGAGGATCTCGGTGCCCTGGGTGATCCGGACGCCGGCCCCGTCCTGCTCGGCCTGCTCAAGCACCCCAGTGAGCCGGTTCGCCAGACCGCCTCGCAGGCCCTGGAGCGCGTCGCTGATCGGAACCTTCTCGACGGGCTGCTCGAACTGAAGGACGACGCGATGGTCACGGTTCGCTTCAGTGTGGTCGGTGCCCTGGCCCGTGCCGTCGGCGACGGTCGGCACCTGGAAGAGGCCCAGCTCCAGGCGGCGGTTCGTCGCCTCGACGCCTTGCTTCAGCGCGACGTCGATCCGGGCGTTCGCAGCCGGGCGGCGACCGTCCTGGGGCAGTGTGCGCCGCCGGCGACGCTGCCGACCTTGTGGAAGTGCAGCCAGCCGGGCGAGGATAGCCAGGTTCAGGAGAAGTCCTGGGCGGCCCTGATCGAGGTGCTGGTCCGGGCCGAGAGCATCGCTCTATTGCAGGAGTGGGACCGCCGGCTGGCGGACGCCAAGCAGGGGCCACGACGGTTGCAGATGCTGACCGAGGTCGTCGGCCGATGGGCCCGTCGGGCCGATCAGCAGGACCTGGCCCGGCAGGCGCAGGAGACGCAGATCCAGGCTCAGCTCGACCTGGGCAAGTGGTTGACCGCCCTGCCGTTGATCCGTGAACACCTCGCTCGCTCGGGCAACGAAGCAGACACGGCGAAACGTCTGCGCTGGCTGCTGGCCGCTGGCGAGCTGGCCTTGCACGAGGGGCAGCGCGAGGAAGCTCACCGCATTGCTCTGGAGGCTCAGCCGCACCTGCCGCGAACCGGGCCCCTGGCCGACGGCTTCGACCGTCTGCTGAAGAAGTCCATGGGGAAGGGATAGCGACGCGACCTGAAAAATGTAGGGTGGGCAGGAGCGCCACCGACGCCCAATCGCCCCGGAAGGCCGGCCACAGCGCAGGCCCGCCCTACTGGCCCTCTTCTTCCGCGCCTGGGCTTGTGTTCGCGTCTCCGAGCGGCGATGATGTCCTCATCAGCGGAGGATACACGTGGACACTACCCCATCCGACCCGGCCACGACAGAATCGGCCGGCCTGCAAGCCCTGATCGCCCGTATCTGGGGGTATTCCACCCTGCGCCCGCTCCAGGCTCAGGCCATGCAGGCCGTTCTGGCCCGGCGTGACTCGCTCGTCGTGCTGCCGACCGGCGGCGGCAAATCGCTCTGCTACCAGGCCCCGGCCGTCTTCCAGGGCGGCACCACCGTCGTCGTCTCGCCGCTCATCGCCCTGATGAAGGATCAGGTCGATGGCCTGCGTCAACTCGGCGTCGCCGCCAGCCAGCTCGACAGTACCCTGTCGCCAGCCCAGCGCCGCGAACTGTACACCCAGCTGCACGCCGGAGCGCTCCGCCTGCTGTTCGTCTCGCCCGAACGGCTCGTGAACTCCGAACTGCCCAGTGTCCTCGAAGAGATCGACGTGCGGACCCTGGCCGTCGATGAGGCTCACTGCATCAGCCACTGGGGCCATGACTTTCGGCCGGAATATCGCCAGCTTCGTCGGCTGCGGGAGCGGCTGCCCGAGGCCAGCTTTCACGCCTACACGGCCACGGCCACCGAGCAGGTCCGGGCCGACATCATCGCCCAGCTCGGCCTGCACGAGCCGCTCGTCCTGGTCGGCAACTTCGATCGGCCCAATCTCGTCTACCGGGTGCTGCCACAGAACGATGTGATGCGCCAGGTCCTGGAAGTCCTCGAACGTCACGAGAACGAGGCGGGCATCATCTACTGCATGCGCCGCAGCGACGTGGACGAGACCTGCGAACGGCTCCGCAAGAAGAACATCAAGGCGATGCCGTACCACGCCGGACTGGCTCCCCGGGAACGCGAGGCGACCCAGGATGCCTTCCTCAAGGAAGAGTGCGATGTCGTCGTCGCGACGATCGCCTTCGGCATGGGCATCGACCGGAGCAATGTCCGCTTCGTGCTGCACCTGGCGATGCCGAAATCGCTGGAGCATTATCAGCAGGAGACCGGCCGAGCCGGCCGGGATGGCCTGGAGGCCGAGTGTGTCCTGCTCTACTCCGCTCGCGATCATCTGTCGCTCAAGTCGATCATCCAGAAATCGGCCGAGGAGGGCGGAGCGGCACCGGAGTATCTCGCCAGCTCGTTCCGGCACCTCGAAGAGATGACACGCTACTGTCGC
>CAYYJM010000122.1:7675-17716 GCA_964471755.1 uncultured Alcaligenaceae bacterium
GCCACCTGTCGGCATCACGCCCTGGTTCGCTACTTCGGCCAGGAGTATCCGACGCCGAACTGCAAGGCGTGCGACATCTGCCTGGGCGACACGGAGGAGGTGCCCGAAGCTCCGGTCGTCGCCCAGAAGATCCTCTCCTGCGTGGCTCGGGTGCGTGAGCGCTTCGGCATCGGCCACGTCATCAACGTGCTGCGCGGCAAGAACAGCGACATGATCCGCAAGTATCAGCACGAGCAGTTGACGACCTATGGTATCCTGAAGGAGATCGCCGAGGCGAGCCTGCGCGACTGGATCTACCAGCTGATCGACCTCGGCGTCCTGGTCCAGACGGAGGACGAGTACCCGAAGCTGTGTTTGAATGCCGGCTCGTGGGAGGTCATGAAGGGCGAGCGTTCCGTGCGGCTGATCCAGATCCGTCGGCGGGCGAAGGGCGAGGCCCGGCAGAAGACCGTCGTCGAGGAGGACGCCTGGGAGGGCGTCGATCGGCTGCTGTTCGATCGGCTGCGCGAACTGCGTCGTCGGCTGGCGTCGGAGCAGGCGGTGCCGCCGTACGTGATCTTCACCGACAAGGTGCTGCGTGAGCTGGCCCGCGTTCGGCCCTCGACACCGGAACGGATGCTCCGCATCAGCGGCGTCGGGCAGAAGAAGCTGGCCGACTACGGCGACCTGTTCCTGGAGGCGATCTGCCAGGACTGCCTGGATCGAGGGCTGGCGATGGATGAGGGGTGAACTCATGCCCCGCTTCTTCCGAGACCCGGCCCGCTGTGATGCGGATGGCCTCGTCGCCGTCGGCGGCGAACTGTCGCCGCCACGACTGCTCGACGCCTACTCGCACGGCATCTTCCCATTCTTCGACGAATCGACGCCCATCCTCTGGTGGTCGCCTGATCCCCGCGCGATCATCGAACTCGACGGCCTTCGCATCTCGCGTCGCCTGGCCCGCACCCTGCGTTCCGGCAAGTTCACGCACACGCTCAACCAGGCGTTCGACACCGTCGTCCGTGCCTGCGCCGTGCGCGAAGGGCAGGGCGTGTGGATCACGCCGACCATGATCGAGGCCTACACGGCCATGCACCAGCTCGGCCATGCGCATAGCCTGGAGGTCTGGCACGACGGCGAACTGGCCGGCGGCGTCTTCGGCATCGCCATCGGCGGCTTCTTCGCCGGCGAGTCGATGTTCACGCGCGTCACCGACGGCAGCAAGGCCGCCCTGGCCTTCCTGTTCGAGCGGCTCAACGCCAGAGGGTTCCGCCTCTTCGACGTGCAGTACATCAACGACCACACAGAGAGCCTCGGCGCGATCGAGATCCGGCGGCGCGATTATCTGCGCCGCCTCGCCGAGGCCGTCCAGGTGCAGACGACGTTGACGTAATGGTTCAACGCGGAATCGGCACCTCGCCGATCGGCTCCGGCTTGCGCCCCTCGGGTTGACGCTTCCCGACGAAGGCGGTCGCTTCCGTATCGCTGATCAGGCCGTCGCCATCGAGGTCCAGACGCTGGAACGCGGCCATCGGGCCGAGAAACTCGCGCGGACTGATGTAGCTATCGCCGTTGACGTCCATGCTCCGGAACCACTCCGGCCCCCGACGGACTTCCGGATTCAGGTTGACGCCCCCCTGACGCATGGTCGCGCCCCCCATCCCCGGCGTCTGCATCACCATGACGGAGGCGTTGGTGTTGAAGCTGATCTGGAGGGCGTAACGCCGCGGAATGTCACTGCGAGCCAGTGCGGTCTGGTTCGCCTTGATGTACTTCATCAGCGGCTTCGCGGCGTTGCGCAGTTCGCCGATCGACAGCTTCGCGTCCGGCTGCGTATCGAGAATCTCGAACAGGCCCCGCCCCTGATCGAGGAAGCCGATGGCCACCTGCGACCAGGCCCCGCCACCGGTCAGTTCGCCGAACTGATCGATCTCCTCCAGTGTCAGAAAGCCGTCACCGTTCATGTCCGGCCAGTCGCCGAAGTTGCGCAGGTAGACCGCCTGTGGGTTCTTGTTGATCTCCTCCAGCGACACCCGGCCGGTCTTCTTCGTGTCGAGGGCGTTGAAGATCCCGGTAACGTACCGCTTTATGCTCCCCGTCGGTCGATATCGGCTGGAGCCGGGAGCCGCGTTGCGATCGAACCGGAAGCTGGCATCGCCCAGGTGGAAGGTCAGTCCGTTCGCCTCGGGCTTCTCACGATCGACCTTCTCGCCTTCCACCTCGACGGCTCCACCAGCCGTGACCAGTTGCTCCATCCGCACAAGGATCGAAACGTGCGGCGGACTGACCACCCACTTGACCAGCTCCAGCGCGTCGATCTGGTTGTCGTGGTTGGCGTCGTAGCTGGCGAAGTCGGCCGGCGGGATGCGGAACTCCGTGGCACTGAGGCCACCGCTCTTGTCCACGTCGAGTCGGGCGAGCATCGCCTTGGCGAACTTGAGCCGTGCTGTCACGCGAGTGGCACTCGCCTCGCGCGGAACGGCGACAAGG
The DNA here is from genome assembly GCA_964471755.1 of uncultured Alcaligenaceae bacterium. Classification (GTDB taxonomy): domain Bacteria; phylum Planctomycetota; class Planctomycetia; order Gemmatales; family Gemmataceae; genus CAYYJM01. Next base: position 10,145 of record CAYYJM010000122.1, read on the forward strand.
TTCAGGCTGAAGGCGGCCGACTGGCCAGGAACGTTCGGCGGGCGGTAACCCGGAAACGCCTGGTTGCCAACGATTTCGGTCACCGAGACGATCTCGTCGTCGTTCACGTCGAACCGGCCGAGGAGCTTGCCGACCTGATCGAGTTCCGCCCGGCTGAGTCGGCCATCGCGATCCGCATCCAGGGCCCGGAACAGCGCGTCGGAGACGGCGGAACTGTTGCCTCCTCGAGCGTACCCCTGGCTGTAGCCGGCCACCACGGCCAGCGGGCCGGCCGAGGTGCTGGCGTAGTAGCTGAGGTACTCGTGCCGATCGACCTTGCCATCGCCGTCCAGGTCCAGATCCTGCATCGTCGGTGTCCCGCCGGTCGCCGGCTGGATCTGACGAGCCGCGATGAACTGGCCATTCACCAGCATGATCTGCATCTGGAAGGCGCTCGGAACGCGCGTTCGTTCGCTCTCGTCGATGAAGTTGTCCCGGTTGCGATCGGCGAACTTGAACCAGCGATCCATGTGATCGTTCCAGCGCGAGAAGATCGACTGGTCGCCGTTGGTGATGCGCAGCCGGAGCCGCAGCGGCACGTCCTCGTGCAGAAGGACAAGGTCCTGCACCTCGGTTCCGAGCGGCGTCTTCGCCACCGGCTTCGGCACCTCCACCGGTGCGGCCAGGGCCAGGCTCAGAACGAGGGCGGTGAGGTCGAGGGGAATCACCGAAGCACCTCCTTGACCGCGTTCGCCGTCTTATCGACGATGCTGATCGGCCGACCGATGTTCGAGTTGTTCTGCTTCTCCGGGTCGATGCCGAGCGCGACGCACAGGGTCGCCAGCAGGTCGCCGATGGACATCTGACCATCCGTGACGCTCATGCCGTCGGCACTGGTCTTGCCGTGGGCCTGTCCGCCGTTGATGCCGCCGCCGGCCAGGACGGTCGTCCAGGCAGAGGCGAAGTGATCCCGGCCCTGGGCCCGGTTGATCTTCGGCGTCCGACCGAACTCGCCCATCCACAGGATCGTCGTCGTCTCCAGCAGACCGCGATCCTTGAGGTCTTCCATCAGCGTCGCCCAGGCCGGGTCGAGAACCTCGCTGAGACGCTGGACCGCGGTGAAGTTCTGTGCGTGCGTGTCCCAGCCGAAGGCCTGCTGATTGTTGACGCCGGCCAGCGTCACCTCGACGAACGGCACGCCGCGTTCGACCAGTCGGCGAGCCAGCAGGCAGCCCTGGCCGAAGAGGTTTCGGCCGTAGCGATCGCGCAGTGCGTCCTTCTCGTCTTCCAGGTTGAAGGCCCGCGTCGCCTCGCCCTGCATCAGGCGGACGGCTCGCTCGTAGGCCGACTGGTGACTGATGACGGAGGACGTCGGTCGTCCGGCGGCGAACTGCGAGTCCATGTCGTGCAGCAGACCGAGCCGGGCGGCGGCCTGCTCGGCGGAGACATCGGCCGGTCGGTCGATGTCCTGCACCTTCATCACCGTGGCATAGTCGATCTGCTGCTGCTGACGGAAGTTGGCCGACTCGCCGACGACAAGCGGGGCGTAGGTCGGACCAAGGAACCCGGGCAGGTAGGCGGCCGGGTTGAAGAAGCGGTACGGGGCGATGCTGACGTAGGAGGGCAGGGCGGCGTCCTCGGAGCCGAGTTCTTTGGCCACCAGCGAGCCGATGGGCGGATACTGAATCGGCCCGGTCGGAGCCTGACCGGTGCGCATCAGATACGTCGCCCGGCTGTGGTCGGCCTCCTTCGTGTTCATGCCGCGCAGAACGGCGAGGTGGTTGCCGAGTCGGGCCAGTTTCGGCAGATGCTCGCTGATGTGCAGACCGGGCGCGGCCGTCTGGATGGTCTTGAACGGGCCGCCGTTCATCCAGAGCAGGATGCAGGCCCGCTTGCGCTGGGGATTCTTCGCCGCCTCGGAAGCGAGAGCCGGCAGCCACGGCGCGACGCCGGCGCTGAGCGCTCCCAGCGACGCCAGTTTGAGCCAGTCACGACGCGTGAGTCTCGACATGGATGTAGCTCCTGCGGTGTGCGATCTTCTTTAGCCGCCGGCTTGCCGGCGGGGTTTTCGCAGTGAAGACCCCCGGCAAGCCGGGGGCTAAATGGACGGTCAATGATTCAACGCGAACTCGCTGCTGTTGAGCAGAACCCAGAAGACGTCGGCAAGGGCCTTGCGTGAGTCGCGGGCGGGACCTCCGGAGCTGACGTAGCGCATCAGCTTCTCCTCTTCGAGCGGACGCATCGGCCGGGCCAGGACCGCCAGGAAGAGGGTCTGCAAGCGCTCCCGCGTGTCGAGGAACGGAGCGTCGATCACGGCCGAGAGCGTCTTGCTCCGCTCGACACTGGTCACGTCGGTCATGAAGCGGCCATTCATCATGGCCAGTGCTTGAAGGATGGTCGTCTGCGTCTCGGTCTTGCGATCGACGCTGTTGCCGAACCGGGCGAGGAACTCGGCCCGCGGCGAGCCCTGACCGGCGATGACGATCGGCTGCTGATACTGGTTACTGAGGTTGTCGCGGTAGCCGGTCGCCTGGCACAGGCTGTCGAAGAACTGCTCGGCCGTCAAGCCCTTGAGGGCCATCCGGGCGAACAGGGTCGGCTCATCCTGGCCAGCCTCGAAACGCATGCTCGTCCGCTGGTACGTCTCCGAATTGCAGATGGCCCGCACGAGAAACTTCAGGTCGAAGCCGCTCTCGACGAAGGCCCGGCCCAGCTCGTCGAGCAGTTCGGGATGCGATGGCTTGTTGCTCTCGTCGCCCATCTCATCGACGGGATCGACCAGGCCGATGCCGAAGAAGTGGGCCCACATCCGGTTGGCCGCCGCCTTGCCGAAGTACGGATTGCTCCGGTCGGTCAGCCAGCGAGCGTAGACGTCGCGCGGATTGGCATCACCGGTCAGGTTCGCGGGGGGACCGTCGAGCAGAACGGGGCCGACCTTCCTGTTCCGACCGGGGATGGCGATCTCATGGCCCGTGTCGGCCTCGGTGCCGTTGAAGACCATGCCGTTCTGTTCCTGCGGCTGGATGCGGACGAAGAAGGCGGCCTGCTGCCAGAACTGCTCCCGGCTCCAGTGTGCGAACGGATGATCGTGACACTGGGCACACTCCATCTTCACGCCGACGAAGACGCGCGAGAAGGCGGCGGCCAGGTTCTCCGGCCGAAACTCGCTGGCCTGGTAGAAGGCCCGTGCGTTCAGGCTCTGCTGGAAGACAGGCCGACCGCCGGGTCCTGGAGGACCGCCGATCGGCAGGGTGATCAGATCGCGTGCGATCACGTCATAGGAGACGTCCTCGCGGAGTTTCTCGCGCAGCCAGTTCTCGACCTGACTCGCCTGGAAGGCGGCCTGCTGATTGCTGCTCGGCGGCACCAGGGCGACCCGCCAGGCGGCGGCGAAGTTGTTCACGTAACCGTTGCTGGTCAGCAGGTCGTCGATCAGCTTGCGCCGCTTGTCCGGGTCGGTGCTGGCCAGAAACTCGGACACTCGGGAGGCCGGCGGAATCCGTCCGGTGATGTCGAGATAGACGCGGCGCAGGAACTCGGCATCGTCAGCACGCGGAGCCGGCGCGACCTTGTTCTCGGCCAGAACGGCCTGGATGCCTTGATCGATCCGGCGCGTCAGACCGAAGGGATCGGGACCGGCCAGCGCGGGAGTCGCCAGAACCCCCAGAAGCAGCAGCAGGCGAACAGGTTGCATGGAGTGGACCTCCTGGTGCGGCCCCCGGCGAGGACGTCCACAGACAGCAGAATCCGTCGCTCGGCCCGGCCGGTGGTGTGGTCATCGAGATAAACGGTCCAGACGTGACAAACTAACCGGTTCTCTCGCGATGAGGCAGTCTTATGATTTGGGTGCAGGCGGAGAAACGCAGCAAAAACCCGAGGCCAGGAGGCAATCCTTCGCCTCCTGGCCCCGGGTGGTGATTCGCGCGCTCTCTCAGGCGGCCGCGGTGCTGTTGAGCTTGGCCATGAGCAGATCGAGAATGTCGCCCACGGTCGTGAGCTTCTCCAGCTCCTCGTGCGTCAGGCGGATCTTGAAACGGCGCTCGATCTGAGACACGGCACTGACGATATCGACCGAGTCCAGACCGAGTCCTTCACGGAGCGAGTCGGTTTCCGACAGATCCGAGTAGGAGTTGCCGGTGTCCTCTTCCAGAATCTCGACGAGCATCTTGCGGATCGCATCTCGATCAGCCATCGGCCACCCTTCCTTGCGTCGCAGACGGGCTCTGCCGGCTCCTCATCTCCGCGGTCCCTTCACGCTGAGTCGGCCGGATTCGCCCATCAGTAAACCGTAACCGGGCGGTGCGAATCAAGGCGAAGTGGGCAGCGTCTGCCGAACTGGCAAGGCCGCTCAACGCCGCAGGCGAATCAGTTCGAGGACCATCCGATGATTGTCTTCCGTCCATTCCTGCCGGACCAGGCGATTGTTGCCGTCGTACCAGAGATCAGTGTTGCCATGCTTGCCCGTGGCACGGTAGCGGGTCACGTTGACGTTCTGGCCAGCGATCGTACGCTGTTCCACACCGATCTGCTGCACACGGGAGGCCAGCTCCCGGCCGGTGTCGGCGTCGAGCAGGGCGACTTCCTGGTTGAGTCGGCCGGTCGGCTCCGCCCAGTAGCTGGTCAGCCAGACGTCGCCGCGAACGAACTTCTCCTGGTTGTTGACCTTGAGACGAAAGCGGTCGCCCTCGGCACTGGCCGCCAGGACGTAGAGCTTGCCATCGTCGTTACAGGTCGAGTCGAGCCGCACCAGTCGGCCGTCCTTCCACACCTCCCGACCGCGGAAGGCGTAGCGGTAGTGACCGATGAGCAGCTTGACCAGGATGTCGGTGTCCGAGGTGACGACGGTGGAACCGTCGGCCTGGGTGTGGATGGTGATGTGGGCTTCGCCGGTCGGTTTGCCATCGACCAGGACGTTGAAATCGCGCGTCTCGATGTCCGCCGCCCGGCCCAGGGAGATCCCGGCCAGAGCCAGCAGCGCCAGCAGAGCCATTTGCCGGTATCGTGACGAGAACATGACGATTCTCTTGCGCCAGAGGAAACGATTCACGCGTCCGGCCCGATGCCGATCGCGCGGAGTATCCGGGGCTATAGCGTGTCGGTGGGCGTGAGCCAAGAGGAGTCCGGCGCGAAACCTCCTTGTCCAGATGGCCGGCACCGTCGTACACTATCCTCTGCGAGTGCTGACGGGAACATCCGCGTTCGGAGTCCGTCCTTCGTGGAGTGTCAGACGTGGTCCGGCGGTACTTTGACGAGCCCTATACCTTCGTCCCGCCGTATCCGGGCAAGTTCTGGTTGCGCCTGGTTCGCCCCTTTGGTGCCCGCTACCTGCGTCGCAACCGCAACGTGCATCGCTGGGCGTACCGGGGAGTCGAGCATCTTCAGGAATCGCTCCAGACCGGAGCGGGGGTCCTGCTGACGCCCAACCACAGCCGCTGGGCCGACGGCTCGGTGATGATGCAGCTCGGCTTCAACCTGCAGCGCGAGTTCTACTTCGTCGTCTCCGCCCACGTCTTCCGTCAGAAGGGCTGGATGCCCTGGCTGCTGCGGCGAATGGGCTGCTTCAGCCTCTGGCGCGAGGGGCTGGATCGGGAATCGCTCAAGGCCTGTGCCGACATCCTCGCCCGGGCCGATCGACCGCTGGTCCTCTTCCCCGAGGGGACCTGGTTCCGGACCAACGACCGACTCGGCCCCTTTCAGGAGGGAGCGACGCTGATCCTGAGCCAGGCCCTGAAGGCGAGTCAGCGGCCACTGCACGTGCTGCCCGTGGCCATCAAGTACTGGCTGCTGGCTGATCCGTGGGAGGAGATCGATCGGCGCGTCACCCGCCTGGAGAAGCGTCTGGGCTGGCTGCCGCAGGCGGGCCGGCCCGTGCGGGCTCGGCTGGAGAAGCTCGGCTGTGCCTACCTGGCCCTGCGCGAGATCGAGTTCATCGGCTCGCCCCAGGTCGGCACCATCGACGAACGAATCGCCAGCCTGGCCCAGACGATCGTTGGCGACCTGGAGGAGAAGATCCTGGGCAAGATCCAGACCGGCCATACCCTGGAGCGGATTCGGCGTGTCCGTCAGCGCCTGGTTCGCAAGCTCCTCGACCCGCTCGGGGCCGAGGAGCGGCACGCCATCTACGAGCAACTCGATCGCCTGCTCTTCTGCGAGAATCTGCGGGCCCACTCGCAGAACTACGTCCGCGAGGCCCCCAGCGCCGAACGGATCGCCGAGACGCTGCTGCGGCTGGAAGAGACGCTCGACGATCGCGAGGAGGCTCCCGTCGCTCCGCTGGGCGTGGTCGTGCAGATCGGCCCGCCGCTGGACGCCCGGGCCATCCTGACGGGAAGCTCCACGAGCCGGGAAGGCGGCGGCCGCTTGCTGACGACCCTGGCCGCGACGATCCAGGGCATGCTCGACGGCCTCGTCGCCGAGGGGCCGCCCCGGGACTGGCCCGGCTTTGCACGCCCGTCCCGACACGAAACCATCGCCACTCCGAACGGTTCTACCTGACAGCCGAGGGCCCCGACGCCATGCTCCGACCGACCTCGATGGGCGAACGAGTCAATAGCCGCATCTTCAACGCGGTTCACTCGCGCAATCTGATCTACAACACCTGCTGGGAAGATCCACGTCTGGACCGGATCGCCTTGCAGTTCCAGCCGGACGATCGCGTCGTCGTGCTGACCAGCGCCGGCTGCAACGCCCTGGACTACCTGCTCGCCGGCGTCGCGGAAGTCAACGCCGTGGACGTCAACCCGATCCAGAACAGTCTGCTGGAGTTCAAGAAGGCGGCCATCACGCACCTCGACTACGAGGCCTTCTGGGAGCTGTTCGGCAACGGGCTCTCGCCGCGCTCGCGGCAACTGTACCGCGAGGCGATCCGGCCGGACCTGTCGGCGACGGCCCAGAAATACTGGGACAAGCACATCGAGTTCTTCTCCGGCCGAGGCTGGCGGAAGTCGTTCTACTATCGCGGCTTGTCCGGCCTGGTCGCCAAGCTGATGCTGACCAACGCCCACTATCTCCAGCGACTGCGCAAGCCGCTGGAGAGCCTGCTCGCCGCGAAGACCATCGAGGAGCAGCGCGAGGTCTATCACCACTCGATCAAGGATCGCTTCTGGCGGCCCTGGCTGCGCTGGCTGCTGTCGCGCAGTCTAACCCTGACCCTGGTCGGCGTCCCCTGGCCGCAGCGCAACCAGATCAAGCAGCAGTATCCCGGCGGCGTCGGCAAGTTCATCCGCGATTGTGTCGAGGCAGTCATCCTCGATCTGCCGTTCCACGACAACTACTTCTGGCGGGTCTACCTCCAGGGCCATTACACGCCGGAGTGCTGCCCCGAATACCTGAAGCGCGAGAACTTCGACCATCTCAAGACGCTCATGCCCCGGCTCAAGATCCACACCAACACGGTGACCGGCTTCCTGGAACAGGCCGAGCCGGGGTTGACGAAGTTCACTCTGCTGGACCACATGGACTGGATGAGCTTCTACGATCCGGAGGGGCTGGTCGCCGAGTGGAACGCGATCCTGGCCACGGCCCGACCCGGTTCGCGGGTCATCTTCCGCAGCGCCGGTCTGCGGGTGGACTACCTCGATCATCTCAAGGTCG
>CAYYJM010000123.1:0-4938 GCA_964471755.1 uncultured Alcaligenaceae bacterium
CCATGCTTCTGAACTCCCGCTTCCCCGTGCATTACTTTCCTAACATGGGATAAACGAGGAGATCACCCATGCCGCAGCCGACGTTCGACCCGAGCAGCAAGTGGCTTCTGGAGGAACACGGAGCGGCCATCCTGTACCTCGCCGATGCGACCGCCGTCCGCTCGTGCAAGGCCGTCAAGGCCGAGGTCGTCCAGCCACGCAAGCTGCCCGATGGCTTGCTCGAAGTCCGCCTCGCCGAACGCAAGGAAGCCGTCCTCGTCCTGGTCGAGGTGGCGACCGATCCCGAACCGCGCGTCGCCGGCCAGCTCGCCGACGACGTCCGCCTCGTCCGCCAGACGCGGAAGATGCTGCCTGAAGCGATCGTCCTGGTGCTGCGACCGAAGGGAAACCATCGCGTCCCGGCCAGCGTCGAGACGACCAGCGAACTGGGCTGGACGACCGAAACGCTATCGTGGAAAGTGATCGAACTGTGGACGCTGTCGGCCGAGGAACTGCTCCTGGCACCGGACGTCGGCATCGTGCCGTGGGTGCCGCTGGCACAGTACGATGGCCCGCCGGAGGTTCTGCTCCAGCGCTGCCGCGACCGGATCGACAACGAAGGCGGTCAGCAGCAGGCGAATCTGCTGGCGGTGACGCAGGTCTTTGCCCAGGTCAAGTTCAACCGGCCGAACTGGCTGGACATTCTCGGAGGTTCCAGAATCATGATCGAGTCTCCGCTCATTCAGGAAATCGTCGCTGAGTCAGAGCGAAAGGGCCAAATCAAGGCGATCGTCCGCTTTTTGACCACTCGGTTCGAGTCCCCGAATGAGACCATCCGGGCCGGGCTGGCTCAGGTGAAGGATCCGGAGAAACTGGATCGCCTGCTCGACGCTGCCGCGAGTTGTACCAGCCTGGAAGCGTTCGAGAAGGCTCTCACGAAGGAACTGCCCACGCCGGTTCCGCCCTCGACACGCGGTAAGAAGAAGCCGCGCAAGACCGACGAGTGAGGAGGGAACCACGTCATGGGCTGGGCAACGGGCTACATCGCGCAGTTGAAGACCGGCGAGACGGCGTCGTTCTGTCCACGCGGCAAGATCGAACCGGACCAATTCTGCACCGTCGCCCCATTATCGAGACGGAAAAGCGCAGGAGCCGCCCATGCCGCAGCCGACCTTTGACCCGAGCAGCAAGTGGCTTCTGGAGGAACACGGAGCGGCCATCCTGTATCTCGCCGGAGCGACTGCCGTCCGCTCGTGCAAGGCTGTCAAGGCCGAGGTCGTCCAGCCACGCAAGCTGCCCGATGGCTTGCTCGAAGTCCGCCTCGCCGAACGCAAGGAAGCCGTCCTCGTCCTGGTCGAGGTGGCGACCGATCCCGAACCGCGCGTCGCCGGCCAGCTCGCCGACGACGTCCGCCTCGTCCGCCAGACGCGGAAGATGCTGCCTGAAGCGATCGTCCTGGTGCTGCGACCGAAGGGAAACCATCGCGTCCCGGCCAGCGTCGAGACGACCAGCGAACTGGGCTGGACGACCGAAACGCTATCGTGGAAAGTGATCGAACTGTGGACGCTGTCGGCCGAGGAACTGCTCCTGGCACCGGACGTCGGCATCGTGCCGTGGGTGCCGCTGGCACAGTACGATGGCCCGCCGGAGGTTCTGCTCCAGCGCTGCCGCGACCGGATCGACAACGAAGGCGGTCAGCAGCAGGCGAACCTGCTGGCCGTGACGCAGGTCTTTGCCAAGGTCAAGTTCGACCGGCCAGCGTGGCTGGACATTCTTGGAGGATCCAAAATCATGGTCGAGTCCCCGCTCATTCAGGAGATCGTCGCGGAATCAGAGCGAAAGGGCCGGATCAAGGCCGTGATCAGTGTTCTGGAGGCCCGCTTCGGCGTGGTGCCGCCCTTCGTCACGGCCGGTCTGCAACAGATCAAGGACGAGAAGAAACTCGAACGCCTGACGCGCCAGGCCGGCATCTGCAAGGATCTCGCCGCATTTGAGAAGGCCCTCACGAAGGAACTGCCCACGCCGGTTCCGCCCTCGACACGCGCCAGGAAGAAGCCACGAAAGACCGACGAGTGAAGCCACAGAAGCGGCCTCGCCCCAGGCCCTGTCGCCCGACACTGCAATCGCGCCAGCTGGCGCAAATCGCATGCCGCTAGCCCTCGCGCCAGAGAAGCGCACGCAAACATCCCGTCTTCCCCGACTCCGCAGTTATCCCAATCGTCAATCTTTTCCCACGACCCGCCGACATCCCAGGCGGCAGGGGTGTATATCCAGAGTGTCCGCGTCGTGTCAGCGAAAAGGTGCCCGGCCGCACGTGAACAGATCCTCACGGGCGGCCTTCTTTCGAGACCAAAATGTGCTCCGCCGCACGTCAACCCCAGCTCCGGACCATCGACCGACCAGCGGTCAGCTCGCGGAGCGCAGCTGCGCAGCTGCATCGGGCCGGTTTGCAGCTGCAAACCCAGTCGGCGCAGCTGCACATCGTGGGGCGAACGGCCGTGGGTGCGACCTTGCCGGATAGTTGGCGTGCGGTCGCGCACAAATCCACGGGCGGCCGGGCACAAAACGAGCCGGGTTCCCGTGCAGCGGCGCGCGCCGTCTCCGTGCGGCCGGGCACCTTTTTTCGCGACGACCTCGACGCAAGACCTGAAACGAACACCGACTCGGCGCGGCCGGGTCCGCCGGCTAACCAGATGGGGAAACCGAAAAACGCCAACCACACCAAACGCGCCACGCCGAACCGCTCGACGAGTTCGGTCCGAAAAGGCGCTTGCGTGGTGGGACGAAATCGGGTTTGATCGAGACATCCACCCATGAGCAACACCAGCCACGACACCCGGCCTCGTTACCAGGACGGTCGTGACGAGATGAACCTGGCGGACTTCCCGCTCGCCCCGCTGCAACGCGCGCAGCTGGCCGACGGTTCCGGCCAGAAGCTCGATCGTCTCGAGTTCGAGGCCACGCGCTACGATCCCGTCACGAAGCAGCGCGTCACCCAGCGCGTGACCCTGACGACGACCTCGCGCGACGGCCTGCCGACGCCGGCCGACGAACACGTCATCCTCGCTCTGCTCTGGGTGGCCAAGCACTCCGACAACTTCGCCGGTGCCACGGTCAACTTCGCGCCGAGTCAGCTGTTCGACATCATGGGCTGGGCTCCGAACGGCCGAAGCTACGATCGCCTGCGCGACGTCCTTCGCCGGCTCAAGTCGCTGACCATCCGCTACGAGAACGCCTGGTGGGACGCGGCCGGTCGCGGCTACGAGGAAGAGGTCGCCACCGGCATCATCAGCGCCTACAAGATCGCCCGCCAGACGAGCGGGCCGAAGACGCCCGAGAAGACGCCGGCCTCGTGGGTGACCTGGACTCAGCAGTTCCACGACAGCCTGAAGCACGGCAACCTGAAGCGGCTCAACCTGGAAGTCTTCTTCAAGCTCAGCTCGCCGACGGCCCAGCGGATGTACCGCTTCCTCGACAAGCGCTTCTACAACTCGCGCATGGTGAGCATGGACCTGGTCGAGTTCGCCTGCGGCCACGTCGGCCTGACCGAGGTGGACAATGTCGCGATCCTGAAACGCCGTCTGACACCGGCCATCGAGGAACTCGAGTCGATCGGCTTCCTGGCGAAGCTCGACCCGAAGGAGCGCTTCCAGAAGGTGAAGGTCGGCGTCTGGAAGGTCGTCTTCAAGGCCGGTGACAGGGTCTCGACACCCGAACCGAAGGAGGAGGCCGAGACGATCGAGGAGCCGAAACGCATCGTCGCGCGTCCCCTGGCGAGCGGCCCCCGTAAGGGGGCTGAGTCCGGCCCCGCGCTGGAACTGGCCACCCTCTTCTACGCCCTCTGGTCGCCTGAGACGAAGCCGGGCGTCAAGGACATCGAACAGGCCGAATCGCTCCTGAAGGACCACGGCGAGGCCGAGGCGAAACAGCTTCTGCCGCTCCTCGTGGCCGTCACGCGAAAGGAATGGCCGGAGTGCCGGACGTTCAGCGGAGCGGCCCAGAAGTACCTCGGCGAGGCGCTCAAGGTTCGCAAGGCCCAGCGATCCCGCGAGCAGGCCCGGACGCAGACCTCCGAGAAGATCGAGCAGGCCCGGACGGAACAGCAGTCGCAGGCCAGTGAGGAGCGGTCGCGTCTGGAGGCGTGGAACGCGCTGTCGGCCGAGGAGCAGGCGGCGATCCGCGAGCGTGTCCTGGTGAAGCTCGGCGGCCGGCTGGCCCCCGAGGCGTTCGTCCGACGAATGTGCCTGGCCGAGATGGACGCATGAGTGCAACTCGTGTCCGCGCGTGGGCCAGGTGTCGCAGGGGGGCGATGGACGACCTTTGGGGCGTTCCCTGGTCCTGACTCCAGGGACGCACGAAGTGTTGGTCAGTAGTCCGAGGGCGGGGGTAGGGTGCTGTTTCGGCTACCGAGCCACTGGTACGTCGGGAACGCGATCGACTCGCTGACGAACCGGACCGATCCGTCACCGAAAACGAAATTAGCCCCGCCGGGATGGGAACTGCGGAAGCCGTAGTAGGAACTCTTCGTCCAGTAGTCGCGTGGGGCGTCGGCTCGAGCGACATACTGGCGGGTGTTCAGCGGCACGTTCGTCGTGGCATGGCTGTCGCCGGGATGGGCCCGCACCCAGGTCGTTGTGCCGAGGCGCGGTTGGCCGGCGTAGGCCCCACTCGTGAACTGGTAGCCAGTCATGATGTAGTGCATCTCCCCAGCCAGAAAGGTGTGCGACGTGCCCTTGATGACATGGTTCAACTTGACCCGCGCGATGTGTGGCGAGACCATCATCCCATCGTCGGCGGTGAACGACGCCTTGAGCGTGTTCCACGCAGTCATGGCCGCCGCCCCGGTCAGCCCGTGCGATGAGTACGCCGGTTGGGTCGCCGTCCAACTGCTCGTGTCACCGTTCGCCTGGAAGTTACCGCGACACCATCCGTAGCTGGCGGCCGGCAGTGTATAGGCCT
>CAYYJM010000123.1:4948-17695 GCA_964471755.1 uncultured Alcaligenaceae bacterium
GCACAGGTACGTCTTCAACGGCCGGCTCGTCAGGCTGGCGTTCGACGGATTGCCAGTCGTGTTGGTCGGGGAAAGGGCCGGATTGTACTGCCGGGCGATGGTCTCCTGCTCGACGTAGGGCAGAATCTCGATGAATGCGCTGTGGAGGGAGTAGTTTGTCCCGAGTCCCGCCAGGTAGACCACGTCCTGAGCCCCGTTCGTGACCGCGTGCAGGACGGTGCCGACCGAGGGCAACTGGCCGCGAGTATCATGGAAGGCGTGGGTGGCCAGGCCGATCTGCTTGAGATTGTTCTGACAGCTCATCCGGCTGGCTGCCTCGCGAACCTTCTGGACGGCGGGCAGGAGGAGCCCGATGAGGACGGCGATGATGGCGATGACGACGAGCAGTTCGATCAACGTGAACGCGCGACGACGCGGCATGACAAGGCCCTCGTGGCTGGTATTACGAATCTTGAATTGATATTATCGCGCATCGACAATGTCGCAAGAGGCGATTTCCTAAAGAGACAGTCCCAGCGGAGAGGGCGCGGCTCCTGCCAGGCCACCTTTGGCCCCGAACGGCTCACCCATCTTGGGACGGTTTCTGTGATGCTCGGGCGGAAGGGGGCTTGCAACCAGGGCGGACGCTCGCTCCGGCGTCGGATGGTGCCAGTGCCTTGCGCTGGCCGACGACGACCAGGACGAGTTTTCCCATCACGTCGAGATGACTGGCGAGCCGGTAGGAACGGCCTCCGGGATCTGGTCCAGGCGCTGCCGGACGGCCTCGGCATAATCGGGCGACAGCTCGATGCCGAGATAGCGCCGACCGAGGCGCTTCGCCACGGCGAGCGTCGTGCCGGAGCCGGCGAACGGATCAAGGACCACGTCGCCGGGATTCGACGCCACGCGGATGATGCGCTCCAGGACCGCTTCCGGCATCTGGCACGGATGGCCAGTTCGCTCCTTGAACGTGCCGCAGACGCGGGCGACGTACCAGCTATCGCTCTCCGGAGCGAAGCAGCGTTCCTCCTCCTGCGGACGCAGCACCCAGGTATCGTCGGGCAGCTTGCCCGAGGCGTTGGCCCGACGATCGGCGTAGGTCGTCTGCCGGGCCGACGGCACACGCACCCCGTCGGCGTTGAACGTGAAGCGACGCGGATCGACGACGTAGTAGAAGATGTGAGCGTGGCTACGGTTGAACTTCTGCTTGCAGTTCACGCCGAAGGTGTAGTGCCAGACGATCCAGTTGCGCAGGGTCAGGCCGAGCGCGTCGAGCCGGACCTTGATCTCGGCGGCGTACTCGTCACCAATGGCCACGAAGAACGCGCCGGTCGGCTTCAGGACACGCTTGACCGCGGCGAGCCACTGCTCCGTCCAGGCAAGGTAATCGGCCCGCTCCCGGCGATCGTCATAGCGGTCGTACCGATAGCCGATGTTGAAGGGCGGATCGGCAAAGGCCAGGTCCACGCTGCCGGCCTTCAGGCCGTCCAGGTGAATCAGACAGTCGCCGATGAGGATCTCATTGATCATGGTGCGCTCTCCCAGCAAGCTCGCTGCGCGAGGCCGCTCGCTCCCTCGTCGCTCGCGGGTCGGTGCTTCCTTTCAGGGTGGGACCTGTCGTGGCGAAAGCAAGCCCTGGGCGGATTGTTCCGTCGATTCCGGTCCGGTCGTCGTGCGAGGGTCTGCCGATTGGGCGGGTTGTGATGTTCCGAGAATCTCGCCGCCGACTGGCCCGGAGACGATTTGCAAGCTAGGGTTGAGCATTCTCCCGGAGGCGAGGCCATGCGAGGCACTTGATCATGGTGGGGCAGGTCCTGCTCAACAAGTACAAGGTCATGCGGCCTCTCGACGAGGGGGGCATGAGCCGCATCTTCGTCGCGAAGCAGCTCGACCAGAACCGGGAAGTGGTCGTCAAGGTCCTCAAACCGGAGTACGCCGCCCAGCCAAAGGCCCGCGAACACTTCCGGCGTGAGATCCACATCCTGTCGAGCTTTCAGCATCCCAACACGGTCGCCTACTACGACGCCGACGCGGACAACCCGAAGGCCCCCGTGCTGGTCATGGAATACCTGCGCGGCTGCGACCTGGGCGTTCTCCTGGCTCGGGATGGCCACTTCGCTCCGGATCGAACCGGCCGACTGCTCGTCCAGTTGTGCGACGTCCTCCAGGCCGCCCATGACGCGGGCATCGTCCATCGGGATCTCAAGCCGGGCAACATCTTCATCATCTATCCAGGTACGCCACAGGAGACGGTCAAGCTGATGGACTTCGGCCTGGCGAAGATGTCGTCGCTGCTGTACATCGCGCCGGAAGACATCACGTCGGTGGGCTATGGACAGACACCGACGGCGGCCGGCACGCCGGAGTACATCTCGCCGGAGCAACTTCGCGGCACCGAGGTCGATCGGCGGAGCGACCTGTACGCACTGGGCGTCATCCTGTTCGAGCTGCTGGCGGGCCGTCGGCCGTTCGTGCGCGGCTCGGTCGAGGAACTCTTGCTGGCCCACGCGGAGGAGGATCCACCGCGGTTTGCCGATCTGAACCTGGCGGAGGCGATCACGTCGGAGATCGAGCAGGTCGTGCGCTGCTGCCTGGCCAAGACGCCCGAGGACCGTTATCAGCAGGCGGTCGAGTTGATCTTCGCCTACGAGAAGGCTCTGGGCCGACGCCTGACGCACGGCCGGACCTTCGGCTCGGCCGTGCCCGCCCTGTCGGACAGCGCGACGCCGGCACAGAGCCGGGCGGTTGCGGTACTCCAGAAGGCGAGGGCCGTACTCGGTCGCGAGCCCGGGGCACCGTCGCGGGCGGTGCCGGCACTGCAATCGTCGGCACGTCCGGATCCGTCTCGGTCGGAGCCACATCTGGTCCGGCACAGCCTTGAGGCGAACATGCCGGAGTCGATGGCCCTGATCAAGCTCAAGGGTTTTATCTTCGACCTGGGCGGCGAGGTGATCGAAAGTCTACCGGGTCTGATCCGTGTTCGCCTGGGTCGGGCGGAGAAGAAGGAGGGCGTCTTCTCCTGGCTGACCGGGAGCAAGGCGACGCCAGCGACGTTCCCGCCCACGGACATGGAACTGCACATGGCCCGGCTCGATCCAAGCCAGCCGGGCAGGCTGACGATCACGCTGCTGATGCGTCCGGTGGCGAGCGGCTCGGCGACGGCGGCCTGGCGCGAGGTCTGCCAGAAGGTGACGCGCGAGTTGCAGGCCTATCTGATGGGGCGTTGAGCAGCCTCTTGTATTTCGCCTCGCTTTCCTCGACAATGCATCGTCCGCCAACCCGGCGGGCTCCTCGGCGGTGCGTTTTCGGTCCCCGACCGTCATAAAATCGCAGTCGTGGGCGTATTCCCTGGAAGGAGATCCAGGGATTCACGATCCAGGAGGGCGACATGCGCGTCCAGATCCGGTTTCACTGTCCAGCCTGTGAGAAGCCGTGGGAGATCCTGGCGATCAATCAGGGGAAGAAGGTTCGTTGTTCGTGCGGTCATCGGTTCGTGATCCCGTTGCCGCATCCGGTGCCGGAACCGACTCCACCTGCCGTTCTCGGTCCGGAAGAGTTCCAGGCGACCACGGCTCGCGTCCTGGCGGCGCTGGCCGAGCTGTCCGAGCGAGTCGGCTCGGGCTTGCAACTGCCCCCCGGGTTGTTTCCCCTCATCGAACGGCGAAAGCTCGAGGATCTGTACGAGCAGGAGATTGCGACTTTGGAGGTGGCCATTCGCGAGAAGGCGGAACGGCTCGCCACCACTGAGCAGGCTCGCGATGAGGCCCTGGCGCGATGTCGGAAGCTGGAAGGGGAGCAGCAGCGGATCGACACGGCCGTGGCCCGGGTGGCCCGGGACTTCGAGCAGGCTCTGGGATGTCTGCTGCCGAGCATCGCGTTCATGAAGGGATCGATCGAGTTCATGGTGCGTGACCTGGCCGACTATGGCCCGGTGCTGCGGGTGCTGCATCTGCTCCAGACCGAGCCGTCGCTGCTGAAGTTCCGCGACTTCAAGAGCGTGGCGGGCTGGTGCGAGATCGACAAGCACATCGGCAGCGGTCAGGGGGATGACGTGCGGGTGTACGTCCGCAAGCAGTCGGGGACGAACGGGTATCTGGTTCTGGTGTCGAACAAGAATTCGCAGAATCGGGACAAGGCCCGGATGCAGTCGGTGTGATGAGGCGAGGAGGAAGGGCATGAGGGTGGAGCGGATCACTCACGACCCGGCCGTGATGGGCGGCAAGCCGTGCATTCGCGGGTTGCGCGTCACGGTGGGTACTATCCTGGGCCTGCTCGCGTCGGGCCAGAGCCGGGAGCGGATTCTTCAGGCGTATCCGTACCTGGAGCCGGAGGACCTGGACGCCGCGTTGGCGTACGCGGCCTGGCGTCTGGAGGAGCGAGAAGAGCAGATGGTGGCCTCGTGAGTCTGGCGATCGTGGTCGATATGAATCTCTCAGCGGAGTGGGTTCCATTATTGACCCGGGAAGGCTGGCCAACGGTCCACTGGTCGCAGGTTGGGGATCACCGGGCCACGGATGACGAAATCATGGACTGGGCCAGGAGCAATCGCCATGTCGTCTTCACGCACGACCTGGACTTCACGACGATGCTGGCCCTTACGCAGGCGGATGGCCCCAGCGTGATCCAGGTTCGCAGTCAGAACGTCCTTCCCGAGTTCCTGGGCACCCTGGTCGTTGAGGCGGTGCGGCGTTTCGAGGCCGAATTGGAGGCAGGAGCCCTGGTCGTCGTCGAACCAGGGCGGTCGCGCGTTCGTGTCCTGCCGCTGTAAGCCACCGATCAGGCGGCAGCCAACCTGACGGCTATCTAGCCACCTCGCCCAGGTGCGTCTTCGACACGTCGGCGACCTCCTGATGCAGACTCCGGCCATGCGCGTCCATCGTCACCACGGCCGGGAAGTCCTTGACGTCCAGCTCCCAGACCGCCTCCGGTGAGCCGAACTCCTTCAGGTAGACGTTGCCCACACGCTCGACGCAGCGGGCGTAGATCTGGGCCGCGCCGCCGATGCCGTGCAGGTAGACGCAGCCGTGCTGCCGACACGCCGCCAGCGTCTTGGTGCCCATACCACCCTTGCCGATCACCGCCTTGATCCCATACCGGGCGATCACGTCGGCCTGATAGGGCTCCTCGCGGATCGACGTCGTCGGGCCGGCAGCCATCACCTTGTAGGTGCCACCGTCTTCCAGGACGACCGGGCCACAGTGGTAGATGACCTGGTCCTTCAGCACCGGCAGATCGCCGCCCTTGTGCAGATACTTGTGGACCTCATCCCGGCCGGTGTAGACCTTGCCCGAGAGCAGCACCATGTCGCCGGCCTTCAGGCTTCGCACCTGGCTCTCGGTCAACGGCGTCGTCAGGGAAATCGCCTGGGCACCGGCCGTGCCGAGTTGGAGCGTCTCGCCGCCTGCCTGGCTGTAATCCCGATCGAACTCGCCGGCAGCGTGGTAGAGCCAGCGATCGACCGTCCCCTCCGGCGTCAGCACGACGCCACGTCGGCGATACGCCCAGCACATGTACGCGATGCTTCGGCCCGACTGGAACTGGTGAGCGTGATGCAGCAGGTGACGGCCAAGGCGGCGAAGAAACAGAGATAGGCCCACTGGCCAAAGCTGGTGGGATCTTTTTGCTTTTTCGGCATTCCCGCTACGACCACGCCCATCATCCGACTTTCTACCATCCGCCCTGGATCGGCCTGCTGAATGCCAAGTTAAATATGGGTCGATCGCAAGTCTGTTCCTGCGGCTGCAAGAGTTGTTGTCCGCGAAGGTGGCGTTACTTGTCACCCATCTGGGAGGAGGTGGTGATCGACAGCGATTGCAACTGTCTGAGTAGCTATTATGACGATCAGAATGCCACGTTCGGATGGTTTCGGGATCTCAAGCGCTTGGGAATAGGTGGTTTGGAGACCTACCCGGAACTGTTCGGGGAGATCGAAGATCCGATCCCACTGCGTCATCGGTTTCCCCGTGTTCGGTAAATAGAGAATTGTGGCGACTTCAACCTCTTCAAACCGGGTGGTGCGATAGGGGATTTGTGACAACTGACATCGCAACCGGATTGTATTTTTTGTAACGCCCACCTGATCTATCACGAGACGGAGACCGTTCGACTCGGTGCATGCCACAGGAGCGGCTGCAAGGGAAGGGGATGCAAGGGAAGGGGATGCAGGGGAAGCGGGTGTAGGCAATAGCCATATTCTGAGGTCCCAGCACACCAGAACGAGACAACAGACCGCAAGAGCTACCACCAACCCTGGCCACATCGTTGCGGGAACAGACGGGTCAGCGGAAGTGTGACGGCGGATACCCATGACCCTTCCTCTGAGCACAAGCAATGTACCAACGCGACGCGCAAGCGAGTGTCGTCCTGGGCTTCATTGCGGATATCTCAAGCCTCGACCTAAGAGCGCCTAAAACAATGGGCCGTTTCGGCCTGTTTTTCAAGGGATTCGCTCATTGTTTTAGGCGCTCTTGGGCACATCAGTTTTTTAACTCTGCTCCGGTCCGCACGTTTCGTTTTTGGGGTCCGGTGAACCTCGGATCGGCCTGAATTTTTGTGGCTGCCCAGTCTTGTAACTCTCTTCTCGCCTCCATCGTCATTTTCGTGACCGGGCCGGCGAAGGTAACATCTATTGTCACCGGGAGGTTGCCACCGGCTTCAAATGTTCTGTCCGTGTGTTGTACCCAATCGACCTCATACAACAGCGTCCCGTCGGCATGCACCAAGAAAGTCCTAGCGTGCAAGGTAACATAGAATCCGGTCGGTTCGATGCCGGGCGTCACAATGGAGTAGCGATTGTACTCGCGAGTTCGGATAGCAGTTGGGAGATTTGGCTCGTCAAAAAAGGTTCTCGTACTCATCGCGTTGTCATCCCTCCACACTCCCTTGGCCTGGCCCGTGACAAATGGATGACCGCTACGAACCATGACTCCATCCCGGATCGTCGGAACCGCATTCGGAGTATCGACCGTCCACTCCCCGTACGGGACGGCCAGCGCTCCATGGTTGTTATATGTTCCCTGAATATCGACCAGTGATCCGAGTTCGCCTGCTCCTGGATATACTTTCCCTCTTTGGTAGGCTTGCACTGTGATTGCAACGAATTGGAGAATATGAATGTTCTTGAAGTCATCCCCCTCATATTGAATTGTGATTCCGTTTGATGGGGTCTTCGGCGTGCCATCCACTCCGACATACGCCGCAGATGCGTTTGTTGTTATAACGGCTTTTCCGTTGATATTCTTCCCTCTCACATCTCGATACGAGATCAGATCCCAGCCAGAACGCCACGGGGGATGCACCGTACCTGCCGTGATCCTGGCGTTCGCCGCCTTGAGCGCACCGACATCGACTGCTTGCGTCCCCTCCGGGTCAATGTTGTTCGTCGGGTTATTGCCGACGTAGCGGTATAGGTTCGGGTCGCCCCCGTCGAAGTCGATGGGATCTTCCTCCAGCCACCTTCCGACGATCGGGTCGAACATGGCACCCTCCTTACATCGACACCTGGTATCTCAGCGTCGTTTCCACACCGAACTTGTACGACACGTGAAGGCCCTTGGGCGTCGTGGCGACATCCACCTCGACCGGCACGCGCTCCAGGTCTTCTCCACGCCGGAGCGGCCCCCACCAGAGCGCCTCCGCCCGCGGGTCGTTCAGGATCGTCTCCAGCAGGGTCAGGTAGTGGAAGTCGTTCTCCAGCGGGGGCGGCAGCGGCGGGAACAGCTTCCGGGACGGCGTCGTCCGATTCATCGCCGGGAATCGCGGCGGGATGCGCGGTTTGAGTAGTTCATGCCAGGCGTGCAACTGATACGCCGCCTTCTGGACGCCGCCCTTCAGGTGCGGCTGGCACGTCGCCGCCCACAGGAAGGCGTGGCAGCCGAGTTGCCGCTCGCCCAGTTCGACCCAGCGGTGGCCACGGTTTTGGAGGAACAGGGCCAGCTCCTCGCGCGGCGTCAGCGAGCGGACCATGCCGTGGGCAACCTCGTCCTCCTTCTTCACCTCGAACTTGCCGGTTCGATAGCGGTCGTCGGGGAAACAGCCCAGCCCGTTGCCCGCCGAGTCCACGTTGAACGCCTCGCCGCCCGGCTCGTCCCAGCGCCAGTAGACATGCCCCAGACAGTGCGCCAGTTTGATCGGGTAGCCGAGCCGCCGGCCGATGGCGGCGAAGACGACCGGCAGCGAGGCGCAGGTGCCGCCCTGACCGAGGATCGGGCCGTAGAGCGAGGCGTCCACCGCGTCGTGCGGCGTGTCCGCGTCGCGCTTGTCGGGGTGGTAACAGACGCGGTGGTCGCGCTCGACGTGCGTCACCATCGCCAGGCAGCGGAAGTAGGCTTCCGAGTCGTTGTACTCGTGCCGCTTGCGCCGGAACTGGGGCAGGGTCCGCTCCGTGTAGCGCTTGACCTCGCGGGCCAGGAAATCGACCCGGTCGAAGACGGCCTGGGGCTTGTAGCGCTGTACTTCAGGGAAATCGGCGGTCCACGCGAGGTTGATCTCGACCAGGTCGCGTTTGGCGAGGTCCGCTTCGGGTAGCAGTGCCAAGTCTTGCCAGTCGAGCATGGGACGCTCTCACCGTGGGTGCGGCGCTGGCCAGTAGTGCAGGCCGCCTTGCCCCAATGGTGGTGAAGATAGCTGCCGTCTCACCCACGCGCCAAGCGCAAAATCAGGAAAATACGCCGAGGGTCGGGGAGCGAGCCTGGGCCTTATCTTGCGACCGCGCCGAGGTGCGTCTTCGACACGTCGGCCACCTCCTGATGCAGACTCCGGCCATGCGCGTCCATCGTCACCACGGCCGGGAAGTCCTTGACGTCCAGCTCCCAGACCGCCTCCGGTGAGCCGAACTCCTTCAGGTAGACGTTGCCCACACGCTCGACGCAGCGGGCGTAGATCTGGGCCGCGCCGCCGATGCCGTGCAGGTAGACGCAGCCGTGCTGCCGACACGCCGCCAGCGTCTTGGTGCCCATACCACCCTTGCCGATCACCGCCTTGATCCCATACCGGGCGATCACGTCGGCCTGATAGGGCTCCTCGCGGATCGACGTCGTCGGGCCGGCAGCCATCACCTTGTAGGTGCCACCGTCTTCCAGGACGACCGGGCCACAGTGGTAGATGACCTGGTCCTTCAGCACCGGCAGATCGCCGCCCTTGTGCAGATACTTGTGGACCTCATCCCGGCCGGTGTAGACCTTGCCCGAGAGCAGCACCATGTCGCCGGCCTTCAGGCTTCGCACCTGGCTCTCGGTCAACGGCGTCGTCAGGGAAATCGCCTGGGCACCGGCCGTGCCGAGTTGGAGCGTCTCGCCGCCTGCCTGGCTGTAATCCCGATCGAACTCGCCGGCAGCGTGGTAGAGCCAGCGATCGACCGTCCCCTCCGGCGTCAGCACGACGCCACGTCGGCGATACGCCCAGCACATGTACGCGATGCTGACGAAGAACGACGCCGGCAGACGATTCAGCGCCCCGATCTTGCAGCCGCCGACGGTCAGCTTGCCGCCGAAGCCCATCGGGCCGATGTCGAGCTGGTTCGCCTCATGCAGGATGCGCGCCTCCAGCGCGGCGAGCTTTGGGTCGGAGTTGGTGTCGTCCACGTCGCGCAGGAGCTGATGCTTGGCCCAGTCGTAGCCGCTGGCCCGGTCGCCACCGATGCAGACGCCGAGGAAGCCGGGACCGCAGCCCTTGCCCTGGGCATTCCACACCGCGTCGAGGATGCACCGCCGTACGCCCTCCAGGTCGCGATCGCAACGCTGACCATTGAGCGTCACCGGCAGCGAGTATTGGGCGCTCATGTTCTCGCAGCCGCCGCCCTTGAGGATGAGACGGACATCGACGTTGTCGCCGCGATGCTGGTGCCAGTGGAAGACCGGGCTGCCGGGGCCGAGGTTGTTGCCGGTGTTCCGACCCGTGATCGAATCGACCGAGTTCTGGCGGAGATAACCCTTCGCCGTGGCCTCCGCGACGGCCTCCTGGCAAATTTCTTCGAGAAGAAGTTGGTCGAATCCGATCGGTGTGGTGCAATAAAACGAGACCGTTCCCGTATCTTGACAGATAGGAGCGCTGAGGCGTTTGGCCAGACCGACGTTCTGAAGCACCAGGGCGAGGGCCAACTCGGCCTTGGAGCCGGCCTGTTCGAGCTGACGCTGCACCTCCAGGACGTGCGCGACGTCCGGCGGCAGGAAGGCCGAGGTGCGGCGGATCAGTTCGAGGATCGATGCGTGCGTGGTGCTGCGGTTCATGGTGCTGCCTCGGGGCCCCTCACGATCTCTTGCTGCTGGTGTATGCGTTTTTCGGGAGATGGACATGCCGCCCGTGGACATGACGTTGTTCGACTGGATCTATCAGGCCGAGGGGGTCTTCTTCTGGCCGCAGCTGATCCTGGCCTTCGTGTCGATCACGCATCTGCTGGCCTGCTTCGATCTACTCTGGTTGATGCCGCTGGGCCAGGGTCGGCTGCCGCAGCTGCTGCGTGAGGCCCGCGTGTACGGCGACGCCGAGAAGGCTCGCGACGCCGTCCGGGCGGGGTCGAGCGACCTGGCCCGCATCGCCCGGCTCGGCTTCGAGGCCGTCGATCGCGGCGTGACGAAGGAGCAACTCGAGGAAGAACTCGGCATGGCCTGTGACGAGGTCGATCTGGGCTACGAACGGCGGCTCACCTTTCTCAACATGCTCGCCCAGGTGAACATGCTCGTCGGTCTGCTCGGCACCGTCTGGGGCCTGGTGGGCAGCTTCCTGATCATCAGCCAGACCAACGTCGCGCCGCCGCCGCGTGAGCTGGCGGCCGGCGTCAGTCAGGCTCTGGTCACCACCATCTGGGGCCTGCTCCTGGCCATCCCGGCGCTGTTCTTCTTCGTCCTGCTGCGCGGCAGCGCCAGTCGGCTGAGTTTCGAGCTGCAACAGAACGTCGCCCGGCTGGTGCCGCTGATGGAGCGGCAGCGCGAGGGAGGAGCGACCTGGGTGAACGAGGGGTGAGCATGGCCCTGCGATCCACTCGCCGTCGGCGGCATCCCGAGATGACGGGTCTGCCGATGGCTCCGATGATCGACATCGTCTTTCAGCTGGTGGCCTTCTTCATTCTGGCCCTCAGCACCGAGGCGACACGCCTCAACCCGGACCTGAAACCGCCCCTGTGGGGAGCCGAGGGCCGGGAGCCGACACCGGGCGAGATCGTCCTGGAGATCGATCGCGAGGGCCGACTGCTGACCGAGCAGGGAGCCCTGGGAGCCGAGGCCGCCGAGTTCACGGCCGCCCTCGACAAACTGCTGACAGCGGCCGGTCAGAAAACGCTCGTCGTCCTGCGCGCCGACGAGGCGACGCGCTACGGCCTGGTGGGCAAGATCCTCGAACGGGTCCGCTCACGCGGAGTGGCCCAGGTCGGTCTGCGACTGCGGAGGCCCGAATCATGATCCGACGCAAGAATCGCTCCCCGGGTGACGTGCCCGACCTGCCGATGGACCCGATGGTGGACGTTGTCTTCCAGTTGCTGGTCTTCTTCCTGTTCTCGTTTCAGGTGCGCATGCTGGAGACCGTGCTGGCGACGGAAATCGCCGTGCCGCGACCGCCGGCCGTCGCGCCGCAGGATCCCGACGAGAAGAAGCCGCTCCAGCTGGCCTTCCAGGCCAACGCCGATGGCTCGCTGGCCGGCCTGACCCTGGATCAGCAGCCGCTGGCATCGCTGGAGTCGCTGCCGGCCGCCCTGGGCCGACGGGAGACCGATCGTCCGCCAGAAAAACGACAGGTCGAGCTGCGCCCGGCGGATGGATTACGTTATGATGTGGTGGTTCAGGCCGCGCGCGTGGTGGCCGAGAACCGCTGGCACCCACAACTGGGGACCACACCCGCTACCGCCAAGGAGAACCAACCGTGACCTGGCGTGAACGGCTCTCGTATCTCGTCTCGGCGTTGATCGCCGCCGGTCTGCTGTTTCTGCTGTTTCTGCTGCTGACCCGGCGGCCGGCGGCCGCAGGTGCCCCGCCGACCGGTCAGGCTCCGCCGGACAGCGACGCTCCGGTGGTCGTCGCCGTCGTCGTGCCACCGCAGGAGAAGGAGAAACCGGAGGAGAAGAAGCCGGAACCAGCGGAGAAGGAAGGAGCCCCGAACACGGCGACCGCGCAGAAGGGCAAGAACGAGACGCCCACGTCGCCGATGGAAAAGCAACCGATGCCCATGCCGATGGAGAAGCAACCCGAGAAGCCGATGGAGAAGACCGGCGATCCGGTGCCGATGGAGAAGAAACCCGCGCCACCGATGCCGATGCCGCCGGCCGAGCTGGGCAACCTGGAAGGGGTCATGCCGCCGATCAAGTACACCGGCCAGGTGGCGGCCCTGTTCCAGCGGCATCCACGCCTGGAGGTGTGCTGGGTTCTCGACCGCAAGGCTCCGGCGGGGCAGGTGCGGACGACCCACGAATTCCTCCTGACCCGCGACGGCAAACTGGCCTACGAGGACGCTCGCCGACAGCGCTACGGCGAGTTCACCGAGGCGATCGGCCCCTACGACGTGACGCAGATGCTCAAGATCGACGACCCGGCCCAGATGGCCCTGTACGGCTATCGGGAGCAGATCCGCAGCCTCGCCGGCGTCTCGGCGAGCGAGGCGAGCCGGGCCCTCTACTGGGGGAACTACCGCAAGAAGGCGGAACTGCGTCTGCTGGAGCCGGTCGTCGAGCGGTTTCACGCGGCGGTCAAGTCAGGCCAGGTGAAGTTCGATCCCTCGCGGCCCGATCGGATCGAGGTGGAGTGGGGCGCGGAAGGCGGCGAACCGGTCATCCGGTCCATCGTC
>CAYYJM010000124.1:0-17503 GCA_964471755.1 uncultured Alcaligenaceae bacterium
GCCAGACCTGGAGACGATGCTCGCCGGCCTGGAAGCCGACGTGCCCCGGCTGTCGGACTCACTGACGCAGCACTTCCTGACGCACCTGCTCCCGTCGCGGCAACTGGGCCGGCAAACCTGAGGAGGTCCGGGTGATCTACCGCATCGCGCACACGACGACCTATCAGTACACCGAGTCGGTGGTTCTCGGGCATCACCTGGTCCACCTGACCTGTCGGACCACGCCGCAGCAGTCGAACCGCTCCTGGCAGTTGCTGATCGACCCCGTGCCGGTCGTCTCCACGGCACGCACGGACGCCTTCGGCAACGTGATGCAGTTCTTCGCCATCCAGGCTCCGCACGATCGGCTCAAGATTCTGGCCACGAACACCACGGAGGTTCGCCCCACGCCAGAAGTTCCGCCCGAGACGACGCCGCCCTGGGAGCAGGTGATCCAGCGCCTGCACGGCGAACGCACGGCGGAAACGCTCGACGCCCTGCAATTCACCTTCGAGTCACCCTATGTGCCGTGTCTGCCGGATCTCGTCGATTACGCCCGGCCGTCGTTCCCTGCGGGTCGGCCGCTCCTGGTCGCGGTTCTCGACCTGATGCACCGTATCCACACCGATTTCCGCTATGACACGTCGGCCACGACGCTGGCCACTCCGGTGGACGAGGTCCTCCACGGCCGACGCGGCGTCTGCCAGGATTTTGCCCATCTGATGATCGGCTGTCTTCGCGGTCTCGGTCTGCCGGCGCGGTACGTCTCGGGCTACCTCCGCACGACGCCGCCTCCGGGCCAGGCGCGACTGGTCGGGGCTGACGCCACACACGCCTGGCTGTCGGTCTGGTGTCCCGGCTCGGGCTGGATCGATCTCGACCCGACCAACAATGCCCGGCCGACGGACAAGCACGTCGTCCTGGCCTGGGGCCGGGATTATGATGATGTCAGCCCGATCAAGGGCGTCCTCCTGGGAGGCGGTTCACACGCTGTCACCGTTGCCGTCGATGTGGTGCCCGGCCCGGGTTGAACGTTATGGCCTAGAGGAACAGGGAACCGGATTCAGCACCGCTGAAGCTGTAACGATTCGGTAAAGTTGAGGCCCACTCCGAGTCGCGGAGACGGAGGGGACGAAAGCATCGGCAGGTCAGATACTACCCTTAACCGGCTCACGAGGAGGGCGAAGAAAGCGAGAAGAATGGCCCAAAAAACCACAAAAATCGGCATGAATTCGTGCAATTCATGAATCACAACGAACGACGCAACTGCTGAACTGAAAAGGAAATAAGGCAATGGTACGAATCGGGGTCGCAGGTCTTGGATTTATGGGCATGATTCACTACCTCGCCGCCAGGGACGTTCGTGGCGGGCAGGTCGTTGCCTTCTGCACCCGCGATCGGAAGAAACTCGACGGCGACTGGACCTCCATCAAGGGTAACTTCGGACCGGCCGGGACGCAGATGGCCGTCTCCCACCTCAAGCGCTTTGAACACTTCCACGACCTCATCGCCGATCCCGACATCGACCTTATCGACATTTGTACGCCAACCGATCAGCACGAGGCCATGGCCATCGCGGCGCTCAAGGCCGGCAAACACGTCCTCGTCGAGAAGGCTATCGCTCTCGATGTCGCCGCCGCCGATCGCATGATCGCCACCGCCAGGGACGTCGGCCGGAACCTCTTCGTCGGCCACGTCCTGCCCTTCTTCCCCGAGTTCGCCTACGCCGCGACCGTCATCAAGAACGGCACCCACGGCAAGCTCCTCGGCGGGCACTTCCGCCGCGTCATTTCCCGTCCCGACTGGTCCAGCGACATCGGCGACGCCAGCAAGACCGGCGGGCCGGCCATCGATCTGCACATTCACGATACCCACTTCATCAGCCTGATCGCCGGCGTGCCGAAGCGGGTCTTCGCCGTCGGCACCGTCGAGCCTGATAACTCGGTCAGCTACCTGACCACGAGCTATCTCTACGGGCCCGGAGGCCCGGCACTGACCTGCTCCAGTGGCGCTCTGGCCATGAAGACCCGGCCGTTCGTACACGGCTACGAGCTGTACCTGGAGAAGGCGACGCTCACCTACGAGTCGGGCGTCCTGCCTCTGACGCTGCTGCCGGCCGAGGGGCAGGCGTCGGCCATCGCTCTGCCAGCGACCGGCGAGTTGACCGCGTTTACCCAGGAGATCCAGCAGGCCATCGACGCCGTCGCGGAGGGCAAGCCGGCCGAACTGATCTCGGCCCAGCTCGCCCGCGATGCCCTCACGCTCTGTTTCAAGGAGTGCGAATCGGCTCGCACCGGAACGATCGTCGAGGTGGCGTGACCGTCCTCACGGATACAGGCCACGACGGAGTTTCTCCTTGGCGACCTTCTCGACGCCGAGACTGAGGGCGGCCAGACGCATGCTCAACTTCTGGTCGCGGGCCTTGCCCAGAACCTGATGGAACGCCTTCAACATCAGGTTCTGGAGATTCTGATTGACCTGCTCCTCGCTCCAGAAATACTGCTGCATGTCCTGCACCCACTCAAAGTAGGACACGGTCACTCCACCCGCGTTGCAGAGTACGTCCGGGATGACGAAGATATCGCTGTTCTGGAGGAGAGCGTCCGCCCCTGGCGTCGTCGGGCCGTTGGCTCCTTCGGCCAGCACCCGGCACTGAAGCTGCCCCGCGTTCTTCTCGGTGAGAACGCGCTCCAGGGCGGCCGGGACGAGGATCGTGCAGGGGAGCGTCAGCAGAGCCTCGGAATCGATCGGATCAGCCTTCTTGAACGTGTGCAGAAATGCCGGTTTGTCCGGTTTGCCGGTGGCCAGGTGCTTGTTCAGGGCGGGAATGTCGATGCCTTTCGGGTTGGCGATCGCCCCGTAACGGTCGCCGACGCCGACGATCTTGATGCCGCGCTGGTGCAGTTCCTGACAGACGACCGAGCCGACGTTGCCGTAGCCCTGTACGACTGCGGTACTCTGGCCCGGATCCAGGCTGAGTTCCTTCAGGGCCTCCATGATGCAGAAGGTGACGCCACGACCGGTCGCTTCACGCCGGCCGACACAGCCACCCAGTTCGACCGGCTTGCCCGTGACGATTTCCGGACAGGCGTAGCCGACCTTCATGCTGTACGTGTCCATGATCCAGGCCATGGTCTGCTCGTCAGTGCCGAGATCCGGGGCCATCACGTCCTTGCGTGGACCGATGATCGTCAGAATCTCCTCGGTAAAGCGGCGCGTCAGACGTTCGCGTTCGCCGAGCGAGAGCTGGACCGGGTCAACACTGATGCCGCCCTTGGCCCCGCCGAAGGGCAGGTTCATGATGCCGCACTTCCACGACATCCACATGGCCAGGGCGCAGACCTCGCCGATGTCCACGGCCGGATGATAACGGAGGCCACCCTTGCCAGGGCCGCTCGTCAAGCTGTGCTGGACGCGGTAGCCGTTGAAGACCTCGGTCGTGCCGTTGTCCATCCGCACCGGAATGGAGACGATGAGAGCCCGACGAGGCCGACTCATCCGTTCGAGTACGCCCGGTTCGATGTCAATGACCGATGCGACGTTGTGGAGCTGTTGCAGAGCCATCTGGAACGTGGGCGAATCGTCGTAGAGAGAACCAGCCTTGTTGAGTTTCGACTCGGGCTTGCGCCCGTTGGCGGCGGGAGTGGCCATGGTATCCTCACGGACCGGAGAGAGTGACACACATCCTCATCTCTATTTTATCCGACAAGGGTGTCCGCAGGCTGGCTCCTGAGAGAATCCCGAGACAAGCGAAGCGAATCTCGGGTCGGCAAACTCCACAAGTCAGGCGAACACGTCAGGGTCAGACTACCGGCCCGGGCTCCCGTCGTCGCAAAAGCGCCGTAGCCGGCAAAGAGGGGATGCGCTCGGTAGATCCCGGTTGATCTGTCAACCTGCGATGGCTTGCAGGCGGTGCCAGGCGTCACTTTCGATCCGCCCACACCCGGCCAAAGAATTCGAGGATCGGCCCTGGATCCTTCAGACCGTGCGGGTGGTGATCCTCGCCCGGCTTGACGATCCGCTCGACCGGCCCGCCCAGCTTCTTGTAGCGCTCGTAGACGATCACCGAGTTTTCGCCATGTGGCACGGCCCTGTCACTGTCGCCGTAGACGAGCAGCAGCGGCAGCTTCGCCTTCGCCAGCGGCTCCAGGTTGTCGATCGGATTCACCTTCGCGGCGATGGCTTCCTGGTCATTCTTGAAGCCGTACGCCTTGAGCAGCTTCAGCCACTCCGCCGGCGATCCCTGGCCCCGACCCAGCCCCTTCGGCTTGCCGCCCGGCCAACTCTTGAAGTCGCACACGCCGTTGTCCAGGTAGACGGCCAGAGTCTTCTCCGGGTGTGCCGCTGCCCAGGCCATGCAGTAGAGGGCACCTCGACTCAGTCCGATCAGAGCCGGCCTGGGGTGCAGACCATGCTCCTTGACCAGAACCGCGTGGACCTTCTCCCACTGCCGCATCGCCGCCGGAGAGCCGAACTGATCGGGCACGGCGACGTAGGCCAGGTGCCAGCCGGCCTTGACCAGTTCGATGTCCGCGTTGGGAAAGGATCCGAAGAACTCGCCACGCCAGGCCCACGGTCGGCCGGGCAGCGGCTGCTTCGGTTCGACCACGAGGACTTTGACGCCGTCAACCGAGAAGTCGTGCCGAACGAAGCCTTCCCACTGGCTCGCCTTGCCCGGAAACGGCTTCGGCTCGGCCAGGCAGACAGCGGGACCGATGAACAGCAGAGACAGCACGATCAATCGCATGGGAACTCGATTCTCGAAACGAAGTCGGGACGATCCGGATCAAAGCAATTCCTCGATCGGCTCTCCCTCGGCCAGGATCGGGATCGGTCGGCCGGTCCGGTCATGGTAGAGGTGCGTCGGGTCGATGCCGAAGCGGTGATAGATCGTGGCCAGCAGACAGTTGCTGTTCATGGCCCGTTCGCGCGGCTCCTCGGCGCGGGCGTTCGTGGAGCCGACCACCTGGCCCATCTTCAGACCGCCGCCGGCCAGGAAGACGCTCATGGCTCGCGGCCAGTGGTCCCGACCCGGTCGCCGACTCGCGTCCTGGTAGGCGATCTTCGGCGTCCGACCGAATTCGCCGCAGAACAGGAACAGGACGTGTCGGTCCAGGCCACGGCCGTACAAATCATCGACCAGGGCCGACATGGCCCGATCGAGGACCGGCAACCGCTCGTCGTGGGCCTTGAAGATGTCGCAGTTGACGGAGTGATCATCCCATGTCGTCGTTCGTCCTGTCTCCGGCCGCAGCCGGAAGTTCGCCTGGCACTGCACGAAGCGCACGCCGGCCTCGA
Organism: uncultured Alcaligenaceae bacterium; assembly: GCA_964471755.1. Classification (GTDB taxonomy): domain Bacteria; phylum Planctomycetota; class Planctomycetia; order Gemmatales; family Gemmataceae; genus CAYYJM01. The sequence continues at coordinate 5,278 of CAYYJM010000124.1, forward strand.
CCAACCGTCGGCAGGTGAGCAGGCTCTTGCCCCAGTGCGTGTCGCCGTAGCGAGCGATCACCTCGGCCGGTTCGCGGGACAGGTCGAACGCCGCGCGGGTCCGTGTGCCGGTGAGGATGGCGACGGCACGCTGCTGATACTCGTCGAACGCCGACAGCGTCTCGGGCTGCTCGAGCCGACGGGGCAGGGTGTCGAGGTCGTGCAGCAGGCCCTGGCGAGAACGCAGGGACAGGGTGCCGTCGCCCTCCAGCTTCAGGTTCGATGGCGTTTCCGCAGTGGGGTAGAGCGGCACCGGATCGTAGGTGTTGGCCCCGGTCGAGGTGAGCGCGTTCGGGCTCGGCATAAACGGCGAGCAGGCCGGCCCGAGGTAGGCCGGGCCGCTTCCGTACGCCTTCGTGTTGGCGACGAAGAGCGGCACGTCGCGGGCCTGATCCTGGAGCCGCTCCGCGACGACCGAGCCGACGTCGGGAAACTCGGAATCCTTCAGATTCGCCTTGATCGACGAGTAGCCGGTCAGGAAACGGTTCGTGCCGCCGGAGTGTTCGCCGCGATTGTGATGCAGGCTACGGATCAGGGCGAAGCGGTCGGCTCGTTTCGCCAGGAGCGGGAAGCGTTCGCAGAGGTCGAGGCCGGCGACGTTGGTGTGGATTGGCCGGAGTGGTCCACGGATCTCGGCTGGGGCGTCCGGCTTGAGGTCGAACAGGTCAAGGTGGCTCGGCCCACCATTGGCCCAGAAGAGGATGACCGAGAAGTCCTTGCTCACCCGTCGGGAGGTCGAGTCGCTGGCGAGGAGCTGACCGAGCGTCGGGTCGGCACCGGTGGCCAGCGCCCCCAGGCTCAGGCCGCCGAGTTTCAGCCAGGTCCGGCGATCGATCGGACGTCGTGTGGTCATGACGCTGCCTCGTGCCACGAGATCACCAGTATCGTACCTCCCCTTCGCCAGTGGGGTAAACGAAAACCACATCACGGCGGCAGTAGATCAGGGCCTGTGTCGCCAACGTTGCGTGAGGTCCTTCCAGCCAGGACCGTCGGAGTCGGGTCTTTGGCGGAGACGCGGCACCCGTTCGACGACCTTGCCGAACAGATCGGCCACGGCTTCCCCCATTTGCCAGAGGGCGTGGCGGAAGTTCGCCTTCTCCGCTGCCTCCACCATCTGGGCGTAGGTCAGCCCTCCCGTTTGCTTCGACAGGGCTTCACTGCATTGCCAGCCGGTGGCCGTCTTCTTCAACTCCATGTCCTTGAGTACCACTTCGTTGTAAACGCGAAGATACCGGCGGTTCTCGGCCAGCACCGCCAGGAGCAGCTCCTTCTGATCGGGAAGCCAGCCGGCCGAGAAAGTTCGTGCCAGTTGGCCGCGAGCCTGGCCGACGCGCATGTAGTGGACCTGGACGGGTTCGACGGGCGACTCGGCGACATCCGCCAGCACGGCGCGCCAGTTGACCTGCAGTTCCTTCACGCCGACCTCGTGATAGGTCACGAGGTCCTGGATCGGGCGGTTCTTCGGGGTGTACTTGCCGTCCAGCAGATTCAAGGTGATGCCGGGCTGGATCGACTTGATCATGCTGTCGCTGACGAGGTGTACCATCCAGCCGAAGACGTAGGCCAACGGCCGTTCGGAAGGGCCGAAGAGATCGAGAGCGTCCTCGGCGACCAGGGCGCAATAGTCGGGCAAGTGGTCCCAGGGGATCGCCAGCTTCAGGTCTTCCTTTCCCCAGCCGAATACCACATGAGCCCGACCATAGAACCTCTCGTGAATCTGGCGGGGCATGTAGTGGAGATCGCGGAAGACGAACGTGAATGGACTGACCTTGCCGCCGGTGAGAGGACTGACCGCGATGGGAGCGGTGCCGTACCCGACCTCCCGACCGGTGTCCACGCACACGGCCTCGGGCATGGTCTGGACGTCGGACCCGAGATAGGAGCCGGCCAGGTAGCTGCCGAAGTGGTGTCGAATCAGCGGAGCAACCGGCAAACGCCGCTGCTCGGCAGCCTTGGCCCCCAGCATGGCATACAGGGTGTGGCCGACGATGCCGCTCATGGCTTCTCTTTCTTCTCGGTCGGCGTCCTGGCGGTCTTGACGGTATAGGTCTGGCCGTCCGACACGATCTCGATGTTGCCGTGCCAGGCGGTAACGAACACCTTCGACCCTACCTTTCCGAAAACCTCCCGGGCCTTGTCACCCGGCGAAACCACCGCGCTCTTCTCATATCGGTCCAGGCAGGAGGCGACGACCACCTCGGGTTTGGTCACCTCGGCGAACTCGGGGCTGCAGTTGAAGCCGTGGTGCGGCGCACACATGATGGTGGTGACCAACCGCTCCCGCCCGGGATTTTCCAGCAGGAAGCGTTGACCGACGCCGTAGGCGTCGCCGGGAAACAAGAAGACGTTCTTGCCATGCTGGACGCGTAGAACCAGCGAGTTCGCATTGAGCAGGCCGTGTTCGGTGATCCTGGCGACGTCCACCTTGGTGGCCAGAAACTCCCTGGGCGGCGAAAGCACATCGACTTTGAGGTTCTCGTCCCAGGCCAGGCGGTCCCCGGCAACGGCCGTCTGGTACTCGACTCCGCGTTCCCTGGCCTGCTTGCGAAGTTGACGGTACGCGTCAGACAGACCCCGCGCCTCATAGCCGGAATCGATCAAGCGCTTGACTTTGAAGTTATCGAGAAGCCACGGCGTGCCGCCGTAGTGGTCCGCATGGGGATGGCTCAACGAGATGGCCGCGATCTCGTTGATGCCGCGTGCCTTCAGAAACGGGGCAATGGTATCCCGTCCGCTGTCCAGCCTGGCGGTCTTCGGGCCCGAATCGATCAGAAAGACCGCTCCCGAAGGAGACTGCAACACCACCGCCAGGCCATGCTCTTTCGTATCCAGATAGGTGACGACCAGCTTGCCCGGAGCCTTCGGGGTGGGGTCGGCACCGACAGCAGGCATGGCGGTCAGCGCGAGAAGAGCTGCGAATATCACTCGGAGCATGATGAGATTACTCCTGCTTCGTCCATGATCCACGAGGGAGCCGTTCCAAACCCGCATTACAGTACCGGTGATTGACCGAGTCGTTGTGAATACTACCCACGCCGATTCGGATATTCCAGCACCCCTGCAGTCGTCCCCTCGGGTCTGCTACTTCACCTGCCCCGCCTTGACAGCCAGGCCCGCGACCGGGATCGGTCGGAAGAACACGCCGGCCCCTCCCTCCTGTTTCGCATCCACATCGTAAAAGACGATGCCGAGCGTGTCCTCGTTCAACTGCACCGTGCGCGGGCAAGCTCGGCCACCGATCGCCCGGCCGGGATTGTAGAACTCGACCGTGTGGTCGAAGTCCCAACTCTTGCCGTCGTCCCGTGAGACGACGAACCGCCAGCGCTCGCCACCGATTCCCGGCCCCAGCACCTCGCCAGCGACGAGCCAGCCATTGGCCAGGGCGACCAGGTCGTAACGCCAGCCATCGCTGCCGATCTTCGGGAAGGGAGCGACCTTGGCCCAGGTCTTGCCGCCATCCTCCGAGCGCAGGCCCGCCCCGGAGACGAGCGTGCCGCGTGGTGTCCGCACGATCGGCACCAGGCCATGCTTCCGCTCGCCGAAGAGCTGCTCGGTGCCGGTCTTCGGATCGTACACCACGGTTCGGTCACTGAGCGAGAAGAGCCAGCAGCCGTCGGGTAACTCGACGAACGGATGGCGGATGATGCTCGGGATCGTTCCCTTCGCCAGGCTGCGCGGGGCGGACCAGGTTTTGCCCTCGTCCGCGCTCACGGCGAATTGCACAAACCGCGACTTCTGCTTCTTCTCGTCGGGATACCAGGTGTTCCAGGCGTGGACGATTCGACCATCGCGCAGGGTGGTCAGCGAACCGGGATAGATGGCCAGTTTCTCGGTGCCGGGAAAGGGGATGGGTTCGGACCACGTCTTGCCCTGGTCGGTTGAGTGCGTCAGCCGCAGATCCTTGAAGTCGGCATGACTGAAGACGACTACGAGGACTCCGTTCTTGCTCACGCACGCGGCGGGGTGAATGTGACCGCTCACCTTGCTGGCAATGCGGACTGGTTTCGGCAGTTCATCCGCCCCGCTGGCGAACGGGAGCAGGACACCGAGCAGCAACAGGCCGGTGAACAGGCGTGCGAACGAGGTCATCGATTCCACTCCGAAGGGAACTCAGGATTCAGCAGGACGGATGACATACCCTACCCGCCGAGCCCGGCCCAGGCAACGACCCGGTGCGATCCGGATCGTCGCATCGTGAAAATGGAGAAGAGCGCCTATTCCAAAAGGGTGGGTCAGCTTCGGTCGATTGATCGACAGACTGGCGAGGATGACCTATCATTTGGAATCGACGCTCTACTCCATTTTGGCCGCGACCAGGGGAGGCACCCGAGTCCGTGAGGGCACCTCCAGGATAGGCGGCGCGAAAAAGAAACCGTCTCCGAGAACAGCTCGGAAACGGTCTCAGTTACCACCTACCAAGGAGCGGCTCGCAGATTTCGGTGTGTCCGTCGGCCCCCGGAAGGGCCGGAACCGCTTCCGGGGACCGTGTTGGACGGTGGAGACCAACCGGTGTCGGCCTCCCTATGGTGAACTCGCCGCCCTGGACGGGCCGCGAGGCAGTGCTTCGCCAGCGCGAAGGAAGAAGGGCCCCGGAGAGGGGGGAGGGCTCGCGTGTTCGGTCGTTGCTCCGTTCACGAGAGCCCTGGGGTTCCCTCTCCGGGGTTCCTGGCGGCCGGCGTCACCGGGGTGATCCGGCCGCCTGTGTGTCCGACTGGGTTCGGCCCTTCTCAAAGCCTATGCGAAGTCTGCGGACTGGCCCGGCCTCCTTGCCTCCCGCTCGCTGGCCGGGTACGCTGCAATAGATCGAGAAAGGCCGCCCCACAGCGGTGGGAGGCCGCAAAAGGGGTCGGGAGTCTTTTCTGACAGCAAAGACTCCCGCCCCCTTTTCGACCCCTGAGAGTGAACAGCTCTGCTGTCAGGCGGCTCCCCTCGCTGATGATCGTGGCCTTGCGGAACGTGATGCCGTTCGGCGGCTTGTGGGCCGACGGCTCTTGCTGAGTTCAACCCCAGAACCGAAAGCCAGCATCAGCATCCAGCCGACCAGGACGCAAGCGGACATCTTCATGGGCTCTCCTCAAGGTACTCCGAGAACCGATGGTCAGCGAAACGCCAGTTGAGCGAAGGAGTACAGGTCGCTTCTCCACACTCGGAAGTCGTGTACGCCGCCGGGGATGATCCGGTAGACGTGAGGGATCTTCTTCTGGTCGAGCATGTCGTGAACGCCCTGGCTGATTCGGAACAGCCCGTCCTTGTCGCCGCAGGCAACGTACAGGAGCCGCAGCTTCTTGGCCGCCTCGGTCGGGTCCTTGATGAGGTCGGCGGGCCGCCTGGTGTTCGGGGCTGAGGAGAACCCGCCCACCCAGGCGAACGTGTCGAGGTTGCCCAGCCCGAAGTTGAGCGCCTGCCCGCCGCCCATCGACAGCCCGGCAATGGCCCGCCCCTCGCGGTCGGCCTTCACCGCGTAGGTCTTCTCGATGAATGGGATCAGGTCCGTGAGCAGATCCTTCTCGAACAGGGCGAACGCCGGCGACTGCTTGGGGATCGAGTCGCGCGCCGTCAGATCCTTCGACGCGCGGCCGTTGGGCATGACGACGATCATCGGCACCGCCTTCTTGTCGGTGAACAGGTTGTCGAGGATCACGCCGGGTGCCCCGCCGCGCGGCCACTCGTTTTCGTCGCCGCCGATCCCGTGGAGCAGGTACAGGACCGGATACTTGCGGTCCTTGCTGTACCCTGGCGGGGTGTAGACCCACGCCTTGCGCTTCGTGCCGACCGTCGTCGAGTCGTACTCGATCGTCTCTTGTTTGCCGCGGTCGATGCCGTTGCGGCGAGTGTCGAATCCCTTGGGCGGCGCGGGGGACTTCTCCTTCGCCGGCTCGGATGGCGGGTCGCCCTTGAGGTGTTCGTTGTACCACTCGATGGCCAGTTTCTGTGCCTGCTCGCGCCCTTCGTTGTAGATGCCGTAGTGAGTGATCTTCGGGATCGTGACCAGCTTCTTGGGTCCCTTGGCCTTCTCGTGCGCCTTGACGCCGTGGTCGCGGTTGTTAAACAACTCCTCCTTCTCCGCGATGAGGAAGAGCATGGCGCAGTTGGGGGCCTTGTCCGCCTCTTCCACAGGGGCGTAGTTCATCAGCCGCTCGCGGATCGGGGCGCCGCGCAGGTTGCCGACGGCTACCTTCCCGGGTTCCGGGTAGCCGGTCTCACCGCGGGTCCGCTTCGTCGCTTCCATCAGGGTTTGTCTGCGACCCGCGCCGAACAGCACGAAGCGGCTGTCCATTCCGGGAACCTGGCTGACCGTGGCTTTGATGCGGGGGTCGCGTGCCGCCACGTAGACGACATGCCCGCCGGAGTAGCTCGTACCCCACAGGCCGATGCGCTTGGCGTCGCACTGCTTCTCGCCGTGGACCCAGTGGACCACGTTCTGCAAGTCGGTGGTCATGTCGAGTGGATCGACGATCTCCCGAATCTCCTTGACCTCGACCGTGATTGGCTCTCCCGGTTTGCCTCGCTCCAGAGGCTTGGTTGTCACGATCTTGCCTTCGCTCGCCCCCCAGCCGCGGTAGTCGAACACGACCACGAAGTAGCCGGCCCGCGCGAAGTCGATCGCATTTTGCCGGAGCGAGGCGGCCACGCCGCCCCAGCCGTGCGACATGATGATGGTGGGCAGGGCTTTGTCCCCGTGTTCCTTGAGGGTGAACACCTCCGCCCCGAGGCGGCTACCTTCGCTAATGATCGTCGCCTTGCGGAAGGTGATATCCGCCGGCGGCTTGTAACCCGTGGTCGCGGGCTGGGCCCAGGCGGATGATGTGCTGAGCAGCGCCAAGCCGATCCAACCCAGATAAGCCGCTCTCATGTGGTTCTCCGAAAGAGAATTACTCGTCCCCGGTTTTCATGCGATCCACTTCATCTTCCCCCGGCAGCCCGAAGGAATAGACCTTGCCGAATGCACTCTTCGGGAAGTACGCCTCGCGCGCGTCGCCCGGCCGGAACAGGAGGTTTCCGGTACCGACGTAGACCCGGCCGCGCGACACGGTCGGCCCGCACCAGACCGGTTCCCGGAGTTCGATCTCCGTGAGGAGTTTGCCGTTCGCTGTATCCAGGGCGACGAGTTTGTTGCTGACGACCGTGGTGAGGTAAGCCACCCCGTTCGCCAGGGCGATCCCCGAGGCCACCGGATCGCCGACGTTGCGAAAGGCCGGATCCTCTTTGGTCCCTCCGACCGCCTGCACCTTTGGCCGCTCGTGTCGCCAGTTTTCCCTGGTCGTGTCGAGACGGATCGACACCACTCGCCCGCCCGTTGGCAGGCCCAGCAAGCGGTCGATGCCGTTGGTGTAAATGGCCCGGCCGTCAGTGGCGCAGCCAGACTGCAGGCCGCCGATGGAACTGGGCAGCGCCAATGTCCGCGGGTCCAGCCTGGCCGGCACGGCCCGCGGCGGGCCGGTGTAAATGGGCGTGTTCTGGAGGATTGCCCCCGTGGCGGCGTCGAGAACGTAGAAGCCGCCGTTCTTCGAGCCACAGCCGACCACCTTGGTCCGTTTTCCGTCCACCTCAATGGCGTAGATTTTGGGCGTATCACCGATGGCCTGATCCTTGTATCCCGTCTTCGCGTCGTAAGTCGGCAGCGCATAGTTCCAGACGTCATTCGCGGTGATCTGCGTCACCCACTTCTCCGCTCCGGTGCGGGCGTCCAGGGCGATCACCGCGCAGGAATGCCTGGTCGAAATGCTCGGCTCGTCCTTCGTCGGCTGGCGCGGTGAGTTGTGACAGTCGGTGCCGAAGAAGACGGTGTGGCTCTCGGCATCGAAGGAGGGCGTACACCAGACCGAGCTGGTCGAGGGGCCGCGATGGAAAGTCCGCTCCACGGCCCCGTACCGGATGGTGACGGGCTTATCGAATTCCTTTGGCTCGGGGCCGACGTCGTACTTCCAGACCACCTTGCCGGTGGCCGGCTCCAGGGCGACGACGAAGCCGCGCCCCGTGCAGCCGGTGTTCTTTGGGTCCGCCGCCACGCTATGCTCGAAGGCCCCGCCGGCGACCACGATGTTGCCCTCGGCCGGGATGGGCGAGGCGAACACACAGTTGGGAGCATGGGCACCGGGGAAGGGCCGGGCGCGCGTGTCGATCTTCCATCGCTCCTTGCCAGAGTCTCGGTGCAGGGCGTAGATCATTCCGCCAACGCTGCCGAAGTAGACCGTGTCATCGGTCACCAGGGCGGCATTGAGGAACCCGCTTCTGGGCAAGCCGGGCTCCGGGGCCTCCGGTTTCACGCGATTCGTCGGAGGCTCGATGTTGCGATAGACCCATTTCACCTTGCCGTCCGGCGCGAGCTTGTAGAAGGCCGGGTTCGTCTCGGTACCGAAGTAGACATGGCCGTTGACCACCACGGTAGCGTGGACCACGCCGATCCGCGCTTTGGAATCCTTGGGGGGAAAGCGCCACTTTTCGACCAACCGGCTCACGTTCTTCGTGTCGAGTGACTTTTCGGCGGGGTTGTGCCGGGTGCCGAGTACGTCGCGGTTATACATGGGCCAGTCGTTCGGGTCCGCGGAGACACGGTCCACCCGCGTGCCGGGTTTCGCCGTCGTTTCCGCCGGCCCCAGGGAGCCAATGGCCCCGAACGTGCCAAGCACCGCTATCAACCAGAACATCGTGTGGCGCATCGAGGTTCTCCAAAGACGTGAATCAACTGTACGGTGCGTACGTCGTCCTCGCGGGTGGCCACCGAACGGCCACCTTCTCGGGCAGATTGTACCTGATGTTGATTAGGATCTTGTGAGAGGTAACCGAATTTCGCAGAAGCCAAAGTGGCGATGCGGCGGAGGGGCGCGTTGGCGGTCGTCCTACGGGCAGCTTTCCCGACGCAAGACTCAGTACCGCTCGCCGACACGCCAGGGAATGACCGATGCGCGATTACCGCCGGGCGGACATTCACACGGTGACGTTGCTCCCAGGCGGATTTTCTCGCTTTTCGCTCGCCGGTCAAGTAGCCTGACCGGCGATCATCCGGAAGCCTCCGACGCGGGCCGGAGGCGGAACGTCCCACCGAAGGATCTACCATGAGCGGCAAGGTACTGAAGGACAAACTGATCAAGGGCGACCGTGTCTTCGGTACGTTCTTCCAGAACGCCGTCGTGCCGGCCCTGGTCGATTTCCTGCCGGAGGGCGTACTCGACTTCGTCATCGTCAGTGCCGAACACAACGCCCTGAACCTGTCCGACTTCCTGGCGATGCGCTACGCCCTGAACGCGAAGGGCATCGCCTGCCTGGCTCGCACGCACAGCCGCGATCCGGACGACGTGTCCAAGGTCTGCGACTCGTTCGACGGCGTCGTCGTGCCCTACGTCGAGGACGTCGCCCACGCCAGGGCCCTGGCCGCGGCGGCCGTCTATCGGCCTCTCAAGGGAAAGGTGCTGCAACGCGTCCTCGACAAGGGCGAATGGCCCAGCCCGGCGACCAGGGACTACATCACCAAGGTGCGCTGTGCCGATACGGTCTTCATCCCGATGATCGAGTCGGTGCCGGGCGTCGAGAACCTGGACGCCATCTGTTCGATTCCTGGTGTCCACGCCGTCTTCGTCGGGCCGAACGACCTGACGACCAGCATGGGCATCCCCAACGAGTACGACCACAAGGATCTGATCGCGACGCTGAAGAAGATCATCGACGTGGCCGATCGCCATCACGTCGCGGCCGGCTGCTGGTTCGGCAAGGTCGAGCAGGCCCTGCGCACCATCCGTCAGGGGGCCAGGTTGGTCGTCTATTCCAACGAGAGTTCCCTGCTCAAGGACGCCATGAACCTGGCCTTCGGCGAACTGAAGAAGGGGTAGCGGACTCCTCCGGCCATCCCACAATGCGAAAAAAGAAACCATCTCCGGGAACGTCCCGGGGATGGTTTCGGTTACCACAAGAGAAGCCAACTCGCGGACGATGGAAGCCAACCAGTGCTGGCCTTCCTATGGTGAACTCGCGCCGTGGAGGGGAACGAGGATGCTGCTTCGCGTTCGGCCCGGCTTGGCCGGCGAACGAGTGAGAAGGGCCCCGGAGAGGGGGGAGGGCTCCCGTGTTCGGTCGTCGCTCCGTTCACGAGAGCCCCGGGGGTTCCCTCTCCGGGGTTCTTGGGAGCCAGGGTCACCGGGGTGATCCGGCCGCCCATGAATTCGGCCCTGCTCAAAGCCAGTGCGAAGTCTGCGGACTGGCTCGCCCTCCTTGTCTGCCGACGCCTGGACGGGTACGCTGCAGTAGATCGAGGAAAGCCGTCCCACAGCGGCGAGGGGGATTCATGGCACGCACCACGGCACGCTCCGACGATCGTGGCGGCGATCGCTCGGTTGAACGTGTCTTCTACCTGTCCTGGGTGGACAAACGCACGGACCCCTGGCCGAACTGGGAGAGATGCCAGGCCGGTCAGGCTCCGCCGCTCGATGGCCAGGCCGTCGAGTTCCTGCCGCGAACCGATCCGCTCTGGCCCGGTATGCCGTTCGTCGCCGACGCCCGCCCCCTGACCGTGGCCGACGGCCGAATGGGACGGTACACCTGGCCCGGCCTGCCGTTGCCGGACGGGGCGGGTCGGCTCTACGTCGGGCCAACGCTCAGCGCCCTGTTTCATCCCCGGTCGCCGCACGGACTTGCCGGCCTGGATCGCGCCTTCCTGCTTTACCAGCCGGACACGACCGGCAGTTCGTATGAGCTGCTCCAGCGCACCCTGCACGCCGTCGCCGGGGCACGCGGTCTGGGCGACGTTCGCCAGCGCGTGCAGTTCTGCCCCATCCCTGGCATCACCGATCCGACCGACTACGACGCCATCTACAAGGCCATCCGCCGCTGGCTCGACGACGACCCGTTCGGCTTCGGCTCTCGACGCGGCAACCGGACGCCGACGCCGACGCGTATCGTCGTCAATCTCAGTCCCGGCACCGCCGCGATGGCGGCCTGCTGGCTCATGCTCCGCTGGAGCGGGGCCCTGGGGCGAGCCCACGCCACCATCGAGTTCGTCCAGGGCGACGGCGGCCTCGACGCCAGCGACACGCCTGATAATCCGACCTTCTCGCCCCTGCGCATTGTCCCGGTTGATGTCCTGTCCCTGCTGAAGCCGATGGAGACCGCAACTCCGGTTGCTGACGCTCCCGGCTCGCCGAAGAAAGCGACCTCGGGTGTCACGCCGGTCAACCCCGGCGAGGCGGCCCTGAATGTCGAGGGCATGAAGGGGTCGCCCTACGACCGGCTGCGCCGCGAGATCGAGCAGGCCGCCTGCCTGGGTCTGCCGATTCTCCTCGAAGGCGAACGCGGCACCGGCAAGACCTCCCTGGCCGAGTATTACCACCAGCGACGTCAGTTCTATCGCGGCAACGCCAGTCCGGTCGAGTTGCCGCCCGTCGCGTCGCCGAGCAAGGCGGCGAAGGGCAAGCCGCGCGTCCGCTTCCCGGAAACCGGAGTCGAGGGCCTGTTCGTCAAGATCACGCTGGCCGAGTTCGCTGATCTCGACACGCTCCGCGACACCCTCTTCGGCTGGTCCAGGGGCTCGTGGACGGGAGCCGACGACGCCTATGATGGCCTGCTCGGCGAGGCCCATCTCGGCACCCTCTTTCTCGACGAGATCCACCATCTGGACCGGAAGCTGCAACCGCTCCTGCTCGGGCCGCTGAACGTCGATTCGCTCGGCAGTCGGCGCTACAAGCCGAAGATGGCGACCTACGATGTCATCTCCGATTTCGATCTCGTCGTGGCGACGAACGACCCGGCCTGGCGCGACCGGATGATTCCGGACTTACTCGAACGCTTCGAGCGAATCGTGATCGAGGTGCCGTCGTTCCGCTCGTTCCAGCGCGACGCGGTGCAGACGATCTGGCAGTTCTGGGAGTTCACGCTCCGGCGTCGGTGCGTGAGCTGTGCCCTGGAGTACACGCAGGACGGCGACTTTCGCGAGTGCAGCCAGCGGTTGCTCGACCTGTTCGCCAGTCATCCGCTGCCGGGCAACTGGCGCGATCTGCAACGACTGGCGGACAACACCCTGCTCTATCTGACCGACGCCCGAGATGGCCGACCGACGGCCCTGACCTGGAGCCGGCCCCTGCTCGAAGACGCCATCCGCCGCACGTTCGACCGGGAGCCCAGGGCGTGAGGGGCCTGGTCTTCATTTAGCCGCCGGCTTGCCGGCGGTCTTCGTCGCAAATACCCGCCGGCAAGCCGG
>CAYYJM010000125.1:0-8250 GCA_964471755.1 uncultured Alcaligenaceae bacterium
CACCGTCGGCGACGGTTCGCCGGAGAGCAGCATCGGGCCGACGGCTGACAACCGACTCAAGCCGGACGTCATCATCCCGAATTCGCAGGCGATGTTCACCAACGGCGACGTCTCGGCCGGTTCGTCGAACGCGGCCGCCTACTTCGCGGCGGTCGCCGTCACGCTCAAGGCGGCGAAACCGGGTCTGCGGGCCGAACACCTGCTGACCTACGCGGCCTCCCTGCGTACGGCGAACAAGCAGGTGATGCCACCGCGAGGCCCGATGAAGGGGACGCCGGACGGCCTGCGCGAAGTGGCCCTGAGTACGTTGAGGGAATACGGTTACGGCCCGATCGTGGATCGGGTGCAGAAGGCCGTCGGAGCGACGCCGGTTCGGCTCTGGCTCGACGCGGAAGGCCGGGTGGTACTCGGGATTCCACAACGGCCAGTGGATCTGGGCTCGCTCTTTCCGAATCACCCATTCCCGAATCATCCGCAGTTGTCCGACGAATACGAATGCTACCTGAGTCTGCAACCGGCTCCGCGCGGCGGCCTGCGGATGATGGATAGCTTCCGTCTCCGGCCCGGTTCCGCGTACCGGACTGCGGAGATGAAGATCCCGAAGATGTCACCGCAACTGGTGGAGATTCGCCAGGTTCCAGCAGATCCGGGTACGTCGGAGGAGCGGACGCGTGAGGCTCTGCTCAACCGTCAGTGGCGGACGCCGACGCCTGAAGCGCTGGCCCTCCTGGTACGGCCGAGCCGCTGAGCGCCTCGCCTTCAGACGTTCCGGTCCCTACTTCTAGGGTATGCTCCGGTTCTTCCGCTCGGGGAGAGCCGGAACGCCGAACCATCGGAAAGGACGATCATGAAGGGCGATTCGCGCATCATCGACGCGCTCAACGGGGCACTGACCATCGAGTTGACCGCGATCAATCAGTACTTCTGTCAGGCCAAGATGTGCAAGAACTGGGGCCTCCTCGTGCTGGCTCGCAAGCACTACGAGGAGTCGATCGGCGAGATGAAGCACGCCGAGAAGATCATCGATCGGATTCTCTTTCTGGAAGGCGTCCCGGAGATCGCCCGCTACGACGTGATCCGGGTCGGTACCGATGTCAAGGAGCAGTTCGAGAACGATCTGAAGCTGGAGATGAAGGGCGTCACCCACTACAACGCCTCGATGGCGCTGGCGCTCGATCTGAAGGACAGCGGCTCCCGCGAGCTGATGGCCGAGATTCTGGTCGATTCGGAAGAACACGTCGACTGGCTGGAGACGCAGCTGGGCCTGATCGAGCAGGTGGGCTTGCAAAACTTCCTGGCCGAGATGATGGGTGGGGACGGAGAAGGCAAGCACTGAGCGGCCGGTGATCTGCTCACCCTGTTCCGAGAGCGCGCCGCCGACGTGTTCGGCGGAACGTCCCCTTCACGCCTCCGGGATCGCCAGGACCACGAGTCGGATCGCCGTCTCGGGACAGACCCGCACACACAGGCCGCAGGCGACGCAGTCACCCGGTCGCGGCAGCCAGGGACCATTCGGTCGCTGTGCCAGGCAGCGAGTCGGACAGACTCGCACGCAGTCGCCACAGGCCGTGCAGATCTGCTCATCGAGAAGCGGCAGCATGGGGCGTCTCCTCCGTGTGCAGCAAGCGACGAACCGTCTCCTGGAGCAGATCCCGTTCGGGAGCCGGGATCAGCACCACCTTCGCTCCCAGGTCCCAGGCAAGGCCCGCCAGCACGACATGATCGCTGTCACCGATGACCACGGCCGCTGCATTCGGGTAGAGCCAGGCCACCTGTTCGAGCAGGCCAAACTCGCGTTCCAGATCCCGACCGACACGGATCAGAACCGCGGCTGGACCCGGTCGCGTCAGGAACTTCAGCACCGCCGTCGGCGTCTTCGCCTCGCGCAGCAACCAGCCCTCCGCCTCGGCCAGCGCTCGCACCTGCGACAGCACCCGCCCGTCCGGTTCAAAGACGACGATCTGCGGTGCCTGCATGGTCACTCGGCCTCCATCTGGATCTCGCCCGGTGGCACCGCGTCCGGATCAGGGATGCCCAGCGCCTCCATCCGGCGAACCAGACGCTGCCGCCAGATGCCGAGCAACTCGGCCGCGCGCGTCTTGTGGCCGCGAGCCCGCTCCAGGGCCAGTTCGATGAGCCGTCGCTCCGTTTCCTGCAAGAGCGTGTCCAGCGGCAGCGACCCCGCCACAGCCGGGCGGGCGGTCCGCTGCAACGTCTGCGGCAGACGCACCGTCAAGGGTAGATCGTCCGCCTCGATGCGTTCGCCCTTGACCCGCTCACGCGCCGTCACCAGAACCTCGAACAGTTCGCGCACGTTCCCCGGCCAGGGATGATCGCGCAGCAGGGCCAGCGCTCCCTCGCTCACCTCGACGACGAGCTTGCCATCGCGCTCGGCCAGACGCTCCAGACCGGCCTCGATCCGGCGTAGCAACTCGTCCTTGCACTCCCGCAGGGGCGGCACGGCGATCGTCAAGGGCCGAAGTGCGAAGGCCAGCGATTCGAGCAACCGGCCCGCGTTCACCTGAGCGTCGGGTGATTCTCGACATCCGGCCAGCACACGCGGTCCCGTCGTGGCAGCCAGGAGCGGAAGCAGACGCTCCTGCAACTCTCGCGGCAATCGGCCGGGTTCACGCAGGTAGAGGGTCGAGATCCCGTGCGCCGCCAGGCCCGCCGGCCCGAACAGAAGATCGGCCAGGACGCCCAGCGGCAGGCGCTCGCAATCGACGCACGCCAGGGCGTTCTCGCGCGCGGACGAAAGGGAATGCAGGATGCGGGCCAGTGTCTGCTTGCCGGTCCCCGCCTCGCCGATGAACAGCACCGGCACCCGGACACCGGCCGCCAGTCGGACCTGCTCGGCCAGACAGCGCAGGGCCGGCGTCGAGCTGCCAAACCCGTCGAGGGTCGGACGCTGGAGGGCTCGCTCGCGCAGCAGGATCAACCGTTCCGGCAACGGCATCGGCGCGGTCGAACCCACGGCATCGAGCGGCAGGATGCGGCCCACGATACCGAGCAGTTCGCCGGCTGAAGTTCGGAAGGGAAGGAACTCGACCTCCCACCAGCGCGGCTGTCCTGGCGTACCAGGCAGCAGACGACGAGTGCGTGCGCTCCGGCCAGCGAGGACCTCTGGTGGCGGCGTCAGGGCATGGGCCAGGATTTTCCGTTCCCGCTCTTCCGGATCAGCGATCTCCGTGCCGACCGGCCGCGGGCGGCGGCAGAAGCGACCACGCACCTCGACCAGGGGCAGACCGACGAGCTTCTCCCAGGCCGTGTTGACGAAGAGAACCCGACAGTGCCGGTTGAGAACGAACAGAGCCTCGCCGCTTCGCTGGAACAGGGCCTGCCAGCGGAACGCTTCGCCAGGACCGGACGCCGGGGAACCTCCCGCGACGCTCATGGTCGGCTCACAGGAAGGTGGTCAGGTAGAGAATGACGCCGATGCCGCCCAGGAAGCCGACCAGTCGGCCCACCCAGCGAACCGTCTCGCGCAGGATCGGCCCCCACTCGTCGAAGCGCGTGGCGCTGTAGACCAGGCTGATGCAGAGGATCAGCAGGGGCAGATCGAACAGATACGGGTTGTGTGGAGGAATGGTCATGCGTCGCTCGCCGGGAGAGTGTCTAGCGGTTGCTGCCCCTCGTCGGAAACCGTGGCCCCGGCCGTATCCTTCCGGGCCGGAGCCATGAAGGCGCGCGGCACGGCCGGGCCGGCGAAGGCGTCGTAGATGATCATGATGTTCAGCACGCCAGCGATGACGGTGAACACCCAGCCCAGGTCCATCGTCTTCGAGCCGGTCGTCTGCACGGCGTTGATGGCCCGCTCGGACGGCTCGCGCATGTAGAAGCCGAAGGTCGGATCGGGATGCGTCTGATCGTTGCCGAACTTGTAGTACTGCCAGAGCGCCGGCCAGGCGGCGATGCCGACCCAGAACTGCCCCAGGAACTGGGGCCGACTGTACAGGTTCGTCGTCAGGCGATCGAGGCTGAAGGCGTTCCGCTGCGGCTTTCTCGGGCCGGGCGGGCCGTCCTCGCCGGGCTGGGGATCCTGAGCCCGGGCAAAGCCCGGATCGGCATGCAGACCGTAGACGTCGGGCAGGTAGACCGCGCCGCCCACCTGGTATGTGGTGTCGCCGACCGTGGCCCTCCCGCTGCCCAGAGCGTTGCCGTAGAAGAACAGAGTGTAGATGCAGGCCAGGAACAGCACTCCCTTGCCGACGCGCCCCTGGTAGACCTGGCCCAGTCCGGGGACCAGATAGCTGAGGAACGCGGCCAGCGGGGAAATCGGCTGGATCGGCCCCGGATCTGGTCGCGTTTCGGGACTGGGAGGTGGGGTACTGCTCATGCCGTGCTGAACTCCTGACAGGGGAGGGAATGGATTGGGAGAGATTCGTCCCTCCGGAAGTTCGTTCGCTCCCAGCCTGTCAGGATTATAGATAGTTCACGCTACAAGGTCCAATCGAACCAGTCGATGGCGAGCAGGGCCGAGCAGGCGACGAGACAGATGCCGCCCAGGAAGGCCAGGACCGTTCGTCCGCTTCCGCGCATCCATCGACCCAGCGGCCCCAGTGGATAGGTGGACACGTCGAAGACGGCATTCACGGCGACCAGCGGAAACAGGGCCACTCGGGTTCCGAGGCTGACCGGCGTGGCCTCCGGCGGTGGCAGTTCCGGCGCACTGGCGGGCAGTTCCGGCAACGGTGGCGGGCTGGCCGGCCGTGTCGGTGGTGCCGCCGCTCGGCGGGCCGCTTCGAGACGAGCCATCGCTTCCACACTGCTATCGAGAACCTCCCCGCCCGGCTCCGGTTCCTCCGGTGGCGGGGTCGTCTGCTCTACCGCCGGCACCGGAGGCGTCGTCGGCGCGGGGATCGTCACGGTTTCCCGGATCACTCCCGCCTCCGCGCTGGCGGGGTGTTCCGCCTCGGCCGTCTGGCCTTGTTGCTGTTGCTTGAACGCCTCGGCCAGCGGGCCCCAGGTCTGGGCTGACGGCTGCCAGCTACCGCGAAGCGGCACCCATTCGCCACCGTCTTCCTCGGAAGTGGGAGTCACCTCGCGAACCGGCACGGCCTGTTCCGGCTGAACCAGGCGTGGACTGAGCGGCGTCGGTGTCTCGGCGGGAGGCGGCGTGGGCACCGGCGTCTCGACGGACGGGCCAGGCCGCAGACTGACCCGGCGTGGCAGCACCGGGCTGCTTTCCGTCGGCGTTCGCACGACGGGAGCCGGCGTTGGCGTCGGTATCGGTGCGGGCTCCTCGGCCTCGTCTGCTTCCGTGGCACTGGCCGAATCCGTCGCGTTGACCGGCAGGGCGAGCATCCGCTGTAACAACGCGTCCAGCTCGTCGAGTTGCTGACGGGTCGATTGCACTGCCGGTGCCTTCTTGCCGTTCGACGTGGCCATGCGCGCTCCCTCCGGGCGATCCATCCTTGCCGGAACGTGAGGGGCTCCCATATGCTAGGAGCCGCCACGCTGTCCAGAGGAACTGGCCAAGAGAGCGACCGATGGCCGAGCGATTTCACGTTGACGCCGTCCTGGGACCGGGCGAGGTCCTCCTCGACGGTCCCGAGGCGCATCACCTCGCCGCCGTTTGCCGGCTTCGCCCCGGTGACGCCGTCGTCCTGTTCAACGACGATGGCCGGGAGTACCCCGCCACCATCACGCACGTCGGCAAGAAACAGATCGTCCTTCACGTCGAGCGCTGCGACCAGCCGGCACGGGAGCTTCCGCACCGTCTCATCGCCGCCGCCCCACTGCCGAAGGGCGACCGGGGCCAGGTGCTGATCGAGAAACTGACCGAACTCGGCGTGACCGACTACATTCCACTCCAAACCCAGCGCAGCATCGTCGAACCGCGTGCGGGGAAACTCGACCGGCTCCATCGCCACGTCATCGAGGCGAGCAAGCAGTGTGGTCGCAATCGCCTCCTGCGCATCCAGCCGCTGGTTCCCTGGAACTTGCTCGCCGACAGCCAGTTCCCCGGCCGACGCATTCTCGCCCATCCCGGTGGCACTCCTCTGTCACCGGAACGCCTGCTCGAACCGGCCGGGCCGCTGCTCCTGGCCGTCGGTCCCGAGGGCGGCCTGACCGACGACGAGGTCGGCCGGGCGCGCTCATCGGGCTGGGAAGTCGTCAGCCTCGGTCCGCGCATCCTGCGCGTGGAAACAGCCCTGCTCGCCCTGGTAGTCTGGATGGGAAGGAGCCTTACCGCTCCGGCCACGCTGGTCCTTGACCCGGAGGAAGCACCATGAAGGCAGTCGAACTGCGCGATGGATTCGGTCTGGAAAACCTGCACGTCGTCGATCGGCCCGACCCGCAACCGGGACCGGGCCAGGTGCTTCTTCGGATGAAGGCGTGGTCGCTGAACTACCGCGATCTGATGGTCGCTCAGGGGCGGTACAATCCGCGTCTGAAGCTGCCGATGGTGCCGCTGTCCGACGGTGTCGGCGAGGTCGCCGCCGTCGGCGCTGGCGTGACCCGCGTCAAGGTCGGTCAGCGGGTCGCTGGCTGCTTCATGCCGGGGTGGCTGGCGGGTCCGCTGACCGATGCCGGGTCGCGCTCCGCGCTCGGGGGTGGCGGTCCCGGCCAGCTCGCCGAGCAGGTGGTTCTGTCCGAGGAGGGCGTCGTCGTCGTTCCCGACCACCTCAGCGACGAGGAGGCGGCCACGCTTCCCTGTGCCGCCCTGACGGCCTGGAACGCCCTCTTCGCGGCCGGCAATCTCCAGCCTGGCCAGACCGTCCTGGTTCAGGGCACCGGCGGCGTGTCGCTGTTCGCCTGGCAGTTCGCCTCACTGGCCGGCGCGCGGGTGATCCTCACGTCGAGCAGTGACGAGAAGTTGCAGCGCGTCACGAGCCTGGGCGGCGCGGGCGGTCTGATCAACTACAAGACGACGCCGGCCTGGGAGGATCGAGCGAAGGAACTGACCGGCGGCGTCGGTGTCGATCAGGTCGTCGAGGTCGGCGGAGCCGGCACCCTGGCGAAGTCCTTCAAGGCCGTCCGCATGGGCGGCACGATTAGTCTGATCGGCGTGCTGACGGGAGCCGGCACGGTCGATCCGATTCCGGTGCTGATGAAGGGCATCCGGGTGCAGGGAATCTACGTCGGTTCACGCGACCTGTTCGAGGCGATGAATCGGGCGATCACGCTACATCGTCTGAAGCCGATCGTCGATCGCGTCTTCGGCTTCACGGAGATTCGCCAGGCCCTGGCCCACCTGGAGAGCGGCAGCCATTTCGGCAAGATCTGTCTGCGGGTGTGAGTCCCGGCGAGCCCCCCACGAAAGTGGGGGGAGTTTACAGGGCGGAAACTCCCCCCACTTTCGTGGGGGGCTCGCCATCTCTCCGTCTGCCACGCCGGAAACTCCCCCCACTTTCGTGGGGGGCTCGCCGGGATTCCGAGGGAGGCGATCATGCAAGAGACGCTTGACGACGAGGACGAGGATTCCCTGCCGTTGCGGGAGCTGGAACGGCTCTGGGGCGGTGCGTGTCAGACGTGCGGCCGACCGTATTGTGGTCATGAAGCCGTCTTCAGCGTCGCCCTGGGCTTCAAGGACGCTCCACGCTGCCTGCCCTGCCTGGCTCTCGGTCTGCGCCGCGACCCGGACGATCTACGGCGGGAGTTGATACACTATGTTCACCGCCGTGAATGCTTCCTCCGGGCCTGGCGTGTTGCCGAGGAACGCGAGGGAACCACCGGCCAGGCCCGGCCGACGTGCCTGGACCGACCCGCCTTGTCGATGACCACCGATGAGCCGAGCAGCGGAGCTGAAAGTGACGAGGCTCTCTGGGATGCCGGCGAGCTGGCCTGTGGTGAACTGGTTCTGTTATTGCGATTACGTTTGAACAAAATGGCCCCTCGGGCCGTCTTGGTAGTGATAGCCCACGACCCCGCCGCCCCTGTGGATCTGCCTGCCTGGTGTCGAATGACCGGACACTCCCTGATCCGCGCGTCGCACCCGGAATACGTCATCCGCCGGAAGGAGACCTGAGCCATGCCGGGCAAATTCTGCATCTCGCTGACCTGCGGGAAGGAAAACACCGACCGGGCCACCGTGGCCCTCGTCGTCGCCAACGCTGCCGTCGCCTCGGACAAGGAGACCGTCGTGTTCCTCAGCACCGAAGGGGTTCGCTGGGCCCAGCAGGGCTTCGCCGATAACGTCCACGAGGAAGGCTTCGCTCCGCTGAAGGAGCTGCTGACCAACTTCGCCGCCGCCGGTGGCACCCTCTACGTTTGCTCGCCCTGCTTCAAGAAGCGCAAGCTCGACGA
>CAYYJM010000125.1:8260-13408 GCA_964471755.1 uncultured Alcaligenaceae bacterium
GACGAGAGCAAGCTCGTTCCCGGGGCCGTCATCGTCGGTGGTGCCAAGCTCGTCGAGTTCCTCGGCGACGGCACGCCGGGTATCTCCTACTGAGCCGCCAGACGCGGGGGATGAAATGATCCAATCGCGCTGGCGGCAGTTGCCGCTCTTGCTTCTCTTTTGGCTCCTGGCGGGCTGCGGTGGGCTCCCTCACACGCAGAGCGACATGGAGCGTGCGAAAACCGCGCTCGAATCGGCTCTGCAAAGCTGGAAGAAGGGCGTCTCTGCCGCGAAGATGAAGACGCTCGCCGAGCCGCTCGACTTCTCCGACGACGATCAGCGCAATGGCTTCCGGCTACTCGACTTCCAGATCGAGGGCACTGGCTTCACGGATCGGGAGGACATCCGCTTCACGACCAAACTGTCGTTGCAGGACCGGCGCGGCAAGAAGGTCGAACGCACCGCCACGTACCTGATCGCTCCGAAAAAGACACCGATCGCGATTGCGCGCGATCCCTACTTCTGAGCCGCAGAGGAACGACGCATCATGCAATGGGTCGAGCGCCACCCGTACGTCCCGGATAGCAGCTTCGATGGCGGTAGCCTCGATTGCGGCAACGGTCTTCTCTTGCTTATCCGCCGACATCTCGACCCACTTCAGCGTGGTCAAATCCTCGAAATCCGCTCCACCGACGCGACCGTCGAGGTCGATCTTCCCGCCTGGGCCCGGCTCACCGGTAACGAACTGATCTCGGCCACCCGCAGCGGCGACGTGCGCAGTTTCCTCGTCTGCAAGGGGCCGCTCGCCGGTCGGACGACCCCATCGGCACCGGCTTCGGTGCCAGCCCGGCCGGCGCTGGCCGCGCCGCCGCTGCCGCCGATCAGCGTGTCGGCGATCGCTCCACTCTCGGTCATGGGCGTCGGCAGCTGGCCGCGACCGGCCTGGCTGCTGCGAGCCCTGCACGAACGCCTCGAAGGCCGACTGGACGAGACTGCGTTCCAGGCGACCGCTGACGACGCCGTCCGCCTGGCGATCGCCGCCCAGGAACGAGCCGGTGTCGATGTCGTCACTGATGGCGAACAGCGCCGCGATAACTACGCCAGCTTCGTCGGAGCCCGGCTCGACAACTGCCAGCTCATTCCGATCACCGATCTGCTTCCCTATGTCGATGACCCGGAGAAATTCGCCGAGGAACTACGCGGCCTGGACGTGCCGGCCGAGGAAGTTCGCCATCCGGCCGTCTTCGGCCCGCTGCGCCGGTCCACACCGCTCACCGTCCACGAACTGGACTTCGCACGGCGGATCACGACACGGCCGGTGAAGGTCGCCCTGCCGGGGCCGTACCTGCTGACCCGGACCATGTGGCTGGAGTGCGTCACGGATCGGGCCTACGCCAGCCGCGAGGACCTGGCCGAGGATGTGGTTCGCATCCTGCGGGCCGAGGCCCTGGACCTGCTCGCGGCCGGGGCCGCCCTCGTGCAGTTCGACGAGCCGGTCCTGACCGAGGTCGTCTTCGGCGGCAAACGGCAGGGGCGGAGTTTCATGTGCGGAGCCCTGGGCGAACGGCGTGAGGCCGAGCCGGAACTGGAGTTTGCCGGCGGTTTGCTCCGCGCCGTGCTGGACGGCCTGCCGCGTGAACGACTCGCGCTGCACGTCTGTCGGGGCAACTGGTCTCGCGATGAGAGCGTCGCCCTGGCCGGCGATTACCGTCCGCTCCTGCCGCTGTTCCAGACACTGCCGATCGGCACGTTTTTCCTGGAACTCTGCACGCCGCGTGCCGGCGAGCTGGCCGTGCTGCGCGATCTGCCGGCGGCGGCCCGGCTCGGTCTGGGCGTCGTCAATCAGAAGCTGGACGGCGTCGAATCGGTGGCCGACATCGTCCAGCGAGCGGAATCGGCCATCGCTCTGTTTGGGCCCGAGCGGATACTGCTCAACCCGGACTGTGGCTTCGCCACGTTTGCTGACAATCCGCTGGCATCCGCCGTCGTGGCCGAGGCCAAGCTCGCGGCGATGGTTGCCGCCTCACGCGAGCTGCGCCACAGAATCTTCGGCGAGCCGGGAGCGTCTTGATGCTCCCCGTCTCGCCCGTGTTCTTGACCGTTTCGTCACCCAGGGAGGTTCACTCGTGTTTCATCCTCGTCATCGCCGTGGTTTCACGCTGATCGAACTGCTGGTGGTCATCGCCATCATTGCCATCCTCATCGGTCTGCTGCTGCCGGCCGTGCAGAAGGTCCGCGACGCCGCCGCTCGCGCGCAGAGTCAGAACAACCTCAAGCAACTGGGCATCGCCCTGCATGCGTTCCAGGGCGTCCACCAGAAGACGCCGCCGATGTTCGGCACCGTCCCGGCCGGGTCGAACGGACCTGCCGGATCGGTCTTCTACCACCTGCTGCCCTTCGTGGAGCAGGAGAATCTGCACAGAATGGGCCCCGACGGCTCGCGTTCGCAGCCGCTGAAGGTCCTCGAGCATCCCGGCGACCGGACCTATGGCAATGGGACGTACACGCTGAACACCGCCGTCCAGAACTGGGGCGGTGGAGCTTCGCAGTTGAACCCGACGCCGCCCTGGTCCAACCCGGCCAACCCGATCTGGGGCCTGAGCAGTTACTCGGGCAACTGGCAGGTCTTCGGCGACCAGGGGGCCCGGCTGCCGAAGATCTCCGATGGCCTATCGAACACGATCATTTTCAACGAGAAGTACGCCGTCGCGTCCCGAGAAGCAACGGGCTCGTGGCCGGGAGCGACGTTGTGGGGTTACGGCGTTGATCCGCGGACGATTCCGAACGACTTCACGCCGGCGCTGAGTCCCGGTCAGTATCCGGGGAGCGTGCAATGGGCCAACGGTCTGGCCAAGGAAACCCTGTACGCCAGCGGTTACTGGCCCCGGACCGGCTTCGTCAACCGAGGCGGATCGGTGCCGACGGCCTGGACCCAGGCGCAACCGTGGCTGTGCCGCTGCATGCTGGCACCGGAGTGGTCGCCGCCGGTGAACAACGTCCACCCGCAGAAGTCGCAGGGCATCAGCATTTCCGGCATCAACATCTGTCTCGCGGACGGCAGCGTCCGCCACATCGCCGCCAACACCGACCATCCGATCTGGTCGGCCGCCGAGACGCCCGATGGCGGTGAGACGATCGCGCCGAACTGAGCGACCTCCCGGCGAGCGGCGCGGCATTAGCCCGCCGGTTCCAGCCGCGCGGACGCCTCGATCGCCTGGTCGAGGCTGCTGCCGATGCGGTCGAACAGACTCTGCGGATCGAAGCCGGGGTAGGCGGTGCCGGTCGCGTGCCAGCGTTCGGCCTTCCAGTGGCAGTTGCCCTCGTCGTCGCCGGAACAGAGGGTGATGCCGTTCTCCGGGACGTAGCCGCCATTGGGCAGATCGTGCCGGTCGATGATGTGGTGGGCGTCGAGCTTCCGGGCCGCGCAGCCGCAGATGGCGCAGCGATGGCCGTCTCGCGCGAACACGGCGGCCCGGAACGCCTCACGGATGGCCTGCTTGCGATTCATGGTCAGGGCCTTTCCAACCGACGGAGCGCCGCCCGAGCCTCGTGCGTCAGACGCGAGCCGTCGTCGCCCTTGGCGAGATCGGCGAGCAAGCGTCGAGCTTCCGGCGTGCCGACGTGTTCGAGGACGGCACAGAGGCGCGACGCCCTGGGCCACGCCCGGGCCTCGACGATCGACAGCAGGGCTTCGAGCCGTTTCTTCGCGTCGAGAGTTGGGCGAGCCTTGAGGGCCGCCCACAGGAACTGCTCGGCTTGCGGCTCGCTCTTCAGGGATGTCTCGGCCCTGTCGCGGACGTCGAAATCGTCGGCGTCGAGATCGGCGATGAGCGTCTTGACCCGGGCAATCGTTGCTGGCGTCGGCAGGAGCGGCTCGACGGCCTTCGCATCGATGAGGGCCCAGACAGCAGCGTTGGCCTTGCGGCCGTCGTCAGCGTTGAGGTCGGCGACGAGAGCGGCCAGAGCGTCGGCCTGCGGAGCGGGCTGGCCGTGCCGACCGGTGACGTCCCAGACGGTGGGCAGCGAGCCACCGACGGCGAGCTTGCGGCTGTCGGGCGAGAAGACGAGCGGCGGAGCCCAGGTCAGAGCCGGCTTCGGCCAGACGCGAAGCTCGCTGCCGCTGGTGATCTCCCACAGGTGGAGCCGATGGTCCTGACCCAGGGCGGCCAGCAGCCGACCATCGGGCGAGAACGCCGCTCCACGGAACCAGCTCGTCGGCTCGTTCGGCTGCCGGACCCAGTCGGCCGGGGCGGGAAAGGTCGCCAGTTCCGCTCCGGTCGCCAGGTCGTGGACGTGCAGGTGTCCCCAGGATTCGTCGTCCACGGCGACGCGCCACGTCGCCAGGTTCAGCGCATGCTCGCCACACAACATCATCGAGATGGCCCGCAGTTCCTGGCCCGGGTCGCCGACGTGGACCGTCACGCTTCTGCCCGTCCCCACCACCAGGCGCGGGACGGCACCCGGAACCTCCAGCCAGCCGAGCGGATGCTGACCCTGCCACAGCGGCGGCAGTTCATCACCCGTCTCGACCTCGTAACGCCGGATCGTGGTCCCCGTCGTGTGACCGAGGACGATCTTGCCGTCGGGCGAGAGGCCGAGGCCCGGCAGCGGCCGCAGCGGCACCGCCAGGGAACGAACCTCACGTCCCGAGGGCATCTCCAGGAAGCGGAGTCGTCCGCCGCGCAGGCCGGCGATCCGCGTCCCCGAACGGTAGAGGGTGCCGGGACCGTCCAGCGGGATCTTGCCCAGTTCCTTGCCTGTCCTGCCGTCGAGCCGAGACAGGCCGGCCCGGGTCGGCACCCACAGCTCGGTTCCGTCAGCCGACCAACTCGGGGTGTAAGCCTCGCCGCCTCGATTCCGGTGGAATAGAGGCGTGCCCGTCGTCGCATCCCAGACGCCGAACGATCCGCCCGCGACCATCATCGCCAGACGGGTTCCATCGGGCGACCAGATCAGTTGTCCCGGGGCATCGACCATTTCCGCCGGCCGGACCAGCTTCCCGGTTTGGGTATCGATTCGTTCGACCACGCAGCCGCGGATGACTGCCAGGGTTCGCGAATCGGGCGAGAAGGCCAGTTCGCCTGTCCGGCTTTCGGAGAACAACTGGCGAGAGAGTTCCTTGCCGGTCTGCCAGTCGAGCAAGAGAACCTCGTCATCGCCTCTCGTGCA
>CAYYJM010000125.1:13418-17494 GCA_964471755.1 uncultured Alcaligenaceae bacterium
CACATGTCCTGGGGTTAGGCCTGTCCGTTCCGTGATCTGTTTATAGGACAGGTTTTTCTGAAACTTCAGCCGGATCAGTTCGCGACTGCTCGGATCGAGCGTTTCCAGGGTGATTCGCACCAGGCCACCATTTTCCCATCGGGGCTAACGCGGAGGCACCTTCCCATCCTGCCGCTGGCCAGGACGCGAAGGCACTTCCCCGTCCGCACGTCGTGGGCCGTCAGAGTGCCGACGTCCTTCCCGTGAACGTTGCTCGCAACCAGCAGTTGTTTACCATCAGGGGCGAAGGCCAAAGCCTGAAATTCCACGTCCTCGTCAAGGATGACCGTAGCACCCTTTCTGCCGGTCTGAACGTCCCAAAGCCCAACCGGTGACGACCGACCGCCGACGGCGAGCATCGTTCCATCCCGAGAAAACGCCAGGTGCGACGGCGCGTTGATCCCATCGGCCAGACGATGGCGACAACGTGCCAGGGGGACCGACCAGAGCAGGACGTTCCCCCCGTCGCAGATGGCCAGGGCGTTCCCGTCCGCCGAGAGAGCGATCGGGTAAAACTGGCGGTTCTCGGGCAGCTGGGCCAGCAACCGGCCCGTGTCGCGATCGAACAGTTGCAGAACCAAGCTGGGAATCGCCGAAATCTGAACCACGCGTACCCCATCGGCGGACAGAAGCATGGGCTCGGGCCAGAGGGGATAGCGGCCTGTCGCCCACGGAGCGACCGTGGTCTTGGCCCGGCCTGTGGTGGCGTCCCAGACGCACAACTGGCCCGGCAGGTCGCCGACCCCGACCAGTTCCTTGCCGTCCGCCGAATAGGCGATTCGTGCCAGCCGATGCGGAGCCCGAAACAGCGGCGAACCCAGGGTCGCCAGTGGCTTCGGTGCCGTTGCCGAGGAATCGGGATCGGCAGAGAACACGAACGGCACGAACGCCAGCAAGGCACAGTGCATGGGATATCCCATCGTGTCGGGGACTCGAGATGATTCGGTCGATCAGATAGTTGGACCGAAGTCCGCCGCGCCAGAGGTTGTCCGGCTTTGTTCTGGCTGGTCTGACTTTTTTGGACTGCGGCGATCCTTCGCCGCTCTTCCTTTCTGACTTGCTGGGCGATTCTCCTCCGAAGTGAGAAAGTCAAAGCGGCGAAGAATCGCCGCAGTCCAAAAAGTCAGAACCGCAAGCCAGAATAAAGCCGGGCAGCCGCGCAAGCAAGGGCCATTCTTCCCTTGCTTGCGCGGCGCACTCCGGAACGATTCATTCGCGCCCGCGGACGGCTTCGCGCCCAACGTACAGACCGCCGCCGAAGTTCGTCACCCAGATCTCGCCGGGAACGTGTGGATTGAAGAACACCCGTGTCGGGTGCGCGAACGGATACGTCAGCACCCGCCAGAAGCGCGGCCGGGCCGCGTTCAGGTCATCGGTCCACCACAGGCCGTCGTATTCGGTCGTCAGGTACGCCTCTCCGCGCCGGGTCGGGTGACACGTCAGGCTCTCCACGTTCAGCACGCCAGACGGAGCGTTGGCGCTGGTCAAGAGTTGCTCCCACGTTTTGCCACGATCGGTCGTCCGATACAGGCCGGATCGCCCAGCCCGCGCTCCATCGCCCCAGGCGTGGAAGACGCCGACGTACCAGGTACTCTGCGTTCGATCGTGCGGATCGATGACCAGATCCTTCGTCCAGAAGGTCATGCCCGGATCGCTCCGATCCTGCCATGA
Organism: uncultured Alcaligenaceae bacterium; assembly: GCA_964471755.1. Lineage (GTDB taxonomy): Bacteria > Planctomycetota > Planctomycetia > Gemmatales > Gemmataceae > CAYYJM01. The sequence goes on from CAYYJM010000125.1 coordinate 15,129, forward strand.
TCGGCCACCATCGGTCGAGAGGAAGACGCCCGACGACGCCGTGAACGCATCCCGGGCGATCCGACCCGAATAGGTGCAGACGAGCGTACCATCGTCGAGGACGTGCAGCGAGTACGGATGTCCCTGCGTGCGCGGCGGTGCGGCGAGACGGACCCAGGGAGCGTTGGCCCCCTTGCCGATCTGCTCGGTGCGGTAGATGCCGCCTCGCCCGGAGTGGACGACGCAGGCATAGAGCGTGTTCGGCTGACGGGGATGAGCTGCCAGGCGGATGACAGGAGCCTGGAAATCTTTCAGCACGCTCCACGTTTTGCCGCCGTCGGCGGAAACGCGCACGCAGCCCTTGCCGGTGTCGATGTTCTCGTCTCCCAGGTAGGTAGACATGTACAGGTCGTGAACCTCGCTGCTGGCGAGGTACGCCTTGCCGTCGGGGTGAGCGATGACGTGGTAGGCGGTGTTCTCGTCGTGGCCCTTCGGCCAGGTCCAGGCCTTACCGCCGTCGCTGGAGACGAGGCCGCAGATGTCGGAGTAGCCGGCGAAGACCTGGTGCCGACCGAGCCAGGCGACATCCCAGGTGCTGGTCACCTCCAGGCCGCGGCTGATGTAGCTGTCGTCGCGGAGGCCGGGTTGGCCCGGTTGACGCGGCGTGACCGGCGTCGTGTAGATCTGTCGCCAGGTCTTGCCGCCGTCCTTCGTCTGATGGATGCAGCCGAGATCGGTCACCGCGACGCGATCCGGATCGCCCGACGAGACACCCAGGCCGAGCGCGTATTCCGGCCAGGTCCAGTCGAAGCGGCCGGTATCGCCCGCCCAGCCGATGGCGACGTTGGCGTTGCGTGCGGTGCGGAAGACGCTCTGCCAGGTCTTGCCGCCATCGGTCGTCTTCCACACGGCCGGACCGACGTGGCCGTCCTTGCCCATGCCGGCGACGTAGGCCACGTCGGCATCCTTCGGCGAGGTGCCGAGGAAGTAGGCGAGCAGATTCAGGCCGTTGACGCGCTTCTCCCACCGGGTCGCTCCCGGATCGAGGACGTAGACGCCCTTGAAGCCGCCAGCCTCCGACCCGGTCGAGCCCTGCCAGGCGTTCTCGACGGTGACCAGGAACAGTCGGCGTTTCGCCCCGGTGCCGGCGGCAGCGAAGGCGGAGACGGCCTGCCCCTGCGGGAAGCCGGCCATCGGATGGCGCTGCCAGGTCCGACCGCCATCGACTGACCGCAGCAGGCCATCGTGCGAGGTGCAGGCGAGGATCTCATCCCCCTCGAAGACCGCCCCGGCCAGGAGGAGATTTTCGCCCCGCCCCTTGAAGATGCTCCGAAAGGTTCGGCCATCGCGCGCGAAGAAGAGCTGGTTCCCCTCGCCGGAGACGAGGACACGGCCCGGGTTCTCGGCATCGATGAAGATCTCGCCGGCGTTGCTGCTCTCGACCCAGCCCGGATCGGCGACGCGCTGCCAGGTCTTGCCGCCATCCCGGCTCAGTGTCGGCCGCATGGCATCGCCGCCGTCGCGTGGCGTGGCATCGAGACTCCAGAGGATGTTCGGATCCCGAGCGAAGCGAACCGGGCCACGATTGTAGCCCTTGATCTGCTGGAACGGCACGCGCTGCCAGGAATCGCCGCCGTCGCGGGTGACGAACAGACTGCCCATGTCGCTGGCGACCCAGAGTTCGTCGGGGCTGTGAGGGCTGTAGCAGGGCTCGAACAGGCCGCCGCCCGCTCCGGGGCCGCGCGCCTCCCATCGACCGGGCGGGCCGGCGGACAGGGACGACGTGAGGGTGAGGGAGGCGGCCAGGATCCAGAGCGTTCGCATGGATGTCGTTCTCCAGTAGGTTTGGAATTCTGGCATGCGCCCGCTGGATTGGCCAGCGGATTCGTGTATGCTCGTGGCATTCCGTCCTTCCCGGAGAAACCATCATGCATCGACGCGATTTCCTGGCGGCCAGTGCCGCCGTGTCCCTCGGCCTCAGTGCGACGGCCCGGGCTCAGGGGTCCAACGAACGTCTCATCGTCGGCGTCATGGGCACCGGCGGCCGGGGCGGGGCCCTGGCTGCTGGGTTTGCCAACCTGCCCAACGTCGAGGTCGGCTACGTCTGCGATGTCGATTCCGTCCGTGTCGGCAAGGTCGCCACTGCGATCGGCAAGATCGGCAAGGATCCGAAGACGCCGAAGACCGTCAGCGACTTCCGCAGGATCCTCGACGACAAGGCGGTCAACATCCTCGTCGTCGCCGCTCCGAATCACTGGCACGCCCCGGCGACGATCCTGGCCTGTGAGGCCGGCAAGGACGTCTACGTCGAGAAGCCGTGCTGCCACAATCCGCGCGAGGGCGAACTGATGGTCGAAGCCGCGCGCAAGCACAAGCGGCACGTCCAG
>CAYYJM010000126.1:0-17489 GCA_964471755.1 uncultured Alcaligenaceae bacterium
AGAGGACCCGGCGGGCTGGCGCCGCGCCGCTCGCCAACCTTCATCCGCCGCAACTTCTCGCCCTGCGCGATGACGACCTGCAACTGGCCCTCGCGTTCCTCGACGGCCAGCACCTCGACCCGACCCAGGCCCTTGCCTGGTAGTGTCGCCGCGATTCGGCCCGTCCGCGCGTCCAGCACGCAGACCAGGGTAGCTTCACTGCGATACTGACTGCACGCTGTCACCACGCGATCGCTGAGGAAGGCGACCTGAACGACGACGTTCGTGCCGCGTGGCGTCCGCCAGAGGGGCTTGCCGTCCCGGTGAATGACGCTCGCCGTGCGATCCTCGCCACCGAAGGCGAGCCGGGTGCCGTCGTGGCTGTATGCCAGGGCTCGCACCGGCCGCAAGTCGTCCAGGTCGATACGAGCGATCTCGGTGCCGCGGGCCAGTTCCCAGCGGCGAATCGTCGCATCGCGGCCGGTCGAGGCCAGAGTACCGCCCGATGGATCGACTGCCAGGGCCAGGACGCTACCGGCGTGCCCCTCGAACCGATAAACCTCCCGGCCCGAGTCGATGTCCCAGCCGCGAATGACGCCATCGTCGCCGGCAGCGAAGACCCGCTGTCTATCCGGTGTCACGGCCAGCGCTCGCAACCGATCGGTCGCGCCGACGAACCGTCGCACCTCTCGGCCGGTGGCGATGTCCCACAACCGGACGGTGCGATCGTGCGAGGCCGTCAGCACCGCGCGTTCATTGCGAAAGGCGACCGCGACAACCGCGCCGGTGTGGCCTTCCAGGCGACGGAGTGGTGTCAGCGAGACCGCGTTCCAGACGATGGCCAGGCGATCCTCGCCGCCGGTGATGAGGCGATCACCAGGGCCGAGGGCCAGGGCGCGGATCGCGTCGCTGTGGCCGATGGCCGGGACGACGGCGGTGATCGTCGGCCTCGTCGCCAGGGCGCGGACGACGGCGGCGTACTGCTCCTCCCAGACGATTCGCGGCACGCTGCCGTGCGGGGCGAGCAGCGCTCCCAGGGTCTTGCGGAGCGCCTCCGTTTCCCACAGGTGACGCACGAACACGTCGGGAGCGAGGCCCAGTTCCGCGGCGGCGGTCGGCATATCAACGACGCCCTCATGACGGAGGACGACGACCTCGATCGGATCGTCGCCGGAGAGCGGCAGACCGAGCGTTTCGAGGGCCTGGCGATAGCGGGCGTTGTCCTCGTCGAGCCGGGCCTTGAAGCGCGAGAAGGGCGGATACCACGCCAGGATCTGCGTTCGCTCCTCGGCGGTGAACGACTTCGCGTCTCGCAGGACACGCGGCCGAATCTGGTCCTCCTTGGGCAGGTAGCCCTGGGTGTGGCACGAGAAGCAGGAGACGCCGGCCTCGACGGCCCGATCCGGCCGCTTCGGGTCGCTGACGATCTCGACCGGAGCCCGGTCGAGCCGCCGGCCGGCCGAGTCGGCAATGAAATAGCCGTGCAGACCGTTGGGCAGGCCGAAGATCATCTCGCCGCCGTCGTGCTGGAAGCCGACCCCGCGCCCGGCCGGGCCGAGCGGGGCCGAGAAGACGTTCTGCCGGTCGAGATTGTCGCGGAAATCGAACGAGCGCCAGTAGGCCCCGAAGGCGGCGTCGTGACGTTCCAGGACGCGGTTGTGCCGGGCGACGCCGGAGCCGGTGAAGCCGGCCCGGACGACGCGATCCTCGGCCAGGTCCGTGGCGGTATCGACCATGACGAGACGCTCGACGGCCTTCTCGGTCAGCGGCATTTGCAGGAAGTCGTAGTAGAACGGCGGCCGCGATGCCGTGGCGATGAACCAGTCGCCGGGCAGAACGGCCAGGTCGCTCAACCCGTCCGGCTGTGGATACGGCGAGAGGGAGACGAGGCGATCCCAGACGCGGGCGTTCCAGCGGTAGTCGCGCAGGTCGAGGCGGTAGACGAGCTTGCCCGGATCGATCGGCGTCGGCGGTGTCAGGCGGGCCGACCAGGACAGGGCGTTGACCAGCTTCTTCAGGGCGTGGCGATGCGTTGTCAGCAGCCGGGCCGCATCCGGCAACGGGGCGAGGTGGGCGAGACTGACGTAACGCTGGAAGCAGCGCTGGCGCTCGTCGATGGAAGCAAGATCGGCCCGGATGAGACGGGCGATCTCGGCCGGAGAGAGTCGGGCGACGGCGACGGTAGCGTTCCAGTCCTTCGCGCCGGCGTCAATCCAGGTCCGGAGGGTAGCCTTCTCGGCCTCGGTCATCGCCGGTTTCCCGGCTGGCGGCATCTCACCGGCGGCGATGCGTTGCCACAGGGGCGACGCGCCAGCCCGTCCCGGCTGGACCTGGCCGCGAGCGACGAGCCGGCTGACGTCGAGGACGTAGTCGAGACCGCCCTTGCCCTTGCCGGGGGTGGCGTGACAGGCGGCGCAGTGCTTTTCGAGCAGGGGACGCACCTGAGCCGGCGTCTCGGCTCGCGCGACCGGGCCGACGACCAGCACGAAGATGGCGAGCCAGAACCGAACATCCCACATCGGACTGCCTCCCCCGGGCGAAGCATCCAGACAGGGTTCATGATGACGAGTAGAGGTCGGGGAGTCGAGTAACAGATTGTAACGGCTGGGCGGACCTCATCATTTAGCTGTCGGCTTACCGGCGGTCTTCGTCGGCGAATACCCGCCGGCAAGCCGGCGGCTAAATGGGATGCCGGGCGGCAGCGTGAAGGACGAAATCCGCTCAGATTTTGACTGCCCCCGTCGCCCGCGTTTCGGGTGTAATGGTGGGATGATGATTGGTGAGAGGAGTGGCCCGATGACCGCGATCCCGTCCGCCTGGCGACCGACGCGCCGGCAGGTTCTGCAAGCTGGAGCCGTGCCGCTGCTTGGCCTCACTCTGCCGCGTCTACTCGCGGCGAAGGAGCCCGTGCGCCGGGCGAAGTCGTGCATCTTCATCTATCAGTACGGCGGGCTGAGCCAGCTTGATTCGTGGGACCCCAAACCGGACGGCCCCAGCGAGATACGCGGTCCCTACAAAGCAATCGCGACGAGCGTGCCCGGCTTCCGCGTCGGCGAACTGATGCCACGCCTGGCCGAGCGGGCTCATCGCTATGCCGTCATCCGGTCGATGAGCCACACGGTGCCGGTCCACGACCTGGCCAACCGGATGCTCCTGGCCGGGGCGTCGAAACTGCCGCCGCTGACGACGCCGTCCTTCGGAGCGATCGTGTCGAAGCTCCGACCAGCGGGGCCGGGAATGCCGTCGCACGTCTGGCTACAGCGGTTCGGCGGTGGAGCGATGCCACCGGAGCCGACCTACCTGACCGGCGGCACCCTCGGCATGGCCCATGCGCCGCTGCTCATCGGCAACACCCACGACGACACGCCGGCGCATCCGAACTTTCGCGTTCGGGCCTTCGACCCGGCGGCCGACCTCGACATGGCCCGGATTCGCGATCGCCTGGCGCTGCTCGGCCGACTCGATGCCTCCGATCTGCCGGGAGCCGCGTCGCTGCCGCAGTTCCGCGCGAAGGCCGTCGATCTGCTGACCGGCTCGGCCGCTCGCAGCGCGTTCGACATCGACCGTGAGCCGGCCGCCGTGCGGGATCGTTACGGCCGAAATCCGCTCGGTCAGAATCTGCTGTTCGCGCGTCGGCTGATCGAGGCGGGCGTCCGACTGGTGAGCGTCGTCGCCTGGTGCGGCCTGGCTCCGAGTGACAAGTTCGCGTCAGTCGAAACGTGGGACATGCACGGTAACGCGGGTATCGACATCTTCGGCAAGGGCTGGAACGGCCTCGGCTGGGCGCTGCCGGTCTGCGATGTGGCGGTGTCGGCGCTGCTCGACGATCTGCACGCTCGCGGTCTGCTCGACGAGACGCTGGTGGTCCTGGTCGGCGAGTTTGGCCGAACGCCGCGGATCAGCAAGGGAAGCCAGGCGATCGGTCGGGACCACTGGGCGAGTTGCTATAGTGCGATGCTTGCCGGGGCCGGCATCCGTGGCGGTGTCGTGTACGGCTCGTCGGATGCCCAGGCAGCGTACGTCAAGGATCGGCCGGTATCGCTGGAGGCGCTGACGGCGACGCTCCTGCACGCGCTGGACATCCCGCCGGGCACGCCGATCAGCCAGGATGGGTTCTCGCTCCGGGCGAGCGGCGGCGAGGTGGTCGAGGGGTTGTTCTGAACGGCGGATGTCTCATTTCCGCGGGAACTGATCCGGATTATCCGTGAAGACCGCGTCCACCTTCAGATCGCGCAGGAAGTGGGCCATCTCCGCCCGCACGTCGGCGAACTTGCCTGTTCGGCCGGCGTGGAACGTCCAGACGGTCACGCTCATACCCAGATCGTGGGCGTCCTTCACGATCCCCGGTCGAGCCAGCACGCCGGCCTTGTCCGGAGCGATGCCGTCGGCGAACGTCTTCACCAACTTCAGCCCCGCGACCGTGCCGTACTTTGCCTTCGCGTCCTTGCTGCTGAACAGGAACACGAGCGGCAACTTGCAGCCATGTTCCTGGCGAAGTTTCTTGAGGCTCTCGACACTGAACGATTGGATGACGACCGGCGTCTTCGGGTCGGCTCCCGGCACATCGAGGCCGTTCTTCTTCAGCGTCTCCATGAGGAGCTTTTCCATGTCCAGGCCGCGCTTGCCGTAGACGTCGGGAGCCTTGGTTTCCGGGATGATGCCGGCCCGGCCCTTGACGACGTCGATCATCTGCTGAAACGTCGGCACCCGCTCGCCGGCGAACCGCGCGTCCTTCCACGAGCCGGCGTCGAGCTTCTGGATCTCGGCCAGGGTGAAATCGGCGACCGGCCAGGTTTTGCGGTCCTTGACCTGCTTCGCCCGGTCGGGGTAGACCTGCTCGACGTTCGTGGTCCGCTCCAGGCTGCCATCGTGCAGGCAGACGAGGACACCGTCGCGGGTGATTTGCAGATCCGGCTCGACGAAGTCGGCCCCCTGCTTCAGGGCCAGGCGGTAGGCCGTGAGGGTGTGTTCGGGAGCGTCGAACGACGCGCCGCGATGGGCGATCAGGGTCGGTTTCGTATACGGTGCCAGCACGTGCGGCTTCTCCTGGGCGGACAGGACGCCGGTCAGGGTTATCGCCAGAAACAGGGTCGCTCGACACATCGGTTCGCCTCCGGGATCAAGGGATACCGACATGAATAGGGGCGTGGGGCCTGTCCTGTCCGCGAAAAAAGCGTGAAGGCCCGGTCGGCAGGAACCGGCCGGGCCTTCGGACGGATATCAGTTGCGGCTGGCGAAGTGGCCGAAGCGTGGATGCTCCACCGCCAGGTAGTCCGCGAAGCGCATGCGGATGGCCTCCTGATGCGTCTCGCCCTCGAAGACGATCTCGTCGTCCTCGGTCATGGACTCGTCCACCAGGGTGGGCAGGTCGTACAGGCTGCCGAACGGCGGCATGGCACCCCGTTCGCAGTCGGGAAAGAGCGTCTCGATCTCGCTCTCGCTGGCCAGCCAGGCGTGTTCCTCGCCGATCATTTGACGCAACTCGTCGAGGTCCACCAGACAGGTGGATGGCAACACGGCCAGGACGTGGCCGTGGTCGGTCCGCACCAGGACCGTCTTGGCCATCTCCTGGCCGGGCACGTGCAGCACCTGAGCGATCCGGTTGGCCGTGTAGGCCGGCCGATGGCTCAGGCGCGTGTGGGGAATCTGTCGCTGGGTCAGAAAGTCGATCAGCCTCATGATTCGCCCTCCTACGTTCGATCGCGGGCGGATTGGGGACGGGTGGAAGTGAATGTCCCCACCTCCAGCATAGGCTTTCGCATCCCGGTTGTGCAAGGGAACGTTTCCTGGCCCGCGCTTCCGGGGCGAGTCAGCGATCCGGTTTGGCCGCGTGCTTCCGGAGCGCCTCGTCCCGGCGGTGTTTCAGATCGGCGTCGTCCGGCTCGTCGAGGAGCAGCCGGCCGACATGGTATGCAACCGCGAACCACTTCTCCTCCTTCTCGGCGGCGGCGGCCCGGACGGCGTGGTGTCGCTTGCGCTCGACCGCGTCGGGCAAGGGCCAGGCGTGTGGTGCGGCCGTCCGTGTGTCGCGGACGGCGACACGGTTGCCGTGCGGCTCGGCGTGCAGCACGCCGTCCGGGCTCGGCACCTGTCCGGACTGCGGCCGAGGCCTGGTCGGCGGGTCGGTCGGATCGGTCGGCTCGCCAGTCGTGGCCGACCAGGCGAGGACCCCACCGAAGGAATTCCATCCGAAGACACGCCCACCGTCGGAGTCGAACGCCACGTCCATCACGGCGGCCGCGTGGCCCCGGCACGTGAGCAACTCCCGTCCCTTGACCGGGTCCCATACCCGCACCGTCCGGTCGGTGCCGACGCTGGCGAGGCGGTGCCCGTCCGGGCTGAAGCACACCCCGGTGACGACGCCGGCATGCCCCGTCAGGGGTCGAAGGTCCGGGCTTTCGCCAGCCTCCCACACTCGGACGATGGCGTCCTCACCGCCGCTGACGAACCGCCAGCCGTCCGGGCTGATCGCCACGGCGGTGGCACCGCCGGCGTGGCCGGCCAGGGAGAGCAACTCCTGCCCGGTCGCCACGTCCCACACCTTGACCACGCCGTCCCGGCCGGCGGACAGGATGCGCTTCCCGTCCGGACTGAAGGACGCTGCGAACACCTCCCCGGTGTGCCCCTTCAGAGCCGCGAGTTCCCGGCCGTCCTCGACGCTCCACAGCCGGAGTTCGCCGGGGTGGTACTCCTCACCCCCCCAACTGGCCAGGCTTCGGCCGTCCGGGCTGAAGCACACCCCGTTCAGGGCATGATCGTGGCCCACCAGGGTGCGGACCACCTTGCCATCCAGCCAGACCTTGACCGTCTTGTCCCCGCCGGCGCTGGCGACCCGCTGTCCGTCCGGATGGAACGCCACCTCGCCGACGAACGCCGTATGCCCCCGGAGGACGTGAAGTTCCCTTCCGTCCACCGCATCCCACACCCGGACCACGTTGTCGAACCCGCCGGTGACGAGGCGACGGCCGTCCGGACTGAAGGCGACACTGGAGACCGGGCGGGGGAGACCGGCCAGGGCGAGGACCTCCCGGCCGGTGACCGCGTTCCAGAGCTTGACCTCGCCGGGCTTGTTGACGCGGCCGCCGCAACTGGCGATCCGCCCGCCATCCGGGCTGAACGCCACGGCGCTTATCGGGAGTGCATGCCCCTGGAGGGAAAGGACCTCCCGGCCGGTCGTCGCCTCCCACACTCGAACGAACCGGTCCTGCCCGCCGGAAGCGACGCGCTGGCCGTCCGGACTGATCGCCACCGCGTTCACCCGGCCGGCGTGCCCTCGCAGGGCGAGGACATCGTGGCCTCGGACGGCATCCCAGACCTTGACGGTGATGCCGCCGGCGCTGGCCAGGCGGCGGCCGTCCGGTCACCGCGCCGCCGTGCCCTCGGAACGCGAGCACCTCTCGGCTGGTCTGCGCGTCCCAGACCCGGACTTCACCATAGCGGTTCGCCTCCCCGCCGCCGGCGACGTACGCCCCGTCCGGGCTGAAGCACACTCGGGGAAACTCGCTCGTGAGGCCGGTGAGATCCTTCGCAACCCGGCCCGTCTCCACGTCCCAGAGCCGGACGGCTCCGCCGACGCTGGCGCTGACCAGACGTCGGCCGTCCGGGCTGAAGCTCACCCCGGTCGCACCGCGGTCGTGACCGTCGAGGGAGTGGAGGCGTTCGCCGGTGGCGGCATCCCACACCTTGACCGTGCCGTCCGCGCTGGCGCTGGCCAGGCGTCGGCCATCCGGACTGAAGCACACTCCGGTCACGCGGCGACGGTGTCCACGAAGGGTCAGCACGGCGTCCGCTCCGGCCCAGACCCGGACCGTGGCGTCGCTGCCTCCGGCGGCGAGACGCGTCCCGTCCGGGCTGAACGCCACGCCGGCCGCGCCTGCCCGATGGACCGTCAGCGTGGCGACTTCCCGGCCGGTCGCCGCGTTCCAGACCTTGACCGCCCCGTCCGCGCCGACGCTGGCGATCCGCCCGCCGTCGGGGCTATAGCACACCCCGGTCACCGGCTGGCGATGGCCGGCGAGGACGATGACCTCCCGGCCGGTGACCGCGTCCCGGACGCGGACCGACCTGTCCTCGCTGCCGAAGGCGATCCGCCCGCCGTCGGGGCTGTAGCATACCTCGGTGACGAAGTCCTCGTGAAGCAAGGTCTGCCGGCTGCTGTACCGCGTCCAGAGGTGGCGGAACTCGACGCGGCGGAGGTCCCACTGGCAATCGCCCAGGATCTCGAACCCACGAGGGCCGTTGCCAGCCTGAAACTCGGTCGCCGCGCGGCCGAGTTGGCCGGCGTAGAGGGCCACCTCCGTTCGGGCGAGCTGGTCGTTCGCCTGACGGAGGAGGTCCGCCGCCTCGGTGGTCTTCTGCCGGGCGATTCCCGCCTGGCGAGCCTCGTCCCGGGCCTTCCCTTCCGCCCGGCTGGCCTCGTTCAGCGCCCAGGCGGCCAGGACCCACGATGCCGTCACTCCGGCCGCCAGCACGAGTGCCACCACCGCCGTCAGGGCAGCCACGGCCGGATTGCGGCGTACCCACTTCGCCGCCCGTTCCACGGGCCCGACCGGCCGGGCCAGGACCGGTTCGCCGGCCAGCACCCGGCCGAGGTCTTCGGCCAGGGACTTCGCCGAGGGATAACGCCTGGCCGGGTCCTTGTGCAAGCACTTCAGACAGACCGTCTCCAGGTCGCGCGGCACGGCCGGATTCAGTCGTCGAACCGGGACCGGATCGTCGGTCAGGACCTGGTGAATCGTCTCGGCCGGCGTCGCTCCGCGAAAGGGCGGCCGGCCGGTCAGAGCGGCGTACAGGACCGCCCCCAGCGCGTAGATATCGACCGACGGGCCGAGGTCCTGCTCGCCTCGCGCCTGCTCGGGCGGCATGTACGCCGGCGTGCCGACCACCGCCCCGGTTCGGGTTCCGCCGTCCTCGTCGAGTCGCCGAGCCAGGCCGAAGTCGGCGACCTTGAGCTGGTCGATTCGCTCCGGCGTCGAAGCCACGGCGATCAGCACGTTGGCCGGCTTCAGGTCTCGGTGGACGATGCCGGCGTCGTGGGCGGCGTGGACCGCATCAGCCAGGGAACGCACCATTTCCGCCGCCTCGCGCGGTGTCGGTGGCCGATCGCGGAGGCGTCGGTCGAGCGATCCGCCTTCACAGAATTCGAGGGCCATGAACGGTCGGCCGTCGTGTTCGCCGACCGCGTACACCTGGACGATGCCCGGGTGGCGGAGTTGGGCGACCGCCTGAGCCTCGCGCAGGAACCGCGCCCGTTCGCTCTCGCTGGCGTGGTCCCCGGACAGGATCATCTTCAGGGCGACGTGCCGGTTGAGGGCCGCGTCCCGCGCGAGGTAGACGACGCCCATCCCGCCCCGACCCAGTTCAGCCAGGATCTCGTAGCCCGGCGGCGTGCGCGGATCCGGGCCCGGGTTTGTCCCGGGCGTGAAGCTGACCGTCTCCGGGAGGTAGGAGCGGGTTGGGTCGTCAGGGGGAAGTGTCATGGGCCTGACTCCAGAGACAAGGGGCAGGTGGCGAAGGCTGGCCCTCACGGTTCGATCTTGCCGCGCATCCGATAGAGGCGCATCAGGGCCGCGTCGGCCATGCGCTCGCCGGCACCGACCTCGGCGATGGCGACGATGAAGTCCGCACCGTAGCCGCCCTCGGCCGCCGCCTCGATCGTCGGGAAGTACTGCTGGTAGTCGTTGCAGTAGCCCATCACGAACAGATGTTCCAGGCGGGCTCGCCGTTTCAGACTCAGCGAATGGCCGCAGAACGGTTCTCCCGAGAAACCCACCAGACCGAATCGGCCATCAAGCAACGCGACATCGATCCGCGGTCGAACGTCTGGACGATACTCGCGCTCGTAGAACGCGACCAGGGCCGGGAAGAACGCCTGGTTGTAGGCGAGGGAAATGAGCGGGTTGGTCAGATCGACACGCGGCTTGAAACGGAACGATTCCGTCGCCACCTCCAGCGTCGGCCGAGCGGATGCCTGCGGCTTGATGGTGGCGATCCGTTTCAGCACGACGCCGGCCAGGTGTTCGCCGAAGCCGTCGGCATCGCCATGTTTCAGCGCCCGTGGCGAAAGGTCGCCGGCCGCTCCTTGCAAGAACAGGCACGGCACGCCCGTCTCCTTCTCGACGACCCGACAGAGCGCTCCGGGGTAGTCCGCCGAGAAGTCGAGCAGCCGGGCCGGCAGGATCGTCGGATGGGCCGCGAAGTGAACCGCGTGAGCGATCGATTGGCCGTCAAGTCCCTCGACGCGCAGGACCTGGAGTTCGTCATCGACTGGTTTGTCGGGCCGTTTCGAGTGCCGGTTCCGATTCCAGTCGCCGCGTACCGAGCCGACGGCCCACCGGGCCGGACTCAACCGCCGGGCCGCCTGCGTGATGACCGTGATCAGTTTTGACTCCAGTTCCCGTGTGTAGGGCTTCTCCTTCGTTGGCCAGTCGTCCAGTTCGAGGACCGGGCCGTGATGCGTGTGCGAGCCGACGAGGAAGAGGCCGTCGATGTGGAGGTTCTTCAGGCCGACCTCGATGCGAGCGAAGGACGCGCGGGTCGGAGCCCGGCCCAGGTCGAGGCCGACCAGAGCGATCCGTTTGCCGGCTCCTTCCAGTACCAGGGCTCGGGCGTGGAGTCGATCACGGACGCCCGAGCTGCCGGCGTCCTTGCGAGCGCCATAGCCCCACAGGGGGAATCCGGTCGGCGGCGTGATGTCCACCTTCGCCGCTCCCGCCTTCCAGGCCGGTGGTGCTGGTTCTGCCGCGGGTAAGGAGAGGATCAGGGGGATGAAACCCAACAGTCCGCCGAGGAACCAGTGCGCTCGTGTCATGTTTCCACCTCGCCGACGTTTCCACGCTGAGCATTGTATTGAGGTGTGGCGCGAATGGGATGGGAGAGTTGTATCGATTGTGGCGAATCTGTCGGTTGTGACTGTCGGAACACTGGAATCGAATCCGCGGAAAAATCAAGATCGTCTTGTCGTTGGCGGTACAATTCGGATGGAACGCGAGCTGAACAACTCCCCAGTAACTGCTACGTCGCGTCGGCCAGATCCAACCGTCTTCTTCGATTTCCGCAGCTTACGTTGTCGGGCAGGGACACGTTGTCTTACCAGCGCGGAAGGTCTGCGCCGTGGGTTTGTGGGAATTCGGGCAAACCGGGCGGGAGGCGAAACACGAGCAAGGCCGTCAATCGGTAGAAGCCATCCCCGGTGCCGTCATTCAATCAAGCGAGGTAGGAGTGGTTGCCGATTTACTTCACTAGCCAGGACGGAGACCCCTCTCCGGCCTACCCGCCGCCGACCTCGCATGGCGAGAAGGCGTTGTCCCACCGGATCGACTCCCAACCTGTGGAGTCGTTGGAGCTGCCCCCCGAACGAGGATGGAAGCCATCCTTACTCGCACAGTTCCAATGTCTTCAGGGTGTCCGGAATACCGGCCAAGGTCGGTGTCACGGAATGGAGTTTGTGATTGGTCGCTGCCCCTCGGGGCCCATTGTCCGAGTCGGCTTCCCGCGCCGACTGGGGGCTCCGGTAATTGACAGGATGAGGGAGTGTTGCTGACATGAAAAAGGTCTTTACCACTGGCCAGGTCGCGAAGATTTGCAAGGTCGCGCCCCGGACGGTGAGCAAATGGTTCGATTCCGGCCGTCTGCGCGGTTATCGCATTCCGGGCAGCCAGGATCGCCGTATCCCCCGTGAGCAACTTATCCGCTTTCTCAAGGAGCATCACATGCCCCTGGGAGAGTTGGAGGAGGAGGGCTGGCACAAGGTGCTGGTCATCGGTGCCGAGAAACTCTTCCTGGACCGCATCAAGGAACTGCTGCCGGAGAGCGAGGATTACAAGTTCGAGGTGGCCAACAGTGGCTTCGAGGCCGGCATCCAGGCCGAGAGTTTCCACCCCGATACGATGATCATCGACATGGCCATGGGCCGCAGCGAGGCGTTGCTGATCGCTCAGAATCTGCGCCGCAACCCAGCCTACGAGGCTACCGCCATCCTCGGCATGGCCGGCGAGGATGAGCCCGAGCCCGAAGCGTTGAAGGCGTACGGTTTCAACGAGATCTTCAAGAAACCGTTCGACGTGGCCCTGCTGGCCGAATCCATCCGCACGGCCGTGGAGGAAAAGCGCGAGAACCTGTGACCCCTTGCCTGGCCGCTCCCCCTCTCCCCGAATCGGGTCGGCCCGTGACCCAGGGGCGTCGCACTTCCTCCACCCCCGAGGAAGCGCGACGCCCCTGGCTTGTGTTTCAGCCCAGGAGGATGTCCCATCCGTTGGGAAGGAATTGGGGACGCATTGTCTCGAAGAAGTGTTGTTTCCAGACATGCGGATCCAACGTGTCACTCACGAGTTGTTGGCTTTCATACCGATCGTGGCACTCCCGACAGACGAACAGGACGTTGGAAAGCCGGCGTCGAATTGTCTCCGGTAGTTTCCGCTTGTGTCGCCTGGGAACAACGTGGTGTCTCGTCAGATCGTGATCCGTCCCGCAGACGACGCAACGATCGTTCTTCACTTCCATGAAGAAGGGGCCCAGGCGTTCACCGTAGAGTTCGGCGAACTTCTTCTCGGTCGTGTCATCAATCAGGCGCAGATTCCGATCATCCAGTCGGACGGCGTACCCCTTACGCAGGTAGAACCGAGCCCGGCGTTCGCTGCAGCGGAAGAGCGGTTCCCCGGCGACGTTCTGCACGATGAATGTGGCCTGGCACCGGGCACCGTCGAGCCTGTGGTAATCCTCGCCGGTGAACTCGCCATCGACCCAGGCGAGGAACTTGCGCATGCCGCAGGTGCCTCGCGGCGTCTTCTTCCGCGCCGGCCCGTGGAGAACCTCGTACTCGACCTTCCCATCAGCGATGGCCAGCACCCGACGGACGGCCCCGTATGGGCCGCGCTTCTGGTAGTACGACTTGCCGACTTCGAGGGTCATGGTTCATCTTCCCCCTCAAGTAACCGGGCCAGAACCTCTTGGGTAGCAGTCCTGAATCGCTGGAACGCGGATAATTTTTGCAGCGGAGAGAAATCCTCGATCAGTTCCGCAATGCGTCCACACCGCCAGGGCAGGTCACGCTGAAATTTGTGTAATCGCCGCCCAGTCAACTCCGATGCTTTCTCAAGTAGTCGATGCAGAAGGGTTTTTGGATCAGGGCAGGACTCCAGGTCACGAAGACGTGGCAGGTCCAGTGGCACTTCTCCGTTCGGATTGTCGGCAGCCCTCCGCACTGCGGCCACGTCGATGAGCAACCACGCTTCCATCATCCGAATCGGGATCACCGGAATGTATAGATCTTCGCGCCCGGTCATCGCCTCACGAATTTCCTCCTCGCGGTGCTGCGTGGTAGCGCGGTCGCTCGCCTCGGCGTCCCGATGGACGAACAGGAGGTTGGGTTGGAAATGCCGGAGCGCCGACCCGATACTCCCCCTCAGGCTGCGATCGCTCGCGAGCAAACCCGGATTGACGAGCTGGGACTCCAGCATGCGGCCCGCCAGGGCCTCATGCGATCGTAGCACCCAGTCGATAATGGGCAGGAGCGCCCGGTCGCTTGTTCCATCAGCGACCAGGGCGTACCTCAGCGGGGATGCCATTTTCTGACTCGTGGTAGTCCATTGCCAGCCAGCCATCGGCTGCGTTACCCAGGTAGTCGATCAAGTCACCCGAAACCAGGGGCACTCTCCCCTGGGGCAATCGAGCCCGCCAGGTACTGGGGGGCACCTGGACCGTGGTCACTCGTCCGCCCTGGCCTTCGCGCTTGACCCAGGCATCCGACAGATAAATCAGATCGTCCCGGTGCATCTCCTGGATGACTCGCGGCGAGTGAGTATTGACCAGCACCTGGCGAAGTGGATTTCCCTCGTTGAGCGAGTACTCGGTGTCCACGGCGATGTCTTTGAGGAGTTTGACCATCGCCCCCATCCGGCCCGGGTGGATACCGTTCTCCGGTTCCTCCAGGCAGATGATCCCACGGGCTTCCGGATCGAGACTCAGGACCGTCAGAACCAGGAAGCGGAGCGTTCCGTCGGACAGGGCACTGGCCGGGTGATAGATACCGTCCCGTCCACAGACCTCGACGGTCCAGGTTTCGGTCCGGTCGTCCTGGACCAGGCGCAGGTCGCGCACGTCTTGTAGAAGGTGGGCCAGTTGGTTGGCGGCCGCGGCACAGATCCTCCCGGGGTGGTCTTCGACCTGCTGTAAGCGATGGAGAACCGCCGGGACGTTGGCCCCCCGCGCGTCGATCACCCGAGGATCGTGATACCGGGACGGAGCCCGCATGGCGGAAGGTTCCAGCATGAGGGTTCGCCAGGAAGCCAATTCGCGGTGGACGGCGAGGATCGTCGGAAACTCGCTCGTCGCCAGTCCGCCGACGACGGTCCGGAGGGAACTGGTGGCCGGCAGCTTTCGTCCGCCATGCCCTTCCTGATGGACCGTGATCTCGACGGTGTTCGCGCTTCGTTCCGTCGAGATGAACGGCTTGGTCCGCCGGCCGCTGATCGCGCTGGCCAGAAATTCCTTGCGGGCCGAGAACCCGAGGGACCGTCGGGCTTCGAGCAATGGGATTGGAACGAGCGACTCCTCGACAAGCTTCAAGCGCGACGGCCCCGTGGTCTCGTCGAGCGCCAGGGCGACCGTGTACCGCAGCGAGGAGATGGCCGCGGTCGCCTGGGCTCCGAAATCATCACTCACTTCGCGCTCGACGATGAGGTCGGCAGTGAAGCGCATCTCCGGGGCGCGGTAGTGTCCGAATCGGGTGAACAGAGCCGACGGGTCCGTCGTGCGACCGCCGGCATCCCGCACCTTCTGGGCCGCCTCCAGGAGTGGGTACTGGGTCAGGAGGTGGAGGAATCGCAGGGCATCGAACAGGTTCGACTTGCCGACGCCGTTCGCCCCGGCGATGCAGGTGAAGGGGCCGAACCGGACCTCGACGTCGAGCAGGCTCTTGAATCCCTGAACGTGCAACCGCGTCAGCACAACCAGTACCTCCTCCCTGGGATGGTAGCACCGGCCACTCACCGCGCCCAGAGCTTGCGATCCAGGCTGCGATAGCCGATCGCCTCCATCACATGTGGCGGTTCGATTCGATCGCTTCCCTCCAGATCAGCCAGCGTTCGGGCCACGCGCAGGATGCGATCGTGAGCCCGTGCCGACAGGCCCAGTTCGTCCATCGCCATGCGGATCAGGCCCTGACCCTCCGTTGTCAGTTCACAGAACTTCCGCAGCTGCCGCGTCGTCATCCGACTGTTGAGCTGGTGGCTATCCAGGCCGTAACGCTGCCGCTGGACGTCGCGAGCCTGATCGACCTGGCGGCGCATCTCGGCGCTGCTCGTGCCGTCGGCCTTCGCGGAGAGTTCCGCAAACGGCACCGCCGGCACCTCGATGTGCAGATCGATCCGGTCGAGCATTGGCCCGGAGAGGCGGGCCATGTACCGCTCGATGATCGGCGGCGTACACTTGCACTGATGCCGTGGATCACCCAGGAAGCCGCACGGGCAAGGGTTCATTGCCGCGATCAGGACGAAGCGGGCCGGGAACGTCGTCGAGGTCAGTGCCCGGGCGATGGTCACCTGGCCCTCCTCCAGCGGCTGCCGCATCACCTCTAGACTCTTGCGGTGGAACTCGGCCAACTCGTCGAGAAACAGCACGCCGTGATGGGCGAGACTGATCTCGCCGGGAGCCGGCGGGTTGCCGCCACCGACCATGCCGGCATCGCTGATCGTGTGGTGTGGCGACCGAAACGGCCGGGTGCAGAGCAGCGGCTCGTCCGTTGGCAGTCGGCCGGTCGCGCTGTAGATCCGCGATGTCTCCAGGCTCTCCGTCAGGGTCAACGGCGGCAGGATTGTCGGCAGACGCTGGGCGAGCATCGTCTTGCCCGAGCCGGGCGGGCCGAGCATGAGCAGGTTGTGGCTCCCCGCGGCGCTGACGACGAGGGCTCGCTTGGCCGCCTCCTGACCGCGCACGTCGGCGAAGTCGATCGGATAACAGTTGAGCTTCGCCGCCAGGGAGCCGACGCCGCCGGGCAGGGGGGCGATCTCCAGATTGCCGGTTAACAGGCCGACCGCCTCGGTCAGCGACGCGATCGGATAAACCTCGACGCCCTCGACGACGGCCGCCTCGCGGGCGTTGGCCGCCGGCACGAGCAGACGGCGGATGCCCTCGCGCTTCGTCGCCAGGCAGACGGCCAGGGCTCCCTTGATCGGCCGAACGGTGCCGTCCAGGGCCAGTTCGCCGACGCTGGCCAGTTCGGTCACGGTGTCGGCCGGCAGGTCCCCCTTGGCCACGAGGATACCCAGGGCGATCGGCAGATCGAACGCGCCGGCGTCCTTGCGGAGGTCGGCCGGGGCGAGGTTGATGACCGTGCGACCCTGCGGTCGGCGGTAACGGAGGTTCTCCAGGGCCCGCTCGATGCGGTGGATGCTCTCCTTGACGGCCAGTTCGGGCAGGCCGACGAGAACGGTCTTCGGCAAGCCAGCGGCGATGTCCACCTCGACCTCGACGGGCACGGCGTCGATGCCGACGAGCGCATGAGTGCGGAGCTTGGCGAGCATGGGCGGCCTCGGCCCAGGGTGACGGTTGATCCTTTCGCCCGTTCTACCCGGTCACGCGAGCTTGTGCAAGTGTTCACCGAGAAAGAGAGGTTGCAGGTGGCGTTGACAAAACCGGCCCAGTCGCTAACATGATCAATGTACTTGATCGGGCTGTAGCTCAGCTTGGTAGAGCGCTTGGTTCGGGACCAAGAGGTCGCAAGTTCAAATCTTGTCAGCCCGACTGTACAACCCCTGAGATACTCAGGGGTTGTGCCATTTTCAAAACCCAACCCTTCCTTTTTCGGCAGCCGACATTGAAGAGACCTGGCCATGCCTGAGACGGACCTTGTTCAGGTTTGCGATTACTGCCAAGTGGAGCAGCCCACAACAGCCTTCGAGATCTGTCGGATCGTGGGTGCCCGGGTGTATCGTCGCCGCCGCTGCCGAAGGTGCAAGCTCGCCTTACGACATCAGCGGTTTACCCGACTCCGGGAGTGGCTGATCGAGTACAAGAAGACTTTGGCTTGCTGTCGTTGTGGATTCAACGACTACCGAGCCCTGACGTTCCATCATCGCGAGGGCGATGAAAAAGACTTCAATGTGGGTGACATGCTGAGGAGCGGTTTCTCTCAGGCAACTGTCCTGCGGGAGATCCAGAAGTGCATCGTGCTTTGCGCAAACTGCCATCATATCGAACACTTCCGGGAACAATTTGAACAGCAGTAACTCGGCCGACGGACAACGACCTTCAGATCTCAAGCCTTCCGAGGAAGTGATGCCGTGAACGTCCCTGACGTCGGCAACCTGATCGACACGAACGACGCACGCCGTGACGCGATCCATGTCGCCGTCGCACCCGTCGAGGCGGCCGAAGACCTGCTGCCCGGCCAGCACGTCGGCCTCGTGGCCGGCAGGGCCAGCGCGGAGGCCGAGTCCATCGGCGTCGTCGATCCCTTCCTGACGTCGCCCGTACTCAAGGGCCAGCGCTTCTGGCTGTTCCTCTACCCGAAC
>CAYYJM010000127.1:0-17172 GCA_964471755.1 uncultured Alcaligenaceae bacterium
GGAGGGCTGGGACCGCTGGCACGCGGTCAAGCGCCCGCCCAACGGCATGGGCCTCTACTACTACGACGCCGAAATCGGTCCCGAGATGGTCTATCGCGACCCGGAGATCTCGTGCTTCGAGCCGATCCCGGTCCGGCCCCGGCCGGAACCGCCAGCTCTGGCCAGCACCGTCGATTGGGACGGTCCGCAAGAAGGGACCTTCCTGCTCACCGACGTCACCCGTGGCCTCGACCGCGTGGCGCCGGGCGAGATCCGGGCCTTGCGCATTGTCGCCGTGCCCCCCAAGACCCACCCGGTGATGAACTACCCGAACCTGGGGCTCACGTCGGACGACCCCGGCAAATGCGTTCTCGGCACCGTCCCGGTGGAACGCGATGGCTCGGCCTTCTTCCGCGTTCCGTCGGGCGTCATGGTCTTCTTCCAGGCCCTGCTACTGGCTGGCTACGCCTACGCTCACGGCCTGGCTCTGCTGCGAAGTCTCGGTCAGCAGGTATTGATCCACGCCATCGTTCTGCTGTTGCCGCTGGCTCCGCTGTTTCTGCTCCGGTTCGATGTCGGCACCATCGCCGATCAGGTCTGGGCTCCCAGCCAGACGAATCCGGTGCCCTGGCTGCTGACGACTCTGTTTCTGGTCGCCGGCCTACCCTTCTTCGTCGTCTCGACCACGGCTCCGCTGTTGCAGACGTGGTTCGCCGGCACGACGCATCGAGACGCGAAAGATCCGTACTTTCTCTACGGAGCCAGCAACGCCGGCAGCATGGGAGCGTTGCTGCTCTACCCTGCCCTGGTCGAGCCGCAACTCTGGCTGAAGACGCAGGCCCTGTGGTGGGCCTTCGGCTACGCCGGCATGGCCCTGCTCATTCTCGTCTGTGCCTGGCTGGCGATCCGCTCACGCTCTCCGAAGGAGGCTCCGGCGACGGAAACCCCGGCCAATCCGGACGAGGAAGGACGAATTCCGACCTGGTTCGACCGTATCCGCTGGGTGCTGCTGGCCTTCGTCCCGTCGAGCGTGATGATCGGCTGCACGACGCATCTGACGACCGACATCGCCGCCGTGCCGCTGCTCTGGATTCTGCCGCTGACGGTCTACCTGGCCAGCTTCATCTTCGTCTTTAGCCGCTTGCCTCTGTGGTTGAGCCTGAGCGTCTTTCTTCTGCTGCCGGTGGTCCTGGCCGGCTGGCTGGTCAGCACCAGTGTCGTCGTCGTCCCTTCCGAGACGAACGAGTTCGATCTGTTCAAGGGCAGCCTGGCCCACGTCTACTACTACACGCAGGGAGTGCTGAACACCTCGTTCAGCTACTTCAATCTACGTCATCTGCTGACGTTCGCCCTGGTCGGCATCCTGGTCGGCGGCTGCTTCCGGTCGCCGCAATCGATCCACATTCTGATGGTCGTGCTGGCTCCGATGGCCGGGCTGGCCATCGCCTTCGAGGCGGAGCTGGAGCGGTTCTTTCAGCTTCAGGAATTCGAGCGGATCCTGCTGCACGTCGCGGTCCTGTTCGTGGTGGCAATGGTCTGTCACGGAGAGCTGGCCCGGACGCGACCGCAGGCCCGCTACCTGACCGAGTTCTTTCTGCTCATGTCGCTGGGTGGCGTGCTGGGCGGCATGTTCAACGCCCTGCTGGCTCCGGTCGTCTTCGATCGCATCGTCGAGTATCCGCTGATGGTTGCGGCGATGCTGTTGCTGCTGCCCTGGCCGGGCGAGAGCAAGGAGCGTGGCTGGGCTCAGGCCGATTCCTGGGTCGTGGCCGGCTTCGGCGTACTGGTGGGTGTCTTGCTGACCGCCCTGTTCCTGGCTCGCGTCTACGTCCAGGCTCATGAGGCCCGAACCTGGGTGGAGAAGAATCTCTCCGCTCGCTGGCAGCCGCTGGGCCGCTTCCTGGCCAATCAACTGGACCATCAGGAGAGGCGAGCCACTCAGGACACGGGCTACTGGGTCGCCATCGAGACGAACATCCTCAAGCGCGAGCGGAACTTCTTCGGCACCTTCACGATCCTGGCCGAGAAGTGGACGAACCGGGACGGGATCACCTTCACCTACCACAAGATGCTGCACGGCACCACGACGCACGGCGTGCAGTGCCTCAACGTCCGTGAGCCAGACGGCACTCTGCACACGGATTCCCGCGACGAGGCGCTGTCGTACTTCCACGAAACCGGGCCGATTGGCGACATCTTCCAGGGCCGCTCTGCGTCCGATCGGCCGGTCAGGATCGGCATCATCGGCGTCGGCACGGGCACCCTGGGCGCTTACGCCCGGCCCGGCTGGGAGATGACGTTGTACGACATCGATCCGGTCGTCAAGGAAGTGGCCCTGGACCCGGAGTACTTCACCTTCCTGCGCGATGCCGAGAAGCGCGGCGTCAAGGTGGACATCGTCCTGGGCGACGGCCGGCAGGAGATCAAGAAGGCTCCCGATCACGGCTACGACATCATCGTCATCGATGCGTTCACCTCGGACGCCATTCCGCTCCATCTGCTGACGCACGAGGCCGTGGACCTCTACCGGAGCAAGCTCGCGCCGGGAGGCATCCTGATCTTCAACATCGCCAACCGCTGGTTGGATCTGGAACCGATCCTGGGCAATCTGTGCCAGAAGGCCGGCCTGGTCGGGATCGTCAGTCATGGCGACGCGGACGAGAACTGGGAGATCTACAGCTGTAACTGGGTTGTCATCGGTGAGCGTGAGGAGGATCTCGGGCTTCTGCCGTTCCAGCTCGATCTGCTTGTGGACGACTCGACCCGGAATCGGTGGGCACCCCTGCAAACACGGTCGTCGCTGGGCGTCTGGACGGACGACTACGCCAACCTGCTGAGCGTCTTCCGCTGGGGGTCCTGAGGCCGTAGCCCGGGCATGGACCTGTTCAGAACCACAGAGCCTTGTTGACGACGTTTCGCAGCGGTTCGCCCCGGACGAATCGGCCGACATTGTCGATCAGCAGGGCCAGGTGCCGCTCCGCGATGCGCGGCGAGTAGCCGGCGACGTGCGGAGTGAGCAGGACGTTGTCGCGCTTCCACAACGGATGCTCTGGCGGCAGTGGCTCCTTCTCGAACACATCCAGGGCAGCCCCGGCCAACTCGCCGGCGTCGAGGGCGGCGACCAGGTCGGCCAGATCGACGATCGCGCCGCGTCCGACGTTGACCAGGTACGCGGTCGGCTTCATCTGCCGAAACTGCTCACGGCGAAACAATCGCTCCGTCGCCGGAGTGTGCGGAGCCGCGATGACCACGAAGTCGCTGGCGGCCAGCAGATCCGGCAGAGAAGCCACCCTCCGAACGTTCGCCGGGGCCTCCGTCAGAGCCGGGTCGAGGGCCAGAGTTTCCATGCCGAAGGCGAGGCCGATCCGGGCCACCTCGCGGCCGATGCCACCCAGGCCGACGATGCCCAGGGTCGAGCCGCCGAGATGGCCGTGCCGCCGATCGATCGGATTGACCACGCCCGGACCCGCGGCAAAATCGATCCGGGCGACCTCGCCGCCGACCGGCTCCCACTTCGCGACCGCCTGGTTCCGGACGTAGTGGTGCAGGTTGCGCGTGAAACAGAGAAGATAGCCGAAGACCTGCTCGGCGATCACATCGGAGAAGAGGCCGCGCATGTTCGTCAGCGTACACGGATGGGCGACCAGGTCGGCGAAGACGTAATGTTCCAGGCTGGCAGTGAACGACTGCACCCAGCGCAGATTCCGGGCGGCTGCCAGCAGCGGCGGCGTGATCTTGCCGAGGAATGCGTCCGTCTCGGCCATCTCGGCCAGGGCCGCGTTCGCGTCCGTGGCATTGACGATCACGGCAGGACCGGCCACGGTACGCAGACGGTCCAGCCGGGCCGGATCGACCGGCGGATGGATGACGATCTTCACCACCGCTTCTCCTTCGCGTCGAGGTCACTCGCCCAGTCGGACGGCCAGCACCCACGTCAGGCTCTTGCCCACGTCGAGCGTGTGTCGGCGTGTCAGCTGGCCGTCACCGCCGATCGCGAAGACGGCCAGCTTGCCGTTGCCCTCGCCGGCTCCGAAGAGCCAGTGGCCCGACGGATCGATCTCGAACGAGCGCGGCGTCTTCTCCGTCGGCGTCTGTCCCAGGGCGGTCAGTCGGCCCGTCTCGCCGTCGATGGCGAAGCCGGCCAGGCTCTCGTGACCCCGGTTCGACACCCAGACGAACTTGCCGCTGGGATGCACCTTGACCTCGGCCGTCGTGTTCGGTCGCTTGAAGTCGGCCGGCAGCGTCGAGAGTGTCTGCGTCGGCGTCAAGCCCTTGCCCGGCTCGAACGCGTAGGCCGTGATGCTGCTGCCGGTTTCGTCCGACGTGAACGCCAACGGCCGCGTCGGGTGGAAGGCCAGGTGACGCGGACCAGCCTCCGCCGTGCCGCCCTTCGCCTGGCCGGCAGCGGTGAGCTTGCCGGTCGTCGGGTCGAGCTTGAACTGGAAGACGGCATTCGGCGTGACGTGCGGCACAAAGACCAGCTGGTTGTCGCGGTCGATGGCGACATTGTGAGCCGTCTTCGCCGTCGCGATGGTCTGGATGGCCGGCGTCTTCAACTTGCCGTCCGGCTCGATGGCGTGGACGACGACCTTCCCCGCAGCGTACGAGGCGGTCACGAGCCAGCGCCCGGTGTTGTCGGTCTTGACGAAGGTGGCGTTCTCGCCTCGGGGCAGCGACACGGCGTTCAGCGGCGTCAGTTTGCCGGTCGCGGGATCGACCTGAAAGCTGGCCAGTTTGCTCGTCGATCGCAGGGAGGCGAACAGGTACTTCTGCTTCGGATCGAGGGTGAGCGAACCGGGCGTGCCATCGACGGCGACGGCCTCCACGGCGGTCAGCTTGCCATCCTGTGGATCGAGGCGGTAGACCTGGATCTTCTGTTCGGGAGCCATCGAGACGTAGACGAACGTGCCAGCGTGCAGGGGCATGGTCGAACCCAGAACGAGGAACGCGAGCAGGAACCAGCGCATGGCGAACTCCATGAGAGCGGAACCGGATGGATGCAGGGAGGGTAACCGGTTCCGGGTCGGATGTCGAACGCCAAAAACAAAACCGCCGGCGTGAGCAGGGCTCGTCGCCAGCGGTCGATGGTTCAGCGGATCAGCGGCTATGACTGACCAGCAGGACACTACGCGGGGTGTTGCCCTGGACGTAGACCTTCTGGTTGAAGCGCGGTTTACCATCCAGGCCCGGCGTGTAGACGAGCCAGTTGCCCGAGGCGAGGTTGAGGTCGAAGCGACCATCATTCCCCGTCGTGGCTCCGACTTGTAAACGATCCTGGTCGGCGCTGACAAACAGCACCCGCGTGCCGTGCAGCGGCTGCTGCGCGGCACTGACGAGCTGACCACGAACGTTGACGCCATTCAGCGAGGCCGTCCGGTCCAGTCGAATCCGGGCCGACGGCATCGGCGTAACCGGGATGGCCGGAGCAGAAGGCGTCGGGTAGGGGGTGCCGAACTTCGGGTTGGAGTAGTTTCGTTCGTAGCTGGCACCGCCACCGCTGGGCATCAGCCGTTCCTCGCCGACGCCCGGAATCCCGGAACCGCTGTTCATCGGCGGCATCGCTCCGCCGGGGATGCGCTGTTCGCCAACGCCTGGCGGCATGTCGCTGCTGATCCCTGGCCCCGGTCCCGGTCCCTGGCCGAATCCCTGTCCCAGTCCTTGCCCTGGCCCCGGACCGGCCCCGGGTCCCATCATCGCGCCCGGCGGCAGAGCCGGGATTGGCGCGCCGATCGTCGTGTTACAGCAGGTCGTTTCCGGAACGTAATAGTTCATCTGCTGGTACGTCGTGACCGGTTGCAGGCAGGAACGCTGCAGGTAGCTCGTCACCGGGCAGGTCTGCTGACGCAGTCGGAAGCTCGTGCAGGGTGTCGCCACCTGCTGGTAGCGGCAGGTGCAGGGATCGAACTTGCAACTCATGCGATAGCTGGTCACCGGCTCGTAGAAGAAACTGGTCTTGAAGGTGGTGACCGGCTCCACGTAGAACGACCTTCGGTACGTTGTCACGGGCTGGTAGCAGGACCGCTGGATGTAGCGTGTCGTGCAGTTTTGCTGACCCGGTTGCGGGCCGTTCGAGGTGAAGGGGGAAGCGGCAATCGTCGATTGCTGACAGCTGTTGCAGCAGACCTGAAACACATTGTTCCAGGCCGCCTGCGCCGGGCTGGCCCACACCAGCGCCAGCAGCGCGCAACCCCACAACGCGACCTTCGCGGGTCTCATTGTGCGTACTCCTTATCCCACGGACGGGATGTTCGGAAATGGACGGTATGGCCTCGCGCTCGCTCCGACACCGTGCCGGAGCGCCTGGAATGCCCTCGCTGACGTCCGGTTGTCCCCGGACGTTTTCCGATCCATCTTTACCTTAATCGGAGCGATTGCGTCTGCAAAGCGGGTAGGGGGTGATCCTGACCGGAATTGTGGCCTGTGCGCGGTAAAGTCGTCCGGTTCGTTAAAATCGACAGATTGTAACGATCAAATCGATGGCGGAAGCCAGGGCGACAGGTGTTCAGTTGAGACTGAACTCGGGAGGGTAGACCCGTGAGTCCCGGCATTCCTGGAGGTCGGATTGGTCTTCGAGGTAGGCCAGAACCTGGCGAAGTCGTGACTCAACGTACGGCTGACCGAGCAGTTCCACTTGCGTCTCCAGCGGCATCGGCAGGACGAAACCCAGCACGTCACAGAGCGAGCCCGGCGACAGGTTCGCATCCAGCAGTTGCCGCACGGGCTCCTCGCCGTCGCAGTGGTTGCTTGCCCAGTCGAGCAAGCCCTGCTCCAACCGCCGGGTCAGTTCCGCCTGGCGGCACGGATCGCTGACCGGAATGTCCTCCAGCCAGCGCACCTGAGCCACCCGATAGAGGCGATCGTGTGGCATCTCTTCCAGGATGATGCCCCGCCGCAGACCGCGCAAGACGAGATTGTAGCGGCCATCGGCGAAACGCTCCTCGTTGCGGATCTCTCCGACGCAGACCGCCGAATAGATGGGCGGACGACGATCATAGTCCCGCTCCCAACCGGGCCGGAGAACCGCCATCGCGAACTGACGATCAGCGGCCAGGCTGTCGGTCATCAGTTGCTGGTAGCGTGGCTCGAAGATGTGCAGCGGTTGGTGGACACCCGGAAACAGCACCAGGTCCGGCAACGGAAAGAGCCGCACCTGTCCCTCGAGCTGTCTGGGTTGTTTCTGCCCCTGGTTCATCCCGGTTCCCTCGGGCGGATTGCCTCGGTCCGTCCAGCCGTCTCCCTATCCATAGACGAGCCAGTCCCGAGAAACAACCACCTGGGGGCCGTCTCATCAGGTCGTACAATCGCAGCAGGGCCGGGTAAGGCCGAGCGGAGAGCCGAGCATGATTTCCTCGTCGCGACTGTCTGTATCCGCACTGATCCCTCTGTGCCGGAGTCTACGCCATTATCTCTCCTCGGGCCTGACCGTTCACGACGCTTTCCGGCACCTGGCCAAAAAGGGCACTCCCGCCTGGGCCCTGTGCGAGCGGGTGCTGCGCCAACTCGAAGCGGGAGCCGACCTGTCCGCCGCCCTCAAGAAGGAAAAGGCCTGCCTGCCGGCGCTGATGATCGCGCTCGTCTCGGTCGGCGAGTCGACCGGGATGCTTGCCGAGGTGTTCGGCGACCTGGAGACGCACTTCGTTCGCCAACAGCAACTCTGGCACGCCTTCCTCGCACGGATCACCTGGCCGCTCTTCCAACTCGTGGCGGCCGTCGTCGTGATCACCGTGCTGATCTACTTCCTGGGCATCATCGCGGACCTGCGGGGGCCAGGACAGCCGGCGTACGATCCGCTCGGCCTGGGCCTGTATGGTGCCAGCGGAGCGGCGATCTTCCTGGCCGTCGTCGGCGGGATCGCCCTGGCTCTCCTTGTCGTGTACTGGATCGCCACGCGCGGACCGACCGGCGGCGTGGCCCTGTACGGCTTCCTGCTGCGTCTGCCGGCCATCGGACCCTGTTTGCAAACGCTCGCACTGGCGCGATTCTGCACCGCTCTGCGGCTAACGCATGAGACGGGCCTGTCGATCGGCAAGGCGTTGCAGCTCAGTTTCCAGGCGACCGGCAATCCCGCCTGGCAGGCCCAGGCCGACCGGATGAAGTCGGCCACCCGATCGGGCCAGGACGTGACCGCGATCCTGACCCAGACGCAGTTGTTTCCCGAGGAGTTCCAGCACATCCTCGCCGTCGCCGAGGAGACTGGCCAGATCAGCGAGGTGATGGCGAAGCAGGCCGAACACTACCACGACGAGGCCGGCCGACGACTGGCCACCCTGACCGCCCTGGCCGGCTACGGCATCTGGCTCACCGTCGCCGTCCTTCTCGTCGTCACCATCTTCCGCCTGTACAGCTCGTATATCGGCCAGTTGAGCGGGATCTGAGGTGGACGAGATGATTTTCCCCTGCCCACATCCCAGGCGGTCGCGGTAGCCTGGCCGGTATGAAACTCACCTCCCTGCTCGCACTGGCGATCGATTCGGCATCCGTCTTTCGGGCCCTGGGACGGACACCGGACCCGTGGCAGCGAGACGTTCTGTTCTGCCCGGATCGCCAGATTCTGCTGAACTGCTCGCGTCAGGCCGGCAAATCGACCGTGGCCGCCGCCCTGGCCCTGCACACTGCCCTGTTCGCGCCGGGGGGAGCGCTCGTCCTGGTCGTCGCGCCGTCGCTGCGGCAGAGCGAGGAACTGTATCGCAAGATCGTCCAGGCGTACCAGGCCCTCGGCCCACCCACGCGCGCACTCGCCCGTTCGCAGCATCGTCTGGAACTGGCCAATGGCTCACGCGTCGTCTGTCTGCCCGGGCGCGAGGCGACCATCCGGGCGTTCAGCGGCGTACGTCTGCTCCTGCTCGACGAGGCTTCACGCATTCCGGAGACGCTCTACCGCGGCGTCCGTCCCATGCTCGCGGTCAGTCAGGGCCGGCTCGTCGCGCTGAGTACACCGGCGGGGTGTCGGGGTTGGTTCTATCGCGAGTGGATCGGCTCCGGGCCGTGGCGGCGCTTCCGGATCACCTGGCGGGAGTGTCCGCGCATCGCACCGGAATTCATCGCCGAGGAACGGCGCGCCCTCGGCGACGACTGGGTGCGTCAGGAGTACGAGGCCGACTTCCTCGCCCTGGTCGGTCGGGTCTATCCCGACTGGGAGCAGGCCCTGGTTCTGGAGATGGCCTCACCGGCTGGTCGGCGCGTCGGCGGCATCGACTTCGGCTGGCGGAATCCGTTCGCGGCGGTCTGGGGCGTCGTCGATCGCGACGACGTGCTGTGGATTCTCGGCGAACGCTATGCGCCGCAGATACCAGTGAGCGAGCATGCCGTGGCCCTGGCGAAACTGGGCGAGGTGATCTGGTACGCCGACCCGAGCGGACGGTCGGAGCGCGAGGAGTTGCGCCGGGCCGGCCTGGTCGTCCTGGCCGGCTCGAACGCGGTGAGTGTCGGCATCGCCGCCGTCGCAGCCCGGTTGCGGAGCGGTCGGCTGAAGATCCTGGTGCCGACCTGCCCCAATCTGGTCAGCGAGGGCCAACTCTACCGCTACTCCGGCGACGACGGCCCCACCGAGGAGCCGATTCCAAAACACAACCACGCACTGGATGCGCTGCGTTACCTCGTCTCACGGCTCGACGGCCGGGGCGTCCGGACCGGATCGGCCCCGGACGAGGAGACGTCGGCTCCCCTTGACCTGTGGCGGCCGTGGGGATGATGGCGTCGAAGATCACACAAACGACCGCCCGGCCCCCGACGGCACATTCTTCCTCATCCGCACAGATCTCCTGATGCGTACAATCCGTACAGGCCGATAACCGGATGAGGGCAATCAGATGACGGCGAGCGCGGGGTCAGGGACAGGAACAACCGCATGCGATGGCGACAACCAGTTCGCAGACGGGCTCTCCTCCGGACAGCCCTCCTCATGGGCTTCCTGCTCACCCTTGCCGGCTGCTACCATACGCCGCTGGCCCTGGATCGAGGCGTCATCGGCCAGGACCTGGCCTGCCGCATGGGTCAGACGATTCCCGGTTCCCTGCCACCGGAGCAGATCGTCTTTCCTCCGGGCACCTCGCTGGACGACGGCCTGACCGAGGATGAGGCGATCGTCATCGCCCTGTGGAACAACGCCGCTTTCAAGGAACTGCTCGTCGATCTCGGTCTGTTCCAGAGCGACCTGATCCAGGCTGGGCTACTCCCCAATCCGGAGTTCCTCTACTACTTCCAGGCCCCGGACAAACCGTTTCGGTATCTGCTCGATCTGCCGATCGAGGCGATCTGGCTGCGTCCGATCCGGGTCAAGTCGGCCTGGCACGAAACCAACCGGACGGCCGAGCGACTGATGCAGGCCGGTCTGGACCTGGTGCGCGACGTTCGCCAGGCCTACGCCGACGTGCTGCTGGCCCAGGCGCGCGTGCAGGTCGCCGCCGAGTCGGTGTCGCTCCGGGGCCGGATTGCTGACCTGTCCGAGAAGCGGCTCAAGGCTGGCGACATCTCCGAGCAGGAAGCGGCGACGGCCCGGATCGATTCCTTGCAGGCCCGGCAGGATGCGGCCCGCATCGCCTACGACGTGCCAGTCGCCGAGGAACGGCTGCGCAACCTGCTGGGGCTCGGCCCACTGCGATGTACCCTGCGGCTGAGCCCCCTGCCGGAGCCGGCCTGCCTGGAGTTCTCGCCCAACGCTCTGGCCGAGGAGGCGATGCGCGATCGTCCGGATGCCCAGGCGACCGGCGAGGCGATCGCGGCCGCGGAGGCCCGGCTGCGGTTCGCCCGCCTCGGCTGGGTACGCCTGCTCGGCATCCTGGATGCGACCGCCGGCCGGCGCACCGGGCACGAGTTCGGCCCGGCTTTACGCTTTACCGTGCCGGTGTTCAACTGGAACCAGGGCGGCATCTCCCGGGCCGAGTTTGAACTGGAGCGGGCGATCCGCAACCGGGAGACGGTCCTGTACCAGATCATCCTCGACGTCCAGCGCTCCTACCTGCAGTACCGTCAGGCGTGCGCGGAACTCGTCGTGCTGCGCACCAAGGTCCGGCCCGAGGTTCAGGCCGCGATCGGACGGGCCAAGTCCGGTTACCAGGAGGGGAACGTCACCATCTTCATCATGCTGGAGACGACGAAGCAACTGCTCGATAATTACCTTCGCGAGGCGCAGCTCGTCGCCGACCTGCGCCGGTTCTGGGCGGAACTGGAGCGGAGTGTCGGACGCCGGCTCGCCCCACCTGGCCTGACCAATCCGACCACCGCTCAGCCGGACGACGCGAAGAAAAGCGAATCCGGCGAGGAGACGCTCCCCAGGCCTGGTCGCGTCCAGGACGAGGAATTGCCAAGTCCCGCCAGGGAGAAATCCGCACCATGAAGTATCTCCAGCAGTCCGTTTCCGTCCTCCTCACGCTCGCGGCCACGGTGGCGGTCGCGGTCGGGGTGTGGTGGCTCGTCGCGAACAGGCCCACTCACTCCGGACCGGGGAAGCCGCCACCGGCAGCGACCGTCCCGAAGATCATCAAGGAGGATGACCTCAACGTCGTGACACTGACCGACCAGGCGGAGGAGCGGCTCGGGCTGACGGTTGCCAGTGTGGAACTGCGGCCGGTCCGACGGGCGCGCGTCTACGGCGGCGAGGTGGCAGCTCCAGTCGGCAAGACCGTCCTCGTCTCGGCCCCGCTGGGCGGCACGCTCAAGGCTCCGAAGGAGGGCCTGCCGGCGGTCGGGTCGGCGCTCAAGTTGGGCCAGACGGTCGTGCTGCTGCTGCCGCTCCTGACCCCCGAAGGGCGGGCCACGGTGTCGGCGGCGCTGGTAGACGCGGACGGGCAGATGAACACGGCCAGGGCGCAACTCACCCTGGCCCGGACGGCCCTGGACCGGGCGAAGCGCGTCCAGCGTGAGGGGGCCGGTAGCCAGCGACAGGTAGACGAGGCCCAGACGGCTCACCACGTCGCGACTCGAACGCTCGAAGCAGCCACGGCCCGGCGGGCGACGCTGGCCCGGGCGATCGGCGAGGGGGAGGGCGGTACGCCGACGCCGCTGGCGATCGGTGCCCCGGAGGACGGCATCTTGCGCGTCGTCTCCGCTCTGCCGGGCCAGACGGTCCCGAGCGGTGCCCCCCTGTTCGAGGTCGTCGATCTCTCGACGGTCTGGGTCCGCGTGGCACTGCCGGTCGGCGACGTGGACGACGTGGATCGAACGGCGACCGTCGAGGTGCGGAAACTGTCGGGCCACCACGCGAGCAGTTACGGCTCGGCGACGCCGGTGACCGCGCCCCCCTCGGCGAATCCGCTCGCCTCGACGGTCGATGTCTTCTACGAGATGCCGAACCGAAGTGGGACCTTGACGCCCGGACAACGTCTGGCGGTGACCGTGCCGTTGGCGGACGAGACGGAGGGGCGGGTGGTGCCGTGGTCGGCGGTCGTGTTCGACATTCACGGGAACACGTGGGTCTACGAAAAAGTCGGATCGAACCGATACGCCCGGCGGCGCGTCGTCGTGCGTTATACGCTGGCGCTGAAGGGGACGGACGACCGGCTGGTCGATTTCGCCATCCTGGCAAGCGGGCCGGCCGCAGGCAGCGCGGTTGTCACCGCGGGAGCCCAGGAGTTGTTCGGCGCGGAAACCGGGTTCATCAAGTGAGGCCGCCATGTTGAGCTGGTTGATCGCGTCGTCCGTCCGGGGACGAATCGTCGTCCTCGCGCTGTGTGGGCTACTGCTGGCCTACGGGTTCCGCACGCTGCGAACCGCTCCGCTCGACGTGTTTCCCGAATTCGCCCCGCCCAGAGTCGAGATCCAGACCGAGGCACTCGGCCTTTCCACCGACGAAGTCGAGAGCCTGATCAGCGTGCCCCTGGAGAATGCTCTGAACGGAACGCCAGGGCTGAAGACACTCCGATCGAAGTCGGTGCTGGGTCTGTCGTCGGTCGTCCTCCTCTTTGAGGAGGGGACGGACATCCACAAGGTCCGCCAGTATGTGCAGGAACGGGTCGCGTCCGAGGCGGTTCGACTACCGGTGGTCGCCCGGCCACCGGTGATCCTCCAGCCGCTGTCGTCGCTGAGCCGGGTGCTGAAGATCGGGCTATCGTCGAAGGTATTGACGCAGCGCGACCTGACCGTTCTGACTCTGTGGACGATCCGGCCAAAGCTGATGTCGGTTCCCGGCGTGGCGAACGTCGCCATCTGGGGCCAGCGCGATCGCCAGTACCAGGTACTCGTCGATCCGGACCGACTGCGGGCCTCGGGAGTGACGATCGACCAGGTGGTGCGAGCGGCCCAGGACGCGACCGTACTCGAGTCAGGCGGCTACCTCGACAAGCCGAACCAGCGACTCGCTGTACGGCACCGGTCGATGGTAATCGATCCGAACGACCTGGTCCGAACCGTGGTCGCCTTTCAGGGCAACGCTCCGATCCGGATCGGAGACGTGGCCCGGGTCGAAATCGGTTCGCCGCCACCGATCGGCGATGCGATCATCAACGGCGGGCCGGGCCTGTTGCTGATCGTCGAGAAGCAGCCGGAAGGGAACACGCTGGAAGTGACCCGGCGAGTTGAGGCGGCCCTGAAGGATCTGGAGCCTGGGCTCATCGGCGTCGAGGTCGATCCGACCATCTTCCGGCCGGCGACGTTCATCGAACGGGCGATCGACAATTTGGGTCACGCCCTGCTGATTGGCTGCGTCCTGGTCGTCGTCGTTCTCATTCTGTTCCTGTTCGACTGGCGGACGGCGCTCATCAGCCTGACGGCCATCCCGCTGTCGCTCGTGGCGGCCGTGGTCGTGCTGACCGGGTTCGGCGTGACGCTCAACACGATGGTCATCGCCGGGTTGGTGATCGCCCTGGGCGAGGTCGTCGATGACGCGATCATCGACGTGGAAAACATCGTCCGGCGTTTGCGTCTCAACCGGGCGGCTGGCAACCCGGCGTCAGCGTTCCGCGTCGTCCTCGATGCGTCGCTCGAAGTGCGCAGCGCGGTCGTCTTCGCGACGCTCATTGTCATCATCGTCTTTCTGCCGATCTTCTTCCTCGACGGCATCGCCGGGGCGTTCTTTCGGCCGCTGGCCCTGGCGTACATCCTGGCGATCCTGGCGTCGCTGGCCGTGGCGCTGACGGTGACGCCGGCGCTGTCGTACCTGCTCCTGGCGGGGAGTCGGCTGGAAGCGACCGAGGCACCGCTGGCCCGCTGGCTGCGGCGGGGATACAGATCGGTGCTGCAGGGGCTGATCGGTCGGCCGTACGCCGCGCTGGGCATCATCGTGGCGGCGTTCGCCCTGAGCGGGGCGGCGGCGACGCGCTTCGGGGCCGAGTTTCTGCCCGAGTTCCAGGAGACGGACTTCCTGATGCACTTCATCACCAAGCCGGGCACGTCAGTCGAGGAGATGGACCGCATGACCCTCCTGGCGAGCAAGGAGTTACTGTCCATCGACGGCGTGCGCAACTTCGGCTCGCACATTGGCCGGGCCGAGGTCGCCGACGAGGTGTACGGACCGAACTTCACCGAGCTGTGGATCAGCATCGACCCGAGCGTGGACTACCACGGCACGTTGCGGAAGATCCAGACGGCGATGGACGGCTACCCCGGCATGTACTGCGACGTGCAGACGTATCTAAAAGAGCGGAGCAAGGAGGTCGTCTCGGGGACGAGTTACAGCATCGTCGTCCGGTTGTTTGGGCCGGACCTGGAGAAGCTGCGCGGCCAGGCGAAGGAGGTCGAGAAGGTCATGGCCGGGATCGCTGGCGTGACGAATCTCAAGGTCGAATCGCAGGTGCTGTTACCGCAGGTGGAAGTGCGCCTGCGACCCGAGGCAGCCGAGCGCTACGGGCTGACGCCGGGCCACGTTCGCCGGGCGACGACGACGCTCCTGCGCGGCACCAAGGCCGGCGAGGTCTACGAGGGGCAGAAGCGATTCGACGTGATCGTCTGGGGTGTGCCAGCTTGCCGGGACGACATCACGGCGCTGCAATCGCTGCCGATCGACACGCCGGCCGGGGTGCAGGTCCGTCTGCGCGAGGTGGCCGACGTGATGATCGTACCGATGCCGAACGAGATCAAACGCGAGGCGGCGTCGCGGCGGCTGGACATCACCTGTAACGTGCAGGGCCGCGACCTTGAGGCCGTTGCGGGTGAGGTGGAGCAGAAGGTTCGCGCCCTGCCGTTCGAGGCAGGCTATCATCCGGAGTTCCTTGGCGAGGAGACCGTCCGGCGCGAAGCGAACCGGCGGCTGTTCTGGTTGGCGGGACTGGCGGTCTTCGGCGTACTCCTGGTCATCTACTCCGATTTCCGATCGCCGCGTCTGACGCTGATCGTGGCGTTTACACTGCCGTTCGCCCTGGTCGGCGGCGGCGTCGGCGTCCTGTTGACTGGCGGTGTTCTGTCACTGGGATCACTCGTTGGCTTCGTCACCGTGCTGGGCATCGCCGCCCGCAACGGCATCCTCCTCGTCAGCCATTACCGCCACCTGGAGGACGCCGAGGGGGAGTCGTTCGGGACGGACCTGGTGCGGCGCGGCTCGGAGGAGCGATTGGCACCGATCCTGATGACGGCCCTGGCGACGGGCCTGGCTCTGCTACCGCTGGTGCTGGCAGGTCAGAAGCCGGGCCACGAGGTGGAGTACCCGCTTGCGGTGGTCATCCTCGGCGGGTTGATCACATCGACGGTGCTGAACCTTTTCCTGATGCCGGCACTGTACCTTCGGTTTGGACGGCGCAGCCCGGCGGAGAGGGCCGAGGCGTGAGCCCGACGCGACGGTGCGGATTACTTCGGCGGATACAACTCGCGGATGCCGTCCTTGAGGTGGTAGACCCGCTCGACCTCGGCGTCCGTCAGCGCTCGATCGAACACAGCGAGGTCATCCTGATGACCGACATAGGAAGCACCGAGTACGAGGAGAACCTTCGCCGGGTCCCAGTCGAACGTCAGATCCCATTTCTCGATCACGCCTTGCAGCTTGCCATCGAGATACAGCTTGCCGCGTGGCGGTGTCTTCTTGTCGTTGAGATTCTCGATGGTGAAAACAACGTGCGTCCACTTCTCACGAGAGAACGGCGCACGCTCGACCTGGACAGCCGGCCGCTTCTCGGGCGTGAACTCATGCCACTGCTTGTTGTCCGGATTCCAGATGTGAAACAGCGGTCGGATGGCATAGCGAAAGTAACGCGGTGTCTCGTCCTTCGACCACTCCAGGAAGATGTACCCTTTCTTCGAGTCATTGCCGATGATCTGCACCGGATCGCAGTAACCGGGTTCGAGATCCTTATCCGGATTCAAACGCAGCCAGATGGAAACGGTGGCACTCCAGCTCTTCGCGTTGTAGCCGATGACGCCGCCGTCCTTGAACGAGGGACGGGTCGTTCCCTTCTTCGGAAAATGCAACGCGCCGCCGAATCGTCCGGCGTTGGCTTCGATTTTGGCCTGGTCGTTGACTTTGGCCGGGACCAGTTCGCGCCCCTGCTGAACGTAACACGTTTTGTCGCCGCCTGAAAAGTCGGCGTCGAGGCCCTTGTCGAATGAGGCATGCAGCGTGAGCGCCCTCGAGAGATTGGCTCGTGATTCCGCGTCGGCCCTCTTCAGGAGTTCCTTCGCTTCCTCGGGGCCGATATCGCGGACGAACAGGTTGCGCCAGCGGATCTGGCCTCCGTGCGTCTGGAGCATGATCGGTCCCCGGGCCGGCAGGGGCTGGGAGCGATTCCAGAAATTCTCCATGACGGCCCCGTCCACGACGAGCTTGCCGTTGAGCCAGACCCACGTTCGGGCCCCGAGCTGACGGATGCGGAACTGATTCCACTCGCCGAACGGTTTGTCGGCGTGGACCTGAGGATCACGACCCGGCGTTCCGGGCGTGTTGTTGAACAGACCGCCGGAGCCGAGATGGGGTTTTCGCGTTGGATTCTTCGGATTGAACTTCTGGTTCCAGTCCCAGATCTGCACCTGGGGGGTGCCGCGCAGATAGATGCCGCTGTCGGCACCGGGAACGGTTTTGTATTCGATGTGGAATTCCATGTCGCCGAACTCGGCTTCCGTCGTGGCGTAGGGACCGGTGCCGTCATTGACCAGTTCGCCGTTCTCGACGCGCCAGTGTTTGGCGAAATCGGCTCGCTGTTGCTTGAGGTTCGCCGCCTTCTTCTCGCCGGTCAGTTTGCCGACGGCGTGTGGGTTCAGACCGTACCAGCCGGTCAGGTCCTTGCCGTTGAAGATGGCGCGAAAGCCCGCAGGCGCTTTCGGTGGCTGAGCCGA
>CAYYJM010000128.1:0-14246 GCA_964471755.1 uncultured Alcaligenaceae bacterium
CCAGGGCCCGGACGTGCAGGTCTTGACACGCATCCGCCGCCCTGATGTGCAGGTGGTGGTGCGCTTACTCCGCTTGGCCTGCGGCCTCGCTGCGTGCGCGGCTCTGATTCGCTGCCCTACCTGACTTGGAGTGACCCCGCATGGACACCGTCAACCTCGGCAAGACCGGCCTGAAGGTCTCGCGTCTCGCCCTGGGCTGCATGAGCTACGGCATACCCGAGCGTGGCACCCACGCCTGGACCCTCGATGAGGAGACAAGTCGGCCGTTCTTTCGTCGCGCCATCGAGGCCGGCATCAACTTCTTCGACACGTCCAACTCCTACTCCGACGGCACCAGTGAGGAGATCACCGGCCGGGCTCTGCGCGACTTTGCCAAACGCGACGAGGTCGTGATCGCGACGAAGGTTTTCTTTCCGATGCGGCCGGGGGCCAACGCGAAGGGCCTGTCCCGCAAAGCGATCCTGACCGAGATCGACGCCAGCCTCCGTCGGCTCGGCACCGATTACGTCGATCTCTACCAGATCCACCGCTGGGACTACACGACGCCGATCGAGGAGACGCTCGCCGCCCTGGACGCCGTCGTTCGGGCCGGCAAGGTCCGCTATCTCGGCGCGTCGTCGATGCACGCCTGGCAGTTCTGCAAGGCCCTCTTCCTGGCCGATCGGCACGGCTGGTCGCGTTTCGTGTCGATGCAGAACCACTACAACCTGCTCTACCGCGAGGAAGAACGCGAGATGCTGGCCCTGTGTCAGGACCAGGGCGTCGGCGTCATTCCGTGGAGTCCGCTGGCTCGCGGTCGGCTCACGCGCCCCTGGGAGGAGCGATCGAGTACCGAACGGGCCGGCTCCGACGAGATTCTCAAGGCGATGTACACGCCGACCGAGACGGCCGATCGGACCATCGTCGAGCGGGTCGGCGAGGTGGCCAGGGGGCGTGGCGTGCCGATGGCCCGGGTCGCGCTCGCCTGGCTGCTCCAGCGGCCCGGCGTCAGCGCTCCGATCATCGGCGCGACGAAGCAGCATCACCTGGAGGACGCTGTCGCTGCCCTGTCACTGAGCCTGTCGGCCGAGGAGATCGCCCGGCTGGAGGAGCCGTACGTGCCGCACCCGGTGCTGGGGTTCTCGTGAACCGCGAGCGTGGCACCGACGGACATCGCTTACGCCCCGGCCAACTCGGGCAACGGGGTCGTTTCCTCGTCCTTGACCGGCTCACCGGGCTCGAACCGGTGCAGTTCGACGACGCCGTCCTTCACCGTCAGGTAGTGGCACCGCTTCTCGGTCCAGCAGCCGCTGTTGAAGTAGGGAACCGGCTGGTTCGTGTTCGCCGCCGCGACGTGGGTGTGGCCGCAGATGGCGATCGTACACTTGCGCCGAATGGCCAGGTCGATCGAACGGTTCTCGATCTTCTTGGCGCAGCGCAGGAAGGTCTTGCTCCCCTTCTTGGCGACCTTGGCCAGGTAGTGCGAACGGTCGATCCACTGAAGGGCGGCATAGGCGCAGTCGGCGACCCAGGTCAGGATCGGGTGGTTGTCCAGGAAGTTATCGAAGACGTGGCCATGCAGGATGAGCAGCCGTTCCTTGCCGCTCTGCAACTCGTAGTCGTCGCGGACCTCGACGCCGAGCAGGTGCGAGATGATCTCGGCCGAGCCGTCGTGGTTGCCGCACAGCCAGATAATCTCCAGGCGATCGGACAGCTTGCGGATCAGCGACAGAACCTTCCAGTGGGAGCTTTTCAGGCGACGGAAGTCCATGCTGTCGAAGACGTCGCCGTTGAGGATCAGCTGGCGCGTGGCGATCTGCTGGCGGTCGATGCGTTCGAGCATCTCGCAGACCGATCGGGCCTGGCAGTTATCACTGCCAAGATGAATGTCCGAGAGGATCACAGCGTCGAGCATGGATGGATGAACCTCGGGGCTGGCAGTGGGCAGGAACACCACAATTACGAATTCTAGCCGATCCGGGAGCCAAACCGGGCATGCAAAACAGGGGTTCGACGTGAAATTCTCGAACCCGGCCCAGGGAGAGACAACGCCTTCCATCGGGGGTTGTTATACGAAACGGCCCCGCGATCGGGGAATGCGGACCTGGGGCGACCTTGCGCCCGGGTAAATCTTTCTGCTGGAGTACGGAGGCGAGAAGGGGCATGATGAAGCGGAGCGTCCGGTTGGGAGTCTGCGGGATGTTCGTCTTGACCCTGCTGGCGGCGGCTCCCGGCGACGAGGGATTCAGGCCGGTGGCCGGGGCCGAACCGCTCCGTCGGG
This sequence comes from uncultured Alcaligenaceae bacterium, assembly GCA_964471755.1. Lineage (GTDB taxonomy): Bacteria > Planctomycetota > Planctomycetia > Gemmatales > Gemmataceae > CAYYJM01. The sequence continues at coordinate 2,261 of CAYYJM010000128.1, forward strand.
CGGCCGCGTTGAGCCTGGCCGGTGCCCGCGACTGGCTCGCTCAGAAGGACGTGGCCTCGCTGGCCCAGTCCGGGCCCGAGTTGGATCTACTCGCCCGCCTGCTTGCCGCTCAGGGGAGCAATCCCGACTGGCAGAAAGGGACGGCTCACCTGGAAGACCTTGCCCGCAAGCTCGGTCCCGCCTGCCGGGCCAAAGACCTGGCCGCCGCGAGCGCGGTACTTCAGGGCTACGGCGACCAGCTGACCGCCCTGGAGAAGATCGCTCCCGGCGAGAGCAAACCGCAGCCGGGCTTCAAGGCCGGCGGCAGCGTCAAGACGTGGATGCTCGCCCTGGACTTCGCGTACAACGAGGCGAAGTTCAGCAAGAGCCCGGAGAAGCTAACCGACCTGGCTCGCGTCCTGGCCGAGGAGGCCAACGCGGTGCAGTTCCTCCGCGGCGATGCCCGCTGGCGGACGTACTCACGCCAGGTGCGCGATCACGCACTCCAGGCGGCCGAGGCCGGCCAGGGAAAAAAGATGGACGACGCCCGGACGTTCTTGCAGAAGGCGTTCCAGCGCTGCGAGGCGTGTCATCACGATACCAAGTAGGATCTCCCGATCGCCTTCCGTTTCGCACCCTCTGAAGGAGGCCAGTGATGTCGCAGGATCGGATCGAATGCCCGGATTGCGCCGAGGGCATGGACCGGCGTGGATTCTTGCAGACGGTGGGAGCCACCGCCGCCACGGTGACCGCCGGCGGTCTGCTGCTGCCGGGCCGGGCCAATGCCGCGCCGTCGCCGAAGAGCGCCGCCGAGACGGCCGTCAAGGCCCTCTATGAGACGCTCACCCCCGAGCAGAAGAAGGTCATCTGCTTCGCGTGGGACCACAAGGACGGCCGCGGCCTGCTCCGCACGCACGTGTCGAACAACTGGCACATCACCACGCCGACGATCGACAGCAAGTTCTTCACGCCGAAGCAGAAGGGCATCATCTTCGACGTCTTCAAGGGGATCTTCAATCCGGACTGGCACCAGAAACTGCTCAAGCAGCTCAAGGACGACGCTGGCGGCACCTTCGGGGCGCAGCAGAACATCGCCATCTTCGGCGTGCCCGGTAGCGACAAGTTCGAGCTGGTGATGACGGGTCGTCACCTGACCTGCCGGGCGGACGGCAACACGGAGAAGCACGTCGCGCTGGGTGGCCCGATCTTCCACGGTCACGCGGCCAGCGGTTTCAACGAGAAGCCCGGCCACCCGAACAACGTCTTCTGGCACCAGGCGGTCGAGGCGAACAAGGTCTACACGCTGTTCGACGAGAAGCAGAAGGAAAAGGCTCTGCAACCGCGTCTGCCGGCCGAGTCGGCCGTCGCCTTCAAGGGCAAGGAAGGGGTCATTCCCGGTCTGCCGGTCAAGGAGATGTCGAGCGATCAGAAGGACGCTCTGAAGAAGGTGCTGATGTCGCTGGTCGAGCCGTACCGCAAGGAGGATCAGGAGGAGATCGCCGAGTGTCTGAAGGCTCAGGGTGGCCTGGAAGCCTGTCGGCTGATCTTCTACCGAGCCGGCAGCCTGGGTGACAAGGCGACGCCGTGGGACAACTGGCGTCTGGAAGGGCCGTCGTTCGTGTGGTACTTCCGCGGTACGCCGCACGTCCACATCTGGATCAACGTGGCCAGCGATCCGGGCGTTGTGCTGAACGCGCGCGGGTAAGCGCAGTTAGCCGCTGGCAAGCTGGCGCGGTACTTCGTTGCGAAACCCCGCCGGCAAGCCGGCGGCTAAATGAAGAGCCTCCGCCCCGTCAGCCGCTCGTGCGCCTCGTGATAACGCCGTCGCGTCTGCTCAACGACCTCGTCGGGCAGCGTCGGCGGGTCACCTTGCTGGTCCCAGTTCGCCGCCAGCCAGTCACGCAGGTACTGCTTGTCGAACGATGGCGGATTCGTCCCCGCTCGCCACTGGTCGGCCGGCCAGAAACGCGAACTGTCCGGCGTCAGCACCTCGTCGATCAGGATCACCTCGCCCGTCGGCGTCACGCCCCATTCGAGCTTCGTGTCAGCCAGGATCAGGCCACGCGACGCGGCATGGGCCGACGCCTGCCGGTAGATGTCCAGGGTGCGTTGACGCACGAGCAGGGCGAGATCGCCACCCAGGTCAGCGACCATGCGCTCGAACGGCACGTTCTCGTCATGACCGACCTCGGCCTTGGTCGCCGGTGTGAAGATCGGCTCGGGCAGCTTCGCCGCCTGGGTGAGGCCCGCCGGCAGAGCCTGCCCGCAGACGGTGCCGTGCTGCTGATACTCCTTCCAGCCACTGCCGGCGAGGTAGCCACGGGCGACGCACTCGAACGGCAGTACCCGTGTCTTGCGAACCAGACACGTTCGGCCGGCGAGGACCGCGGCGTGCGAGGCGAACGGTTCGCCCATCTTCGCCGGGTCGGTCTCCAGAAGATGGTTCGGGATACCGAGGAAATCGAGCCAGAACAGCGTCAGACTCGTCAGGATGCGCCCCTTGTCGGGAATCGGTGTCGGCAGGATGACATCGAAGGCGCTGACGCGATCACTGGCCACCAGCACGAGCCGGTCTTTCAGGTCGTACACGTCGCGCACCTTGCCCCGACGGCAGGGAATACCGGGGATCTGACTTTCAAACAGGGCCGAGACCGGCATGACCGACTCCTTCCACGGAGAAACCAGGACAATCGATTGTCGGACACGAAAACAGTGCGTAGAATTCTATGGCAAGATGGAAGCCGAGGCTGTGGCCCGCATTTCCTTCGGCCCTCCCTCTTCGCATCCTTTCCTTGCCTCCCGGTTCCCGGATTGCATCCTTGCAGTCATTCCGAGGAGGTATCTACGATGACGTTACCACCGACGAGAAGCCCGGAAGCCCTGCTCGGCTGGCGCAATGCCTGGCTCACACGCTTCCCCTGTGACATGCCCTCCTGGGTGCCCTACCCGAAGATCGCGCTATCGGAGTTGCTCGAATTCGCCGCAGAGCGGTTCCCCGAGCGAGCTGCCTGCACCCTGTATGGCCGACCGACGAGCTATGCCATGCTCGCCGCCGAGGCTCGTCGTCTTGCCGGTGCCCTGCGCGACCTGGGCGCGGGCCCGGGTCGCGTCGTCGGCGTCTTGCTGCCGAACATCCCCGAGTACCTGACCACCTTGCAGGCCATCTGGCTGACCGGAGCGTCGGCCCTCCAGTTGAGTCCCCTGTTCGTCGCCGAGGAGATGCGCCACCGGATCGTCGAGACGACCTGTCGCATCGTCGTCACTCTCGACCTGCTCGGGCCGCTGGTCAAGCCCTCGCTGGGCACCAGTCCGCTGGAACACGTCGTCTTGACCTCGCTCTCCTCGCGTGTGGCCTACTGGAAGGGCTGGCTCTACCTCCTGGAGCGCTATCGCCGGAATGGCTTCCTGATGCTGCCCGATGACGAGCGTTTCTCGCGCTACCATCGGCTGATCGAGCATGAGCCGCTGGATCAGCCCGCCGGGATCGACCCGGCCGAGGCCGTGGCCATCCTGGCTCCGACCGGCGGCACGACGGCCTCGCCCAAGACGGTCATGCTCACGCACCGGAACCTGGTCGCCAACGCGATGCAGCTACGGGCCTGGTGCGATGGTCAGGATGGTGCCGAGGGGCTTCTCGGCGTGCTGCCGCTGTTCCACAGTTACGGCCTGGCCGTGGGCATGCTCACCGCCTGGGCCGCGGCCAGCACGCTGCACCTGTTCCCGAAGTTCGAGGTCAAGCCGGTGCTGGACCTCATCGAGCAGCAGAAGCCCGAGCTGATGCCGGCGGTGCCGGCCATGCTGCGAGCCCTGAACGAGGCGATGCGTGCCCGGCCGGTCGATCTCTCCTTCGTCCGTGCGGTCATCTCCGGGGCGGCGGCCCTGCCGATGGACGTGCGCCAGGAGTTCGAGTCGCACGGAGCGGCCGGCCTGATCGAGGGCTACGGCCTGACCGAGGCCAGCCCGGTGACGCACGCCAATCCGCTGGCCGGCCCCGTCAAGCCCGGCACCATCGGCATTCCGATGCCGGACACCGAGGCGAAGCTGATCGACCTGGACACCGGCCGGGAGGTCGGTCCCGGCGAGGTGGGCGAACTCTGCGTGCGCGGCCCGCAGGTCATGAAGGGCTACCTGAACAATCCCGAGGCGACGGCCGCCGCCCTGCGGGATGGCTGGCTGCACACCGGCGACGTGGCCATCCGCGACGCCGACGGCTACTACACGCTCGTCGATCGCAAGCGCGACATCATCAAGACGTCGGGCTTCCTGGTCTACCCGGCCGAGGTCGAGGAGATTCTCCGTGGCGTCCCCGGCGTGGCCGACGCGGCCGTGATTGGTGTGCCGGACATCGACAAGGGCGAACTGGTCAAGGCGATCCTGGTGCCGGACGCCGGGGTGACGCTCGATCTGGACGCGGTCCACGCGTTCTGTGTCCAGCACCTGAGCAAGCACAAGCGGCCGCGGTTGATCGAGATCGCGACCGAGTTGCCGCGAAACTTCCTGGGCAAGGTGATGCGTCGGAAACTGCGTGAGCAACCCGCCGAGAAGCCCGCCGAACCGATCGAGCAGCCGGTGAGTTCGCCGTCGTGAGCCCGGGCGAGTTCCCGGCGACTGGCGAGCCCCGGCGCCAGGCGAGCCCCCCACGACAGTGGGGGGAGTTTCCGCGTCGGGAACCGGCGACAGGCGAGCCCCCCACGAAAGTGGGGGGAGTTTGCCGTCTGGAACTCCCCCCACTTTCGTGGGGGGCTCGCCTTTGGAGTTCGCCTTTGGAGAGAGGGTTTACCATGCTCGACATCGCCATCCTTGATGGTGCCCGTACCCCGTTCGTCAAGGCGTTCGGCCCTCTGGCGAAGGTGCCGGCTCACACTCTCGGTCGGATCGCTGCACGGGCCGCTCTCGATCGAGCTGGCATCCGACCCGACCAGGTCGATCAGACCGTGATCGGCAACGTCTCGACGCCGGCCGAGGCGACGAACATCGCCCGTGTGATCGCCGTTCAGGCTGGCGTGCCCCAGGATCGCATCGCTCATACTGTCGGCCGAAACTGCGCCTCGGGCCTGGAAGCGATCGTCACCGGGGCGCGCCTGCTCGCCGTCGGCGATGCCCGGATCGTCCTGGCCGGCGGAGCGGAATCCATGAGCCGGGTGCCGCTCCTGTACAACGACGAGGCCGTCGAGCAGTTCACCCGGTTGCAGCGAGCGAAGGGATGGTGGAGCCGACTGAAGGCACTGCTCGGCTTCAGGCCCAGACACTTCAAGCCGATCGCCGCGTTGCAGCTTGGTCTGACCGACGCCCTGTCCGGCCTGATCATGGGCGACACGGCCGAGATCCTCGTCCGCGAATTCCACCTGAGCCGGCAGGAGCAGGACGAGTACGCCCTGTTGAGCCACCAGCGGGCGACGGCCGCTCAGAAGGACGGCAGCCTCGCCGAGGAGATCGTGCCCATCCCGGCTGACGTTGCCGGCCAGGAGATCCGCGAAGACATCGGCCCCCGACACAACCAGACGATGGAGGCCCTGGCGAAACTTCGGCCGGTCTTCCAGAAGGACGGCACGGTGACGGCCGGCAACTCATCGGCGATCACCGACGGCGCGGCGGCGGTCGTGCTGATGACCGGCGAGCAGGCCCGCGCGGAGGGACGCCGACCGCTCGGCTACCTGCGCGCGTACAACTGGGCCGCCCTCGAACCGGAGCGCATGGGCCTCGGTCCGGTCCACGCGACGGCGAAACTGCTCGACCAGGTGGGGATGCCACTCGCGGCCATCGATCGTATCGAACTGAACGAGGCGTTCGCGGCGGTCGTACTGGCCAACGAGCGGGCCTTCCCCTCGGCGGAGTTCGCACGCAAGGAACTGGGCCGTGAGGCGGCGATCGGCACGCTGGACCGTGCGAAGATGAACGTCCACGGCGGAGCGATCGCCCTGGGCCATCCGGTCGGCGCGACGGGGGCCCGACTGGTGCTGACGCTGCTGAAGGAGTTGCGTCGTCGCGGCCTGCGCTGGGGCCTGGCGACGCTCTGCATCGGCGGCGGCCAGGGCGGCGCGGCCCTGGTCGAAGCGGCGTGACGAGAAGGGGGACTTCACGATGGCGTTGTTCGAGGCCGAGACCCTGACCGTCGATAAGGACAGCGACGGCAGCGCCTTTCTCAAGCTCGACGTGCCCGGCCGCAGTGTCAACGTGATCACGCGGCAGGTGCTGCGCGATCTCGACGCCGCCCTGGCCCGGCTCGAGCAGGAGAAGACGCTGCCGGTGCTGACCATCCGCAGCGGCAAGAACACCGGCTTCCTGGCCGGGGCCGACCTGCGTGAGTTCCTCGACATCCGCGATGAGGAGGCCGCTCGCGAACTGTCGCGCCAGGGGCAGGCCCTGTTCGCTCGCCTGGCCGCTCTGCCTTGCCCGACCATCGCCGCCATCAGCGGGGCGTGTCTCGGTGGCGGCCTGGAACTGGTCCTCGCCTGCGACTACCGCCTCGCCTTCGATCGACCCGGCACGCAACTCGGCTTCCCCGAGGTGCAGCTGGGCCTGCTACCGGCCTGGGGCGGCACTCAGCGTCTTCCACACGTCGCCGGCCTGGAACATGCCCTGGTCATGATCCTTTCCGGCAAGCGTCTGTCGGGCGTCGAGGCGTTCCGCTGGGGCCTGGCCGATGTCCTGGCTCGCACCGAAACGGAACTGCGTCTGAAGTATGCCGAACTGCAGAAGCGGGCCATTACCCAGGGTAAGCGTCAACTCACTCGTCCCGATCGCCGATCCTGGCGGCAGTGGTTCCTGGAGACGAACGCGGTCGGCAAGCGGACTCTGCTGCGAGCGACGGAACGCCGCTTGCAGGGCAGAGTGCCCGACGACATGCCAGCGCCCCACGAGGCGTTCGCGTCGATCGCCGTTGGCACGCTCGACGGCGTCGAGGCCGGCTTCCAGCGGGAACGCGAGGCGGCCGGCCATCTGGCGACGAGCGTGCCGTGTCGTCGGCTCATCGGTCTGTTCTTCGCGCGCGAGGCGGCCCAGAAAGTGCCGGCCGAGCTGGCCTCGGCGGACAATCAGGCCGTGCAGCGGGTCGGCATCGTCGGAGCCGGCGTCATGGGTGCCGGCATCGCCCAGTTGGCCGCCCTGCGCGGAGCCGAGGTCATCGTTCAGGAACGCGACGCCGAGGCGCTCGGGGCCGGCCTGGTTCGCATCCAGCAACTCTTCCAGAAGGCCATCGAACACGGCATCATCGCCCGGGACGAGGCGCTCCGGCGACTGGCCGCCATCAAGGGCGTCATTGACTGGAAGGGCTTCGACTCCGTTCAGGTCGTCGTCGAGGCGGCCGTCGAGAACCTGGAGGTGAAGCGGCAACTCTTTCGCGAGCTGGAGACACGAACCCGGGCGGACTGCGTGCTGGCGACGAACACGTCGTCGCTGCGGGTCGCCGACGTGGCGGCGGCGGTATCACGGCCGGAGCGGGTCGCCGGGCTGCACTTCTTCAATCCCGTCCACAAGATGCCGCTCGTCGAGGTGATCCACACATCGACGACGAGCAACGCCAGCCTGGCCCGGCTGATGAGCTGGAGCATCGCCCTGGGCAAGACGCCGATCCGCGTCAAGGACAGTCCCGGCTTCGTCGTCAATCGCATTCTCATGCCGTACCTGAACGAGGCGGTTCTGCTCGTCCGCGAGGGGCTCGACATCGCCCTGATCGACGCCGAGATGCGCCGCTTCGGCATGCCGATGGGGCCGCTGGAACTGCTCGACACGGTCGGCCTCGACGTGGCCGAGGCGGTCGCCCGGTCGATGCTACCGATTCTCGGTGAGCGCATTCCGCCGTCGGATGCGTTCGAGCAACTGCGTGCCAACGGCTGGCTCGGGCAGAAGTCGGGCAAGGGCTTCTACGTCCACGGCAAGAAGCCGAAGCCGAACCACCTGGCCGAGAACCTGCTGCGTCAGGGCCAGCCGGCCAGCTCGCTGGCGAGCCTGTCGCTGGAGGCTCGTCGAGCCGACGCCCGAGAGCGGCTCGTGCTGCTCATGGTCAACGAGGCGGCCCGCTGCGTCGGCGAAGGGCTGACCGTTTCGCCCGAGGACGTGGACCTTGCGATGGTCCTGGGCACCGGCTGGGCTCCGCACCGCGGCGGGCCGCTGCACCATGCCGACGACACGGGCCTGCCTCAGGCGGTCGAGAAACTGCGCGTCCTGGCCGGACGACTCGGGCCACGCTTCGAGCCGTGCGCGGACCTGGTCCTGCACGCGGAGGAGCGCCGACGTTTCACCCGCGATCGGCCGTGACAAGGCGCGTACGCCAATCTGCTTGTCGCGGAGGCACCTCGTCGGCATACTACCGGGGTAACCACGAATCACCCCAAGGAGTTCGACGCCGATGTCCTCTCCCGAAAAGCGCCTTCAGGAACTGCACCTGACCTTGCCGACCGCGCCGACGCCGGTGGCGAAATACAGGACCGCGGTCCTGGTCGGCAACCTGCTCTACGTGTCCGGTCATGGTCCGGGCAAGATTTCCGAGAAGACGCCGATGACCGGCCGACTCGGCGACGATCTGAAGACCGAGCAGGGGCAGGAATGTGCCCGGGCCGTCGGTCTGAACATCCTGGCCACGGTCAAGAAGACGCTCGGCTCGCTCGACAAGGTCAAGCGCCTGGTCAAGACCCTGGGCATGGTCAATGCGACGCCGGCGTTCACCGAACACCCGAAGGTGATCAACGGTTTCTCGGAATTGATGGCCGAGGTCTTCGGGGAAGAGGCCGGCGTCGGCGCACGCAGCGCCGTCGGCATGGGCTCGCTGCCGGGGAACATCCCCGTCGAGATCGAGTGCATCTTCGAGGTGACGGTCTGATCAAGCAAGTCCCGCCCGCACTGGCACCTACGGGAGAGCCAACTGCGGGCGGGGGAGCAGGAGCGGCAGACCGCCGAAGGTGTCGTCCTCGCGAAACTGCACCCTCGCGCCCAGAAAGTGAGCCAGGAGTCGAGCACGCTGGTCCGCCTCATCCACGACGAAGATCACGACCGGAGGCGGCTTCACCAGACGCAGCTTGGCCCCGGTCAGCCAGCCGCTCTCGCAGGGGAGATCCGGTTGCAGGACGACCATTCGGCTGCGCCGCTCATGGACCAGGGAACGACCGTTCGGCCCGTTGTCGGCCCGATCGACGAGCCAGCCGTGTTCCCGAAAGTGTGATTCCAGAAGCTGACCGAAGTCGTTGTTCAAACCGATCAGAACGACCGAGCGACGAGTGGAGACACCACCGGGCAGCATCTCATCGGGCGTACTCATGGGCACTCCTTCCCAGGTGAAGGTGTGGGAACCCCAGTCCCTCGGGATGACCGCGGCCGATGGACGTCCTGACGGCGCGGTCGGCACCATCCTTATCTGTATTCTACCATGACCGGGATTCACCCCAAGCGGGGACCATGATATTTCGGGCGAAAAGTTTCTCCTTGCCAGCCTCTGTGGCTGCGGTATAAGTACGCCCGGACACCTGGCGAGAATGAGATCGTCGCGTCGGGGCCGGCTCGAATCGGCCAACTCGAACGCGCAGGAGCTTTGCAGCATGACAGTTACCGCGAAGGTCGATGCCAACATCGTGAAGAAGGTCCTGGAAGCCGGCGAGGGCCTCCTGCGTCTGGCCCCGACCTGGGTGCCGCGCTCGTTCCTCATGCCGGGTCGGCGCATCAAGCTGGCCCCGCAGGACATTTACGCTCTGGGAGCCCATCGCGGCGGCATCGACGAACGCTGGTTCGCCTCGACGACGCCGGCCGCCAACGAGAACCGCCAGGAGGACGAGGGCTTCAGCTACGTCGTCCACGGCGGCCAGCGTGTCTTCACCCTCGCCGACGCCGTCGGCCTCCAGGGGGCCGCCCTGGTCGGCAAGCCGATCTGGGATCGGTATCAGCGCTGGCCGGTCTACAGCAAGTTCTTCGACAACCTCGGCCCGATTCCGCATCACATGCACCAGTCCGACGAGCAGGCGGCGAAGGTCGGTCAGCAGGGCAAGCCGGAGTCGTACTACTTCCCGCCGCAGCTGAACAATCTCGGCAACAACTTCCCCTACACGTTCTTCGGCCTGGAACCGGGCACGACGAAGGACGACATCATCAACTGCCTGCGTCGCTGGAACGAGGGCGACAACGGCATCCTGAACTACTCCAAGGCGTACCGACTGCAACCGGGCACCGGCTGGCTCGTGCCGCCGTGCGTGCTGCACGCGCCGGGATCGCTGGTCACCTACGAGCCGCAGTGGGGCTCCGACGTCTTCGGCATGTACCAGTCGATGGTCGAGGGCCGCGTCGTGCCGTGGTCGCTCCTGGTCAAGGACATGCCGAAGGAGAAGCACAACGACCTGGAGTTCATCGTCGAGCAACTCGACTGGGCCGGCAACGTCGATCCGAACTTCAAGGACAACCACTACCTGGAGCCGATCCCGGTCGCCGACACGACGAGCGAGGGCTACGTCGATCGCTGGATCGTCTACGGCACCGTCCACGGCAAGCAGCTCTTCTCGGCCAAGGAACTGACGATCAACCCGGGCGTCAAGGTGACGATCAAGGACAACGGCGCGTACGGGCTCATCACCGTCCAGGGCTCGGGGAAGATGGGCAAGTTCCCGTTGCAGACGCCGGCGATGATCCGCTACGGCGAACTGACCGACGACGAGGTGTTCGTGACGCACGACGCCGCCCGGGGTGGTGTGGTGTTCGAGAACACGGGGCTGGAGCCGCTGGTCACGCTGCGGTACTTCGGGCCGGACGTCAACCCCGACGCGCCGAGCGTGGGCGATCACAAGAAGCGGAAGTGACCGTTTCCGAGCGCAGGAGGGAAGTTCGATGTTGTATGTCGGCACGAGATTGTACGGCAAGGTCGATCACGTGCCGGGGCTGTTCTTCGTGGCGACCTCCTTCGGACACGTCAACTTCCTGCCGATCTTTCCGCAGGACAGTTTTCTCTGTCTGGATGATGGGCAGGGGCGAAATATCCTGATTCCGATGAGCCTGAAATCGGTGTTGCTCGCGTGGCTGCGGGCGATCGGATTTGTCGGCGGATCGTTCGCCGCCGTCGGTGGGGCGGCGGACGGGCTAACCCTGGTGTTCGTCCTGGGGCTGGTCACGCTCGCCTTGACTGTGGCGAGTTACTGGATCTTCCAGGCCGGCCGGCAGCGGGCGGCCGCCCTGGCGGAGGCAGCCAAGCTCGACCCGACTTTTGTCCACGATCATTTCGACCGAATCGAGGGCCGCAAAGGACCGCGATCGTCTGGGCCCGTGACATTCAAACGCTGAAACAATCGACACCTGGGAGCGAACTATCATGGCTAAAAAGAAACTCTCCATCGGCTCGTGGGCCTACATCTTCAACCAGACCGTTCCCACGAACGACTTCCACGAGGTGCTGCACAAGCTGCACCACCTCGGCTACGAGGGCGTCGAGCTGGGCAGCTTTGGCCTCCATCCGACGCCCGTCTCGCATCCGACCAAGGCCGACCGGGCCAGGCTCAAGAAGGAAGTCGCCGACCACGGCCTGGAGTTCTCCGGCATCGCCATCGATCTGTGGAGCTTCAAACGGCCCGGGCCGTCGATCCTCGACGAGAACCCGGTGCCGTACGTCGCCGCGTTCCTCGGCTTCGCGGCCTTCGCCGGCGATCTGGGCATCAAGACCATCCGCGTCGATAGCGTCGAGCCGCCGGACTTCTTCACGACGACCGGCAAGGACCTGCCCTACGAGCAGGGCGTCGAACGGATCGTCAAGGTCTGGGACAAGTGCAGCAAGATCGCGGCCGACTTCGGCATGAACGTCTGCTTCGAGTTCGAGCCGGGCTTCCTGTTCAACAAGCCGTCGGAGGTGCTGCGCATCGTCGATGGCGTCAAGGGCCTGGGCAACGCGAACTTCGGCGTCCTCTACGACACCTGCCACGCGCACATGTGCGCGGTTCAGGCGGCGAACCAGCCCGGTCAGAAGGAGACGCTGCCCGGCGGTGAGCTGGAGTTCCTCCAGAAACTCAAGGGCAAGATCACCCACGTGCATCTGATCGACTCC
>CAYYJM010000128.1:14256-17106 GCA_964471755.1 uncultured Alcaligenaceae bacterium
ACAACACGAGTACGCACAATCCGTTCGGCACCGGCAAGCTGAACTTCGATCAGCTGACACCGGAACTGCTCGCCTGCGGCGTGCCGAACGACTGGTGGTGCGTGGACCTCTGCTTCTGGCCGGACGCCTGGGAGGTGACGGCGCAGTCGAAGACGTACCTCGACGCGCTGCGGCGCAAGTTCAGCGTGGCGTGACCGCTGGCGAGCGGCGCGGCGTCAGCCCGCCTGTTCTTACCCGGAAAACCACCGGCGGGCTGACGCCGCGCCGCTCGCCTGAACATGGAAAGGACTCCTCATGACCATCTCCCTGGTGACGGGTGGGGCCGGCTTCATCGGCTCTCATCTGGTCACGGCCCTGCTCGAACGCGGTCAGCGTGTGCGGGTGCTGGACAACTTCTCCACCGGCAGTCGAGATAACCTCGAGCCGGTTCGCGGACGAATCGAACTGGTCGAGGGCGACATCGCCGACCCGGCCATCGTGGCCCGCGCGATGCGCGGCATCGAGGTCGTCTATCACCAGGCCGCCCTGGCGTCGGTGCCGCGCAGCATCGCCAATCCGCTGGCCACGCATCGGACCTGCGTCGATGGCACGCTCCAGATTCTGCTCGCCGCCCGTGACGCAGACGTTCGCCGTGTCGTTTACGCCGCGAGTTCGAGCGCGTATGGGAATAACCCGACGCTGCCGCGGCGCGAGAGTGACATGACGTCGCCACTGTCGCCGTACGCCGTGTCGAAGCTGGCCGCCGAACACTACTGCGTGGCGTTCAGCCAGGTGTACGGCCTGGAGACGGTTCGGCTGCGCTACTTCAACGTTTTCGGCGAACGGCAGAGCCCCGACTCGCCGTACGCGGCCGTGATTCCGCTGTTCTTGCAGGCCCTGAGCCAGGGTCGGCCGCCACGCATTCAGGGCGACGGGATGCAGTCGCGCGACTTCACCTATGTCGGCAACGTGGTGCGAGCGAACCTGCTCGCCGCTGAGGCTCCGGGCGTCAGCGGCCAGGTGTACAACATCGCCTGTGGGGAGCGAATCACGCTGCTGCAACTGCTCGGCTACCTGAACAATCTGCTCGGGACGAACATCGCTCCAGAGCATGTGGGAGCCCGTCCCGGCGACGTGCGCCACAGCCAGGCGGACATCAGCGCCGCCCGGGCCGATCTGGAGTACGAGCCGACAACGGATCTGCTCACGGGATTGCGACGGACGGTCGAATGGTGGCGTGCGACGCGCGAGGTGCCGACGCCGGTGGCCGCCTGAGTCACGATGGACAGAGTTGCTCGGGTGGGTCCGTCCGGTAGAGGGCCCGCTCGAGGTCGAGTCGGCGGACTCGTTCGCGGTCGCGCTGGCCGCGAACCAATTCGAAGATGCCGGGCACTTCCAGTGTCTCGCCGCGAGCCAGCCGGCAGACTTTCTGTCGGGCAAGAGCCCGCTGGAACCAGGTCGCCAGGCACGCCTCGCACGCCAGGCCGTAGGTCTTCAGTTCCTGGGTGTGGCCGTCACTCCAGCGCGCGGCGATCTTGAAGCGAGCCGGTTGGCGGCATCCGGGTTGGTAGCACAGCAGCGCGTAGGGTGGCATCGGCATGACAGGTCGGATCAATCGCAGGCGAAGGGGATGTCCTCGCCGTTAACCGAGGCGAGGGCGTTCATGGCGGCCCGCTGTTCGGCCTCCTTCTTGTTCCGGCCCCAGGCTCCAGGGTATGTGTGGCCGTCAATCTGGGCGGCGATCTTGAAGCACTTGCTGTGATCGGGGCCCTTCTCATCGAGCAGAATGTACTGCGGCGTGGCGTTGAACTCACGCTGGGCCACCTGTTGCAGCAGCGACTTGAAGTTGCCGCCGTGCGTCTCCTCGTTGATCAGCTCGATCGCCGGGGCGAGGTGGCGCAGGATGAACGCCTTGACCACCTCCAGACCACCATCGAGATAGATGGCCGCCACCAGCGATTCGTACACGTCGGCGAGCATGTTGGCCGGGACGTTGTTGCCGGTGTGGTGGATTCCCCGACCGAGGAAGAGGAAATCGCCCAGGTTGAGGTCCCGGCTGAAGCGCGCACAGGTCCGCCGTGAGACGACCTCCGACTTGATCTTGGTCAGGTCCCCTTCCTGGAACTCCGGAAAGCGCTGGTAGAGGGCCTCGCAGGTGATCATGCCAAGGATCGAGTCGCCCAGGAATTCGAGCCGTTCGTTGGAGGCTAGGCGGGTATTCGCTCCCGAGGCGTGGGTCAGCGCGTTCCGCAGCAACTCCGGCTGGCGGAACCGGTAGCCGATCGCTTCCTGACAGCGCTCCAGTGTTTCGGACTCGTAATCGGACGGCATTATGCGGCCGGGGATGGTGGTGAGAAATCCGTGAAACTGTTTGGAGATTACCACCCAGCGGCCTCGCCGTCAACCATCTGTCGCCCCTGGCTGTCAAGGCGGACAGGGAGATGTAGGGTGGGCGGGAGCGCCACCGCCACCCCATCGCCCCTGTAGGCCGGAACAGCGGAGGCCCACCGATGCTCCGACGGGAGCGTAACGACACCGTTCAGAGAACTGCGGTGTCGCTACGCTCCCGTCGGAGCATCGGTGGGCCTCCGCTGTGGCGGGTCTCGGGACGTATCAGGCGTCAGTGGCGCTCCCGCCCACCCTACATTCGCTACGCTCCCGTCGGAGCATCGACGGGCCTCCGCTGTGACTGACTCCGCGAGGTATCAGTTCACCCAGTGTTGTCAGGTGCTCGAAACCAAGGGAAAAGGATTCGCCTGTTTGGCAGGGAGTTCCGGCGTATGCCCGCTCAGCCACTGCGCACACACCCGTTCATTGTCGGACCAACCGAGATCGCCGTGTTTCTTCGAGAATCGTAGACTCATGCGAATC
>CAYYJM010000129.1:125-17051 GCA_964471755.1 uncultured Alcaligenaceae bacterium
GGTGACCCTCAGGGTGTGGTGACCCTCAGGGTGTGGTGACCCTCAGGGTGTGGTGACCCTCAGGGTGTGGTGCCCCTCAGGGTGTGGTGACCCTCAGGGTGTGGTGACCCTCAGGATGTGGTGATGATAATGCTGTCATGAGTGGACTGTCAATAAATTATCAGAGAAAATTCACAAACCGCCCATACGGCTCGTCCCACCGCCCCGGCTCTCGCGGCGTGTACTCACGGCCCTCGAACGATCGGCCGACGACCTCACGGCCTTCGGCGATCGAGCCGAGCAGACCCAGGCCCATCGCCTGGACGAGCAGGTTGCCCAGCGCCGTCGCCTCGACCGGGCCGGCGAGGACCACGCGGTTGCAGGCATCCGCAGTGAGCTGGCAGAGCAGGGCGTTCTGACAGCCGCCGCCGACGATGTGGATCACGTCGCGTCGCTTGCCGGTCAGTTCCTCGGCCTTCTCCAGGACCCAACGGTACTTCAGGGCCAGGCTCTCCAGGGCGCAGCGCACGATGCCGCCGACCGAATCCGGTGGCGTCTGGCCGGTTCGTCGGCAGGCCGTGACGATCGCGTCCGGCATACTCTGCGGCAGGATGAAGCTCTCGTCGTCCGGGTTGACGTGGGCGGCGAACGGCGTCGCCGCGCTTGCCAGGCGGACGAGGTCCTCGTAGCTGTGGCTCTGGCCCGCCCGCTCCCAGGCACGCCGGCATTCCTGTACCAGCCACAGGCCCATGACGTTCTTGAGCAGCCGGGTCGTACCGTTGACACCGCCCTCGTTGGTGAAGTTGTACGCCAGGGCGGCGTCGGTCATCACCGGCGTCGGCGTCTCGACGCCCATGAGCGACCACGTCCCCGAGCTGATGTACGCCCACGAATCGCCCTTCGCCGGCACCGCCGCGACGGCCGACGCCGTGTCGTGCGTTCCCGGTGTGACGACCGGCACGCCAGGGAGCCCCGTCTCCTGGCAGAGGCCGGCACGCAGCGGCCCGAGAACGGTGCCGGGCTGCACCAGTGTGCCGAGCAGGTGCGTCGGCAGGCCAAGCGTGCCGACGAGGTTCTCGTCCCAGCTGCGCGTGCGCGGGTCGAGCATCTGGCTGGTGCTGGCGTCGGTGTACTCGTTGACCTTGATGCCGGTCAGGAAGTAATGAAACAGGTCCGGCATGAACAGCAGGTGTGTCGCCACGTCGAGGAGCGGGGACCGATCACGCTGCATCGCCAGAAGCTGAAAGAGCGAGTTGAAACGCATGAACTGGAGGCCGGTTCGACGATAGAGTTCCGCCCGGGGAACACGCTCGAAGGCCGCCTCCATGACGCCCTCGGTGTGCGGATCGCGGTAGTGACGCGGATTGCCGAGCAGTTCGCCATTGCGGCCGAGGAGGCCGAAGTCCACGCCCCAGGTGTCCACGCCAATGCTGTCGATGCCGCCCTCGCCGGCGGCGAGGCGCAGGCCGTGGACCATCTCGCGATGCAGGCTGAGAACGTCCCAGTACAGGCCGTCCAGGATGCGAACCGGCGTGTTGGCGAAGCGGTGAACGACCTGGAGTTTGAGCTGCCGACCGTCGAACAAACCCAGCAGAGCCCGGCCGCTCTCCGCCCCGAGGTCGAACGCCAGCAGTCGCCGAACAGTTGTCATCCGCGTACCCTTTGCGGTTAGTGTGCTGGCGAGCATCTGTCAGAGCCGCGCACGCAGCGAGCCGCCAGGCGAGCGGAGTAAGCGGTTCCCGCCCTTGACGAACACGCCGCCACCGCTTACTCCGCTCGCTGGCGCTCGCTGCGTGCGCGGCTCTGACAGACGTTCGCCGGGAGGATTTCCAATGTCCCGAATCCGCGTCCTCTACGACGGCCGATGTCCGCTTTGTCAGGCGGGCGTCCGCCAACTCCGTCGGCTCGACTGGTTCGGCCGACTGGACTACCTCGATGCTCGCCATCCCGAGGCGTTTCCGACCGACCTGCCGCCGCTCGATGCCGGCCGTCTGCTGGAGGAGATGCACGTCATCACCTCCGGCGGCCAGGTGCTGGCCGGCTTTCGCGGTATCCGCTACCTGGCCTGGTTCCTGCCCCCGGGCTGGCCGGCGGCTCCGTTTCTCTACCTTCCCGGCGTGCCCACCCTCGGCCAGTGGCTCTACCTGAAAATCGCGCGCAATCGCTTCAATCTGGTGCCGTGTCGAGACGGCGTTTGCTCGCTTCCTCCACAAAGTACGCACACTCCCACCCTTCCGCAAGGCGATGCCGGCCCAAATCCGCCGCCGTCGCCTTGAACCTCCGTACAATGAAGGGCAGAGTTAATCGGGAGGTATCCCGTGAACCTGTCCTCTTGTGTGGGTGTCCTCAGGTGAAGACAGCACCGGAAAATGGTCGTCGTTTCATCCAGCTACTGGCCGATGGCGATGCCGTCGAGGAGGTCTACCTCGTCGCCGAGAAGCAGCTGCGTGCCAACCGGAACGGGAACACCTACCTGCAACTGGAACTACGCGATCGAACCGGAGCCATGAGCGCCCGCCTCTGGCACGCCGCCGAGAGCCTCATCAAGGGCTTCGAGGCCGGCGACTTCATCGCGATCAAGGGCAAGGTGCAGCTCTTTCAGGGTGCCTTGCAGATGATCCTGAATGCCCTGGAGCGGATCGTTCCGGAGCAGGTGGACCTGGCCGATTTCCTGCCGCACACGACCCAGGATGTCGGCAAACTGTTCGAGCGGCTGCGGACCCATCTGCGCAAGCTCGACAATCCGCACCTGCGCTGCCTGGCCGACGTGTTCCTCATGGACGCCGAGTTCGTCCGGGCGTTCTGCAAGTGCCCGGCCGGCATCCGCAACCATCACGCCTACGTCGGCGGCCTGCTCGAACACGTCGTCACGCTGATGGACGGAGCCGATCGGCTGTGTGGCCTGTATCCGGAACTGAGCCGTGATCTGCTCATCATGGGCGTCTTTCTGCACGACATCGGCAAGGTCCGCGAGCTGAGTTTCGAGCGGAACTTCGGCTACACCGACGAGGGCCAACTGATCGGCCATCTCGTCATCGGTGTCGAGATGATCAACGAACAATTGCCGAAGGTGGCGACGCTGACGGGATCAACCTTCCCGAAGGAACTGCTCCTGCGACTGAAGCACCTGGTCGTCAGCCATCACGGGACGTACGAGTTTGGTAGCCCGAAGCTGCCGATGACGCCGGAAGCGATCGCGCTGCATCACCTGGACAACTTCGATGCGAAGGTCCATTCGTTCACGCGTGACATCCGCGAAGACAACAACAAGGAGTCGGCCTGGACGCCGTACAACCAGTCGCTGGATCGACGGCTGTTCAAGGGCCGACAAACCAATCCCGCCGACGGGACGACCGACGACGGAGATGACGAATAAACCACGAGAAGAATGAACAACACTTTCGATCAACAGATTCTGGCCGCCCTCGGGAGCAAGAGCTATTCGCCGCTCAAGCCGAAAGCTCTGGCACGTCAACTCGGCATCTCGACGGCCGACTACCGCGAATTCAAGCAGAGCCTGAAGAAACTGCTCGGTGCCGGCCGAATCGAACTGGGCCGAAACGACACCGTGCGTCTCGCTCCAGCGGCCGGGTCCGTCGTCGGTACCTACCGGAGTACGTCGGTCGGCACCGGCTACGTTCGACCGCATCCCGTCGAGGGCAAGGTTGGGCCGGAGATCCGCATTTCCGAGCAGAACACGCTCGACGCGGCCACCGGCGACACCGTTCTCGTCCGCATCCTTCAGAAGCCGGGGCGACAGGAGAGCCGGGCGACCGGCCGCATCGTCCGCGTCCTGGAACGGGCGACACGCGAGTTCGTCGGCACCTATCACGAGCGCGAGGGAACCGGCTACGTCCGTATCGACGGGACCGTATTCAGTCACTCGATCATCGTTGGCGACGCCGGTGCGAAGGGGGCGAAGCCGGACGACAAGGTCGTCATCGAGATGGTCCGCTTCCCCTCGACGGAAGATCGCCGTGGCGAGGGGGTGATCACCGAGGTTCTCGGGCCGCGCGGCCAACCGGGCGTCGATACGCTGTCGATCATCCGGGCGTTCAACCTGCCGACCGATTTCCCCGAGGACGCGAAGGAAGAGGCTCGCCTCGCCGCCGAGACGTTCAGCGAGGAGGACCTCTCCGGCCGCGAGGACTTCTCGACGACGCTGGTGGTGACCGTCGATCCAGCGACGGCCCGCGATTTCGACGACGCGATCGCCCTGAGCCGAGATCCGGGATCGGGGCACTGGGAACTCCAGGTCCACATCGCCGACGTGGGCCACTTCGCTCCGCCGGGCGGCCCGCTCGATCGCGAGGCACGCCGCCGGGCGACCAGCGTCTACCTGCCGCAGCGCGTCCTGCCGATGTTCCCCGAGTTGCTCTCGAACCATCTCGCGTCGCTCCAGCAGGATCGACTCCGCTACGTCAAGAGCGTGATCATCAGCTACACGCCCGAGGGACAAATCACCGGCGTCCGCTTCGCCAACGGAGCGATCCGCGTCCGCCGTCGGTTCGCCTACGAGGAGGTCCTCGCCGTCCTGGAAGGGAAGCCGGAAGCGCCCACGCTCGATCCGCAGGTTCGCGATCTGCTCTTCCGCATGAAGGAACTGGCGCTGATCCTGCGTGAACGCCGTCGCAAGCGCGGAGCGCTGGAGCTGAACATGCCCGAGGCGGAACTGGAGTACGACGATCAGGGCCGGGTCAGCGGAGCGCACTTCGCCAGCGACGACGTCAGCCATCAGATCATCGAGGAGTTCATGCTCCAGGCGAACGAGGCGGTCGCCGAGCATCTGCACTCGCTCGGCGTGCCGTTCCTGCGGCGTGTTCATCCCGATCCCGACCCGCGCAAGCTGGAAGCGTTCGCACGATTCGCGAAGAGTCTCGGCTACCGCGTCGAGCTGGAGAAGGATCGGGCCGGCCTGCAACAGGTGCTGAATCGATCGGCGACGCGGCCGGATCGACACGCCATTCACTACGCCCTGCTGCGGAGCCTGAAGCAGGCGATCTACAGCCCGGAGGAGGAGGGACATTACGCCCTGGCGAGTCGCAATTACTGCCACTTCACCTCGCCGATCCGACGCTACCCGGACCTGACGGTGCATCGGCTTCTGAACCAGTGGCTGAAGACGGGCAAGGTCGGTGCGGACCTGGAAGAACTGGTCGGCCTGGGCGATCACTGCTCGAAGATGGAACGCCGCAGCGAGATCGCCGAGCGTGAACTGGTCAAGCTGAAGCTGATGGCCTACCTCGAAGAGCGGATCGGTCTGGAGCTGGACGCGATCATCAGCGGCGTGGCCGACTACGGCTTTTACGCGATGGGCGAGCAGATGCCGGCCGAGGGGCTCGTCCACATCTCGACGCTGCCACTGGATTACTACTGGTACGACGAGGACACGCACACGATCGAGGGCCAGCGGCGCGGCCAGCGTTTCCGCCTGGGCGACCGGATTCGCGTCCAGGTGGTTCGCGTGGACATGCAGCGCCGCCAGGTGAACTTCCGGCTGGTTTCGACTCCTGAGCAGGAAGTGGACACGCCACGACGCAAACGTTCGCGATGAATCTTACCGTCCTGACCACGACTGCGGCCCTGGCTCAAATCGCTCCCGAGTGGCTCGACCTGCTCGGGCGATCGTCGGCCAATGAATTCTTCCTGACGCCGACCTGGCTGCTGACCTGGTGGCGCACCTTTGGCGGCGATCGGGGGCGTCGTCTGTGCTGCGTCGCCTTCCGGGACGAGGGCCGACTCGTCGGTTTCGCCCCGCTGACGTGGCGGCGTCACTGGTATCGACCGGGCTTACCCTTTCGGCGAATCGAGTTTCTCGGCACCGGCGAACGAATGGCGGAGGCCATCTGCTCCGACTACCTGAACGTGGTCGCCGAGACCGGCCGGGAGGAGGCCGTCGCCCGGGCCCTGGCGGACTGCCTCCACGCGGGCCGACTCGGTGTCTGGGACGAGGTCTTCCTGGAGACCCTGCCCGGTGACAGCCCAATGGTCGGCCCGCTCGCCGAGGCATTCCGACGTGACCGGGCGAGCGTCACGGTCGAGGAGTACGACCGTTCGCTCCTGATCCCCCTGCCGGCGACGTGGGACGCTTACCTGGCGCAACTCAGCCCGTCGGATCGCCGCCTGGTGCGTACGTCGCTGAAGTCGTTCGATGACTGGGCCGGCTCGGACTGGCAGCTCCATTTCGCTGACGATGAGGCGTCACTCGCGGCCGGAAAGGCCGCCTTGCTCGCCCTGCACCACCAGCGCTGGGGCAGCGACGCAGGCACCTTTCGGGCACCGCGTTTTCTCGCCTTCCACGACACGGTTCTGCCCGCGCTGATGGCGGCCGGGATGCTCGAACTGGCGTGGATCGTCGTCCGGGCGGAACCGTTCGTCGCAATCTACAACGTCCGCCATGCCGGCAAGGTGAGCTACTACCAGACGGGTCGTCGAACCAACGTACCGGACAAGGTCCGGCCCGGCATCACGCTCCTGGCCCTGCTGATCCGTCGAGCGATCGAGCGTGGCGACCGGGAGTTCGATTTTCTGCCCGGCGTGACCCGCTACAAGGAGCAACTGGCGACAGCATCCCGGCCCATCGTCCGACTGCGTGTGGTTCGGCCGACCTGGGTCGAGTCGCTACGGCTCTGGACGCGCCGATGGCGGCCAGTTGTCACTGGTCCGGTTACCGTGCCGGAAAGTGGTTGACGAAGTACTTCTGCCACGCCTCGATGTGTTGGAACATCGCCCGGGCCGAAGCGTCGCGATCGGCCGCCTCCAGGGCCTTGAGAATCACCTGATGCTCGACGAGCGCCTGCTGAAGGTCCTCGAAGGTTGTTGCGGTCCGGTTGAAGAAGCGGTGCAGCAGGCGGTAACGGCTGATGTCCTGACACAGTCGGATACTGCCGCACGTCCGGGCGATGGTATCGTGAAACTCATCGTCGTAGTCCGTCCAGCGTGCCACCCAATCGGGCCGATCGCGTGTCGCGGCCAGGGTATCGGCGATGCCGCGCAGGCGGGTCAGTGACTGCCGATCGATGAGATTCGCGGCCCGCCGCGCCGCCTCGGATTCCAGGATCTTGCGCATCTCGAAGATGTCCTGAACGTCTTCCTTCGAGATGGTCACCACGGTGGCCCGGCGGTTGGCCTCTTGTTCTATCAGGCCATCCTTTTCCAGTTGACGCAGCGCGTCATGGACGGGCGTCCGGCTGACCTCCAAATCCCTGGCCAGGGCTACTTCGCTCAGAATCGTTCCCGGTGCCAGTCGGCCCTCCAGAATGTCTTCCAGCAAGTGTTGATACACGGTGTCGGACAGACGGATTGGCTCGGGAACGGGTGAGGACTGCAAGGTGGGGTTGTTCATTTCTGAGCCCTTCAAAGGGAGGGAATGTTGAGGCGGAAGTGTGGGGCGGATCACACACGGTTTGCTGTGTTGGAAACCTTCGTGTGATCTTCACCTATCTCCATTCTATCGACAATTGTGTCCGCATCAAAATCGAGAAGTCGATACAGACCCGCAAACAAACTCCCGTTCCCTACCATTCCAGGCGATCGGAGTCGCCATTATCCTGCAATCGATTACAATCGATTCAAACGTCCGTCCTGCCGTCGCTGTGTGTCGAAAGGATAGTTCATTTCTCGCGCACGAGACGGCCTGGTGCCTGGACAGTTACCGGATCGGCAAAGGCACATTATGGTCCTGGCAGAACTTGTGACAATGCCAGCGCAACCGGACTGGTTCGGATCAGAGGAGATCTGGCTGCTTTCCCGTCGAAGTCCGGTCAGGATCTGCCCCACAGCTGGGAACTCGGACAGGGATGGCTGGATCGCGACGTCCATCATGGACATTTTTTTTCCACCACAAGACCTTTTCCTGGCAATAGTTAGCAAAAATGGAAAATAATTATCTGGCGTCGAGATGAGCGACAGGCTAAACTTGAACCTGGCTGGAAAGATCTTTTCCCGCCACACGTCAAGCACTCGGCCCGATCGAACTCCACACGGGAGTACCCTCAGTCCGAGAGACAGGTCGAACGCGGAGACACCAGGGAAACACGGCACGAGTTCCGTGGAACGGACAGGCCGTCCCCCCATGCTCGTGCTGTTCATCAGGAGGTTCCCTCATGGTCCGACTGCCGAAATGGTTCCTGCTGCTGCTGGTCTGCGCCATCGTTCTCGGCATGGCGGGCATCGCGCTCGCTGACGAGGCGACTGGCAAGGTCAAACGTGTCGATGCCGCCGCCGGCACCGTGGTCATCACGGTGGACGGCAAGGACGTGACCTTCGTGTGTGAGAAGAAGCTCCTCGAGAAGATCGAGAACGGCGACGAGGTGGCTGTCACCTACACGAAGGAAGGCGAGAAGATGGTCGCCACGGCGATCAAGCCGAAAGAGTAATCGCTGACCTCGGACTCCTCCGCGAACCGGCCGGGTTGACAACCCGGCCGGTTCGTCATTTCCATGCTCAAGCCCGGCTGGATCAACACCGATTCGACCTGGTACGATGCCCGATGGAGGTGGTGCATGGGCGTCTACGACCAGGCGGCACGGTACGCGGCTCAGGCGGAGCCGGAAGCCGTCGTCGCCCGACTGCGACCGGAGGTTGGCCTGGCGCTGACCTTTCGCCGCTGGTTCTCGACGCGAACGGTGCCCCTGCCGGGTGGTCCGGATCGTGACGCCGACCTGGTCGCCGTCGCCGATGACCCGGCCGCGATGGAGCGACCCTGGCTGTTGATCTTCGAGTTCCAGGCGCAACCCGACGCGGAGAAGGCGAAGGCCGTCCACCTGGAGGCGTTGGTCTTCCTGTGTCATGCGAAGGACTCCGACCGTGGCGGAAGCGGACTTTTGCCTTTGCCGGTGTTCGTCCACCTGACGCCGAATCAGCCGCCGAGCGGTGTCGCCGTCCGGACGCCGACCGGGCGAGGATTCTCGGGCGATCCGGTCGTCTGGGACGTCCCGGGCGACTCGGCGGCCGAGACGCTGGCGAGGGTCGCCTCGGACGAGGCGTCGTGGGGGGCGATGTTCTGGATTCCGCTGATGCCTGGGGCCGATGAGGCTGACATCATTGCCGAATGGAAACGGCTGCTCGACGAGAAAGTGCCGGAGTCGTCGCGGGGCGATGTAAAATACATCGCTGAGGTGTTCGCGGAACTGGCGGGCCGCTGGACGGCCTGGAATCGTGTCGTAGGAGGCGTGACCATGACCGAATCTGCCGTGGCCAATCGGATGATCGAACTGGGCGAGATGCGCATGGGCCGCGAGTCATTGCTGCGCGCCATCCGCTTCCGCTTCCCGGAGATCGTCACGCCGGACGTGGAACGGGCGATCGCCGACCAGCCGAGTCTGCCGCTCCTGCGCGAATGGAACGAGGCCGTGTTTACCGTCAACACGGCCGACGAGTTCCTCGCCATCCTGCGGCGGTGACCGGCCTCATCGCTTCGGCACGTCCTTTTTCGGGATAAGGGCGAGCGAAGTCTGCAAGCTGTGATTGAGAGCGCAGAAGGCCGATCGTCCCACTGTTACCGGCGCAGCCCCTGACCACCCCGCTTCGCGCGTCCCTTTTCCCGGTGGAGGTGGTCAATGGGCGTCTACGACCAGGCGGCGCGGTACGCGGCCCAGGCGGAGCCGGAGGCGGTCGTCGCCCGGTTGCAACCGGAGGTTGGCCTGACGCTGACCTTTCGCCGCTGGTTCTCGACGCGAACGGTGCCCCTGCCTGGCGGGCCGGATCGCGACGCCGATCTCGTCGCCATCGCTGACGATCCGACGGCGGTCGATCGACCCTGGCTGCTGATCTTCGAGTTCCAGGCGCAGCCCGACGCGGTGAAGGCGAAGGTCGTCCACCTGGAAGCGCTGGTCTTCCTGTGCCATGCGAAGGACACCGACCGTGGCGGAGGCGGACTTTTGCCTTTGCCGGTGTTCGTCCACCTGTCGCCGAATCAACCGCCGAGCGGTGTCATTGTCCGGACGCCGACCGGACGAGGGTTCTCCGGCGATCCGGTCGTCTGGGACGTCCCGGGCGACTCGGCGGCCGAGACGTTGGCGAAGGTCGCCTCCGGCGAGGCATCGTGGGGGGCGATGTTCTGGATTCCGCTGATGGCCGGGGCCGATGAGGCTGACATCATCGCCGAATGGAAACGGCTGCTCGATGAAAATGTGCCGGAGTCGTCGCGGGGCGATGTAAAATACATCGCTGAGGTGTTCGCGGAGTTGGCGGGCCGCTGGACGGCCTGGAATCGTGTCGTAGGAGGCGTGACCATGACCGAATCTGCCGTGGCCAATCGGATGATCGAACTGGGCGAGATGCGTGCGAATCGTGAGACACTGCTGGAAGCGATCCGCTTTCGGTTCCCGCAGATCCTGACGCCGGACGTGGAACGGGCCATCGCGGACCAGCCGAGCCTCCAGCTGATGCGCGACTGGCGGCACGCCGTGTTCACGGTCAACACGGCCGACGAGTTCCTCGCCATCCTGCGACGGTGAACTCGTGAACTCCTGAACTCCCCCGGCGAAAGCCGGGGGCTCGCCTTGCGCCGGGTACTCGCCGGGAGCCGATCAGCGCTTCGGCACGTCCTTCTTCGGGATCAGAGCCAGCGACGTCTGCACACTGTGGTTGCAGGTGCAGCCGCTGGAGCCTTCCGGCACCAGGACCAGACCGCCGGCGGGAATCATGTTGATCCAGCAGCCCGGCCGCGTCTCCGTCGTCACCGGCGTGACCGCGCCGGCCTCCAGGTCGAACGCCTGGCAGGTGTCGTTGCGGAAGAAGAACGACGACGCCGACGCCGACAGAGTGCCGCAACCCCGACGCTGCCGCACCTGCCAGGGCCATTTCCACTCCAGCGGCTTGCCCGTCGCCAGGTCGTACGCCTTCGGCTCGCAGAAGAGCTTTTCGCCGACAATGGCCGGGTGACGCTCCTGTTCGCCATGCTCGGCATTGATCCCCACCTGCTGATTCTGGCTCGCCGTCCACAGACGCTTGCCGGTCGCCGCATCGTAGACGTGGACGTCGTACCAGAGTCGAGCCGTCTTCCGGTCGGTGCCATCGTTGCGCGAGCCGACCAGGGCGAGCTTGCCGTCCTTGAAGACGCCGAAGCAGTTGTGCTGGATCGCCTCCAGTTCCTTGAGCGGCTGGCGGAAGATCTCCTGGCCGGTCTTCAGGTCGAGAGCGACGAGCGTCGCCCCCTTGCCGGTCAGGGCGGAGTACGGATGCCGGCCGATCGGCGTGGCGAGTGTCACCGGATTGTCACTCTCGACGAAGTAGAACCGGCCGTCGCCGAGGGTGAATGTCTGATTGATGAGCAGGCCGGCCTTGCTCTCGTAGGTCCAGCGGACCTGACCGGCCGGGCCGTAAGCGAAGAGATAATCGCTACCGACGGCCGGGGCGAAGTCCCAGTGCGTGACCGTCGTCGTCTGCTGATGATTCTGCTCGCGGCGGATGGAACCCTTCTTGCTCGCGCTGCCGATCAGGGTGTCGCCAACGTGAGCGACGTAGTCCCACTCGTACGCCGCGGCCTGGCCGGCCTTCGGCAGTGGGAACGATCGCCGTTCCTTGCCGGTGGCCGGGTCGAGCGACAGACACCTGTCACCGGCCGCAACGTAAAGGGCCGCGTCGGCAAGGGCCAGCTGGCTCGCGTCGCGGAAGACGATCACGCGGCGCGAGTCGGGGATGGTCTTCTCCCAGAGAATGGTGCCGTTGTAGGCATCGACGCCCGTGACGACGTCCTCGCCGGGGACGAACATCCGGCCGTCGAGATAGAGCGGCGACGAGGTGCGATGATGGCGATCGATCATGGTGCGCGGTCCGGGCTTGCCGAACCACTGGATCTGGAGTTCGCTGCCGACCCGCTCGTCGCCGCTGCACGCGGTGTTACCGACGTCGCCATACTGATGCGTCCAGGTGCCGGCCCCCCGCAGAGGCTGGCTGGGCCGAGTGACGCGCGAAATTTCGTCGGCCGGTGTCAGATCGGTGTCAGCGAAGACGCGATCAAAGACGTAGCTGGTGTAGGGCAACTGTTTGAGGGAGCCCTCGTGGATGGTGGCTCGGCCAGCCAGGCCGGCCGCGTCGAGCAGGGCCCGGCCCTTGCGGGCGTCTTCCGCATCGGGAACCAGGCCGATCACCTGCATCGCGCTCCCCTTCGCCAGGGTGTAGACCCGAGACGCCACAGCCTCACCGGTGACCAGACAGTACCCTGCCTGGTCGGGTTTGACCTGGAAGAAAGCGGGAAGTGTCGGTGCCCCCAGCCAGATATCCGGAGCCGGTTCCCTCACCGTCGCCCGCTCTGGGGCGTCGGCCGCGAAACAGTAGAGCAGCCCCGCATCGGTGCTGACGTAGAGCCGGCCGCGCAGCACCATCAGACCGTACGCCTTGCCCTCGACCGTCGCCGTCCAGAGCGGCTTGAACGTGTCCCGCGCCAGGGCGGCGATCTTGCCGTCGCCGCCGGCGAAGTGAATGTCGCCCGCCGTGATCAGAGCGAAGGGATACTCCTTGATCAGGTTCGCCGCCTTGCCGGGTTCCTTGCCTCCCTTGCCCAGTTCCACGAGGAACATGCCCGCCGGGTTGCGGCCGGTCCCCACCATGAGTTTGCCGAATCGGCGTTCGAGGTAGCCCTGAGCGGTGACCTTGAGCGTCTGCTTCTTCGTGATCGTGCCGTCCTTCAGATCGAGCGTGGCCTGGTAGACTCCCTGACTGGGGAAGACGCCGGCGCAGACGTGCCCCTTGTCGCCGTCGATGAGGACATCGGTTCGCACCGGCCAGAGCGAGATCATCCGCTGGTTGCCCGGCAGACGCAGGGCGCTGTCGGCGATGCGGGTCCGCCAGACGAGCCGGCCCGACTCGGCCTCCAGGCAGTAGACGTAGCCGTCATCCGAGCCGAAGTAGAGCCGGCCCTCGTGGTACGTCGGCGCACAGCGTACAGGCCCCTCGGTGTGGAACTGCCAGCGGACCAGGCCGGTCGGCGCATCGAGGCAGACGACCTTGTCCTCGCTGGACGAGCCGAGCCAGACGCGCTCGCCGACGCCGATGGTGTGGAAGACGAAGTCGTAATCGACGCGCTCCTTCCAGTCGGCCTTGTTGTGGTAGTAGTCGGCCTTCGCCTCGTCGGGCCAGGCCGGGGCCGGCGGTCGGCGGAAGCGCCGCGACCAGGCCAGGCCGGTCGGCGTCTTGATCGCCTCCGACGTGGTGCCAGTCCGGCGGTTGTCACGCAGAAACGTCGGCCAGTCGGCGACGACCTCGCCACCGGCCGGCTCGATGCCGGGGAAGAGCTTCTTTCGCGCATTGAAGCGCGCGAGGATCTCCAGAGGCGAGAGCGCCCGGTCGAAGACGCTCACCGTTTCGAGCCGGCCCACGAGCGGATACAACTCGTTGTCATCGCGATACGCCCCGAGGGTGTAAAACCCCTTCGGCGGGTAGACGATCGCCCCCTTCTGCTCGGTCGCGGTCCCCTGGAGCTGGCCATCGACGTAGATGCGCTGTTCCTTGCCGTCGTAGGTGCCGACAAGGTGATACCACGAGCCGGGCAGGAATGGCGTGCGAGCCTTGAGGTAGGTCAGGTTCGACCGGCCGGCACTGGCCAGAGCGAAGTAGAAGGCCGTCTTGTTATGGCCCAGGAGCCAGCCCTTTTCGTAGGAACCGTTGTCCTGGAACGCGCCGATCACGGCTCCCCACTCGATCGGCTTATCGATGCGAACCCAGGTCTCGACGCTGATCGCCTCCCGTGGCAGGCCGGCCTTCGCCAGGTCGGTCGTCAGGTCGATCCGGCCGGTGTTCTTCGGTTCGCCCTTCAGGACGAGGGCCTTCGGCGGCTCGGCCGCGAAGGCGACGGGACCGACGATGGTGCCGGCATGCGGGCCGGCCGTGGCCTTGACGGTCTGGCCCGTGACATTCTCGGCGACGAGGTGCCAGGCGTGGGTCGGCCCATCCTGAGCCAGGGCCGGCAGCGTCAGGAGCGTGAGGAGCAAACAGGTTCGCATGGCAGACCTCCAGTGCAGCGAGAAGTGGGCGAGATCGTTGTACGCTCGGGACGACCGGTGGGCATCGGCTTCCGCTCAGGGCAGCAGGTCGTCCACCGAGATCGTCGCGACCGTCGCCCCGTCCAGCGTCAGGGGCACGGTGTCGCCCGGTGTGTGGGTCGTGACGATCCCGTAGGCCGGCACAGCGGTCGGTCCCGTCGGCTGCGTGTGAACCTCGACCTGGCGTTCCTCCAGGTTGACGATCCAGTAGACGGCGATCCCCGCCCGGGCGTAGATGCGGGCCTTGTCGCGCCGGTCGCGCAGGAGCGACGTACTCGCCACCTCGATCAGCAGGCCGACGTCGGCCGGACCCGGATGATGCGTCAAGTAGGCCCGGCCGTCTCCGCGAACGATGGCGAAATCCGGCTCCGGCTGGCTGTCGGGCAGCGACACCGTGAGCTGGACGCTCAAGGACCAACCTGCGGGGAGCGCTCGCATCAAGATCGGCGTCACGAGTCGGATCGTTCCGGCATGGGGCGGGTTGGTGGGCATCTTGAGGACCACATAGTTTTCGAGCAACTCGACCCGGTCGTCGGGAGTGATGATGCCCGTCTCGATCATGCGCTGGTAGCGCGTGACCGAGAACCGGGCGGTCGAGGCATCCAGGCCATAGGTTACGGGCGTCGCGGCTGTCGGTGTCATGACACTCCTCCCGAGGGAATCAGCTTCAGTGTACCCCCAGCCCGGAGCGGCCGGCAACGTCAGCGTGTCAGGGCCTGAAATCCCGCGCAGATGCCCGGCCCGGTGCCGGGGCCGAGACTGTTGATCTCGCCGTACGGCGGCTTCTTCAGACCGTACGTGTACGGAGCCTTCTCGTCCCACTGTCGCAGCGGCAGAATGTAGCCGATCTCGTCGTTCGCCAGACCGATGATCATCCGCTTCGGACTCTTCATCTGGCCGTAGATCGCCGGCTCGATCGGAGCGTCGGGATGGTCCGCTCCCACCGGGGCCGGGTCGGCGACCTTGCCCAGGACCAGCTCGGGGTAGATCTCGCCCGGAATGGCCGCGATCTCCAGTTCGCCGAGCTTCAGGTAGCCGATCTCCGTGCGAAGGTGCGGATTGGTCAGGTCGTCGCCGGCCTTCGCCACGACCCACTGGCCCTTCTCCTTGCCGGGCAACAGGATATCGCGACGCAGCACGTTCAGTTGCCAGCCCGCCCGGTAGAGTGGATTCGTCACGGGGAGATGGAGCGGCGCGGTCCGCACACGCATCGGCGTCAGTTCAATCGGCTTGCCCGCGGCGATCGATCGGCCGGCCGCCTCGGCGAGCAGCACGCCGTAGCGCTCCGTCTTCTCGTAGGTGCCGTCCTTCAACTCCTTGCCGGCGGCGTCCTGGATCGGCACATGCAGCGAGGTCATCAGGCCGCCGACGGTGCCGGTCAGATAGACGACCGGGCAGCCGTGCTTCTTGCGCAGGGCCTCGACGGTGAAGCCGACGTAGTCCGCGCTGACGAGCTTGTTGCTCGAATCGAGCGTCTCCGGGTGACAGTTCCATTGCACCACCAGGCCACAGAGCTTCTGCTGACCCGGTTCGTGGTAGGCGAGTGTGACCAGTTCGTCGTGCAGAATCTTCGGCGGTCGGCTGTCGTGGAGCAGTTCCGGCACGGTGACACTGCCATGTCGTGCGGTGGCGATCTTGCGGGAGCCGTCCGCGTCCTGAACCGCCTTGACGATGCCGACTTCGACCCGGGCCAGGTATGCCGGGTCGATCCCGGAGACGAGCGGGCTCGGGCCCCACAGACCCATCGTGTCCGGCCCCTCGTGATTGTGCGTACTGCTGACCAAAACGTGGGTGAAGCCTGGCAGCTTCGCGCGGATGGCCTCGACACGGTCGAGGAACAGGCCGATGAGATCGACCGAGACGAGGGCGATCTTCTGCTCGCCGTGCCGCAGGACGACGGCCCGGGCGAAGAGGGGATCGTGAACGCCGGTCGCCTGGCGGTTCTTGCCGAAGCCGGCGAGATAGACCGGTTTGTCGCCGACCTTCGGCGTGATGTCCACGGAGCCGAAACCAACCTCCAGGGTCGGGGCCTTCTCTGGCCGAGCCGGACCCGGCGCGGTCCGGGTCAGAACGAGTGCCAGGACCAGACCAAGCCCAAGCGTCATCCGAAGACATCCCATCACGAATCTCCCCTCGCGTTCCGTGGCCGATCATCCGACCGGACGCAGTATAGGCGGAACCGGCCCCCCGTGCGAGAGTGCGCGTCCGGCTCCATTCTCACTTCTTTGGAGTGCGGCAATCCTTTGCCGCTCTTCCTTTCTGACTCTCACCCGAGCAAGTCAGAAAGCCAGAGCGGGGAAGCATCGCCGCAGTCCAAAAAAGTGAAACCAGCCAGACCGGCTCTGGTCTCACTTTTTTGGAGTGCGGCAATTCTTTGCCGCTCTTCCTTTCTGACTCTCACCCGAGCAAGTCAGAAAGCCAGAGCGGGGAAGCATCGCCGCAGTCCAAAAAAGTCAGACCAGGCAGACCGACTCCAGGTCGTTTTTGCCAGACACGGCGTTGACATGCTCGTTGACTCGGTCTATTATAGCATCAGAACATGCGATTATCTGGAGGTGGCGATGCTCAGCAAGACCGGGTTGCACGCGGTGCGCGCGATGGTGGCCCTGGCTCGACTTCCCGCCGGAGTGTATGCCGGGGCCGCAAACATCGCCCGGGACATCGACGCTCCGCCCAATTATCTCGGCAAACTGCTCCAGACCCTCGCCATTCGCGGCCTGGTCACATCCCAGAAGGGCCTCAACGGCGGCTTTCGCCTGGCACGCGACGCCCGTGAAATTACCCTCTTCGACGTGGTCGAACCGATCGAACACGTCAGTCGCTGGGCCGGCTGCATCCTGGGCATGGCAGCCTGCTCCGATACCGATCCCTGCCCGATGCACGACCGCTGGAAAGCCGTCCGCAACGTCTACCTGCAAATGCTCCGCCGAACTACCCTTGCCGAACTCATCACTCAGCAGGA
>CAYYJM010000130.1:0-16996 GCA_964471755.1 uncultured Alcaligenaceae bacterium
CTTACTCCGCTCGGCCTGCGGCCTCGCTGCGTGCGCGGCTCTGACAGACCGCGCCACAATATCAGGCCCGATGATTCCCTCTCGCCTTGGTGATATGCTGAACGGGAACCCATCCCCGGGAGATGTCGGAATGACGCCCGAACATGCGTTCCTGGACAGCATCTGGGAAAACCTCGACGACGATGACACGAAGCTGATCTTCGCCGACTGGCTGGAGGAACGCGACGACTGGCGTTCCTCCCTGCTCCGCTGGCAGTTCGAGCGAAATCGGCACGGCTTCTGGACGCCGGAGTTCAAAAGTCACCAGGGGCAGATCGCTGCCCATCTTCGCCAGCACGGCGGCGGCTGGCTCCGGCCATTAAGCGATCACGAGGTTCAGTACAGCGACGGCACCGGACTGCTCTGGCTGACGATGACACCGACCGACTTGCTCCAGCTGCCCGAGCCGCGTTCCAGCGAGGGCGTCCATCGCTGGGTCACCGAGGTGAGCCTCAGCGGCCGATACATCGCCGACCTGATCACTGCCCTGGAGAAGGGACCAGAGGTTCGCCTGTTCCTGAACTTCGCCCGCAGCGGGACGACGACCGTCGCTCGCCGTCTGGCCGAGGCTCGCGGTCTGGAACGCGTTCGCTCGCTGGACCTGACCTACTGCGGCCACGCCCGGAGCGATCTCGAAGTGCTGTTCAACGCTCCGGGTCTGGCCAGCCTGCAATACCTGTTCTTCGGTTTCTGTCGAGGAGTCGAGGCGGCCCTACCCGCCCTGGCCCAAGCCCGACATCTGACGAATCTGCGCGGCCTCGACCTGGCCCGGTGCAGTCTGCGCGATCCACACCTCGTGGATCTGGCCCGCGCCCCTGCACTGGAGGGCCTCACCGCGCTCTATCTCGACGACAACCACTTCGGCCCCGAGGGGATCGACGCCCTGGTGGCCTCGCCGCGTCTGAAGCGCCTGCGCATTCTCGACCTGCGCAAGTGCGGCTTCGGGGCCGACAGTCCGATTGCCGAGCCGCTCCGGCAGCGCTTCCCTTTCGTCACCCTGTGAGGCGACCATGCGCTCCGAGTACGATTTTCTCGACGGCCTGCGTGAGTCGCCCGATGACGACGACCTGCGCCTGGTCTTCTCCGACTGGCTGGAGGATCAGGACGACGAGCGGGCGGCGTTTCTGCGCTTGCAGGTGCAGCGCCGCCGACTGGCACCGAACGACCCGTCCCAGGCCGACCTCGTCCGCCAGCAGCACGAACTCATCCGGCGGGCTCAGTCGGGCGGCTGGCTGACCCCACTGCTGGCCTACGGCGTGTCGATCCTGCGCGGCAACGGCCTGCTCGCCGTGACCATGACCGCCGGCCAGTTGTGCGACCTCGACGCCGAGAGCCTGAAGCAGCCGCCCTGGCACTGGGTCGATGGTCTGCGGCTGTACAACCTGGGGGCCGCTCCGCTCGGCGAGACGTTTGCGACCGAGGCCCTGGCGCACTTTCGCCATCTCGATCTGAGCGTCAACGCGCTGGGCCTGGAAGGTGTCGGCCTGCTGCGGGCGGCTCCTCTCGATCAGCTGACAACGCTCGATCTGGAGAGGACGAGCATCCCCTGGGACGGCGGCGGCCTGCTCGCCCAGGCTCCCTGGCTGGCTCAACTGCACGGCCTGAACCTGGCCCAGACTCCGCTGGGCAACGTCGGTCTGCGCGAGCTGATCGTCGCTGGCCACTTCGATCAACTCCGCGTGCTGGAACTGCGCGATTGCGACGTGGGGCCGCTCGGTGCCGAGGCGCTCGTGGCGGCCTCCAGGCACCTTCCCTGAATCGACTTCGCGCCCTCGACCTGCGCGGAAACGCCATCAACGGCCGGGTCGCCAGCACGCTGCGGGCCCGGTGTCCGGGATTGCTCCTCTGAGGGGATGCCCCTTGCCGTCGGCCCATCCTTGACGACTCAGCAGAGGCGGGGTAGGATCATCGCCACGTCCCCCGTACTCTCGATGGACCTACATCATGAACACGCGCCGCATCAGTCGTCGCCGCTTCTTGCAAAGCTCCGCCGGGGCCGCCAGCCTCGTCTTCGGGGCACCGAACTTCGTTCGCGCCCTGGGGGCGAACGAGAAGCTCAACATCGCCGTCATCGCCACCGGCGGTCGCGGCGGAGCCAACCTCCAGAACGTCTCCGGCGAGAACATCGTCGCCCTGTGCGACGTCAACCAGGACGCGCTCGATCGGGCCGCCCAGCGGTTCTCCGGCGCACGCAAGGAACGCGACTACCGCAAACTGTACGACCGGGCCAACGAGTTCGACGCCGTCGTCGTCAGCACGCCGGAACACACCCACGCCTTCGCCACACTGCCGGCGTTGCAGCTCGGCAAACAC
Source organism: uncultured Alcaligenaceae bacterium (assembly GCA_964471755.1). Taxonomy (GTDB): domain Bacteria; phylum Planctomycetota; class Planctomycetia; order Gemmatales; family Gemmataceae; genus CAYYJM01. Next base: position 2,353 of record CAYYJM010000130.1, read on the forward strand.
GTCTACTGCGAAAAGCCACTGTCGCACAGCATCTACGAAGCCCGCCTCGTTCGCGAAGCGGCGGCCAAGGCGAAGGTCGCCACGCAGATGGGCACGCAGATCCACGCCGGCGAGAACTATCGTCGGGTCGTCGAGTTGATTCAGACCGGAGCGATCGGGCCAGTGACCGAGGCTCACGTCTGGGTGTCGCGCGCCTGGGGCTGGCAGTCACCGGAGGACGCCAGGAAACATGGTGACATCGTCTCGACCCAGGATCGGCCGAAGATGGCAGCGAAGCCGCCGGCCAACCTCGACTGGGATCTCTGGCTCGGACCTGCGCCGGCTCGCGACTTCAATCCGGTATACTTCCCTGGTCCGAAGTGGTATCGTTGGTGGGAGTGGGGCAGCGGCACCATGTCTGACCTCGGCAGCCACTGGAACGACCTGCCGTTCTGGGCGCTGAAGCTCCAGGCTCCGCTCGCCATCGAGAGCTTCGGGCCGAAGCCGCACCCGGACCTCGCTCCGGCCTCGATGCGGGCCGTCTACGAGTACGGTCCACGCGGCGACATGCCGGCCGTGCGTCTGACCTGGCACCAGGGGACCGAGAAGCCGGAAATCTGGAAGGAGAAGAAGATCCCGCAGTGGGCCAACGGCGTGCTGTTCATCGGCAGCAAGGGCATGCTCCTGGCCGACTACGGCAAGAACGTCCTGCTGCCGGAGAAGGACTTCGCCGACTTCAAGCGGCCGAAGCCGTTCATCCCGAAGTCGCTGGGCCACTGGGCCGAGTGGATTCACGCCTGCAAGACCGGTGCGCCGACGACGTGTAACTTCGAGTACGCCGGCTGGCTGACCGAGGCGAACCACCTGGGCAATGTGGCGTACCGCGCCGGCCAGAAGATCCAGTGGGACGCGAAGGCCATGAAGGTGACCAACTGCCCGGCGGCCGAGGCGTTCATCCGGCGCGAGTATCGTAAGGGCTGGAAGCTGGCCTGAGCCCGCGCCGACCGTGACGTTGTGCGGATTACGGCTCAGGAGCATGAAGGACCTGCGCCGCTTCCGCACACGTCGAAGCCAGTCGATCGCCCCGGAATGCCCCGTCGAGCCTGATTTGGCAAGCGTTTGCCGACGATTTCACGTCTTCTGCACGGTGAACCTGCCCTGGCACGAAGGTTGCAGGGAGAAGAGCGGGCGAGTCGGCACGACTCGTCCGACGGCTCCGTCAAGGGATCTGCCGTCGCAACCAGGACCCAGCTGGGGCGTTACAGCCCGGGAGGCAACAATGAACGATCTGAAGCATCGTGAGGTGGCCCTGGTGCTGGCCCCGGTGGCCGCCAGGGATCTGATGTCCTCCAACCCGGTGTCGATCCGGGCGGAGGCCTCGGTGGGCGAGGCGACGGCCCTGCTCACCGATCGCGGCTTCGGGGCCGCTCCGGTCATCGACGAGGCCGGCCGCCCCATCGGCGTCGTCAGCCGGGCCGATATCCTCGTCCACGACCGCGAGCGGATGACGCATCACACGCGTCTGCCCCGTCCCGTCGAACAGGAGGGCTACTCCGTCGAGGAAGTCGATCCGACGCCGGTCTCGGACATCATGACGCCGGTCGTCTTCGCCGTGCCGATCGACATGATGGCCGATCAGGTCGTCGCCTACATGCTGAGCCTGCACGTCCATCAGTTGTTCGTGGTGGACGTCGAAGGGGCCCTCGTGGGCGTGATCTCCGCCCTGGACATCCTGCGACGGATGAAGAAGCCGCAGTGACAGTCAGATGAGCGGAACGCACGGCAGGTGGCCAGCCACTCTTCGAGGTGGCTGGCCACCTTCGTTTATCAGAATTGACACGATCGCCTCAAGCTATTCAAATATCCCAAATTATCTTGTTCGCCTGCGTGCTGCAGACTACGATAGCTAGACTTCCGTTATCGTGGTGTTCGGCTTCCGAGGTCGAGTCGCCCTCGCCTGGGGAGCCGGACGGCGGCGCTGCTCATGGGGATGGCGTGCCGACCAGTCATCATCCCCATCTCATCGAGAGGAGCAGCCATGTCGGAGAAGATGGTGCCCGCCGAGCTGAACGACCTGGACCTCGAACAGGTGTCGGCTGCCGGGAAGAAGAGCCCCTGGGCCTGGGGCGGCGGTTGGGGCTGGGGTGGCGGCTTCGGCGGCCCCTGGGGTTGGGGTGGTCCCTGGGGTTGGGGCTGGGGCGGCGGTTGGGGTTGGGGCGGTGGCTGGGGCTGGGGCGGCGGCTACGGCCCCTGGGGCTGGCCCGGTGCCTGGTGGTGAGCCATTCTTCCCTGAAACAATAAATCGACGCCATCGATGAGATGTCGTGAATCGAGCGGTATCTCATCGTAATGACAGGGAGAAACGGATCGATCTTCCTGAAATACCTAAATCTCCTTGTCTGACGCCCTGGTCACGTCTACTATGAGAGTGTCATTCCATCCTGGAACCCTGGGAGAATGCCATGATTTCCCTATTCACTCTGCCCCACTTTACTGGCTTCCCGTTTCCATCGAATTTTCTCATACCCTCCGGCTAAGTTCGTTCTCTCCGGATTGAGTTACTCTCATTCGGAGCGCGATAAGGCGGCACTGCTCAAGGGGTGGCGTGCTGACCTCAAATCCTCCCCATCTGAAGGAGTAGCCATGAAGGACACGATGGTCCCCAACGAGCTGAACGACCTCGAACTCGAGCAGGTTACCTCGGGCAAGGGCGGCTTGGGCCGGGTCTTCGGCGGCGTAGGGGGCTGGGGCGGCGGTCTGGGCTGGGGTCGCGGCTGGGGCTGGGGCGGCGGCCTGGGCTTCGGCGGCTGGGGTCGCGGCTTCGGCGGCTGGGGCTGGGGTCGCGGCTTCGGCGGGTGGTGGTGAGCCGCGAGTCCGAAGAAGGGCGTCCCGGTCGATTCAACCTCGCCAGGACACCCTCTCTCCGAACCACCATTCCGACCTCATCGATAATCCAGGGCACCGCCAAAGCGCGGTGCCTTTCTCATTGCATCACTCGCTGGCCCGGATAGGATGGACGAACCGTTCGATCCCGAAGCGCTGGGAGACCACCATGTCGCACGCCGAACTTCCGCTCGACCGTCGTGATTTTCTGCGGGCCAGCGCGGTCGGGGCCGCCGCTCTCGCCGTGCCATCCCTGCTGACCGGGCAGACACGACGTCGTGAGGTTTCCTGCATCTTCCTGTTCCTCGTCGGTGGGCCGAGCCAGCTCGATACCTGGGACCCCAAACCCGACGCCCCGGCCGAGGTTCGCAGTCCTTTCGGCGTGACGCAGACACGCATCCCGGGCGTCCTTCTCAGCGACAACTTCCCGCTCCTGGCCGGCGTACTCGATCGCGTGACCCTGGTGCGCTCCCTGCACCACGACGCGGCCCCAATCCACGAGACAGGACACCAGTTGATGCAGTGCGGCCGACTCCACGAACCGGCGATGGAGTATCCGCATCTCGGAGCGCTCCTATCGAACCGCTGCGGCGCGGAGGGGGCGCCGGCCTGGGTTGTCCTTGGTGGGCCGATCGGCAACACGGGCATGAACATCAGCCACGGCCAGGGGGCCGGGCCACTGGGTGCGGCTCACGAACCGATCTACCTCGACGCGAACGAGACGAGCCCACGCTACGGCGAGAGTCGGTTCGGACGGCTGTGTCTGCGAGCGAGACAGTTGATCGAGGCCGGCTCGCGCTGCGTGACCGTCAACCTGTTCAACCGCCTGCATGACACGCTGTCCTGGGACTGTCACGCGGATGACAGCATCCTGCCGACGACGCTGGAGGACTACCGCACGACGCTCTGCCCGGCGTTCGACCGGGCGTACACGACCCTGCTGCTCGACCTGGAGGAACGCGGCCTGCTCGAGACGACGCTGGTCGTGGCGGTTGGCGAGTTCGGCCGGACGCCACGGCTCAACCGGCGCGGCGGCCGCGACCACTGGCCCGGAGCGTGGACGGCCCTGCTGGCCGGCGGCGGCCTGGCCGGCGGCCGGGTCGTCGGAGCGACCGATGGTCACGCGGCCGAGCCGGTCGATCGGCCCGTGACGCCGGGCCAGTTCGTCGCCTCGCTGCACCGCGTGCTGGGCATCCCGGCCACGACGGCGATTCCGGGGCCGGACGGCGGTTCGATCCGTATCCTGACGGAGGAACCGATACCCGAGATCTCCTGCTGAAACGTGCTGCCATGAGCGAACTGGCTCCTTCCTGGATCGTCAACGTGACCGAGGCGAACTTCGCCGAGGAGGTGATCGAGACCTCCCGAACGAAGCCGGTCCTCATCGATTTCTGGGCCCCGTGGTGCGAGCCGTGTCGGCAGTTGACGCCGCTGCTGGAGAAGTTGATCGCCGAGAAGAAGGGCCGCGTGATCCTGGCCAAGATCAACGTGGACGAGGCTCGCAATCTGGCGCAGCAGTTCCAGATCGAGGGCATCCCGGCCGTCCGCATCGTCCACAATGGCCGGCTCCTCGGCGGCTTCGATGGCGTGCGTTCCGAGGCCCAGTTGCGCGAGGTGTTCGATCAGCTGGCACCGCTGGAACAGGCCGACAAGGACATGGCCCAGGCGAAGAAGCTGGAGGCCAGCCAGCCGGCCCAGGCCGAGGCGATCTACCGACGGCTCATCGAGAAGGAGCCGGAGCGCTGGGAGGCGCATCTCGGCATCGCCCGCTGCCAGATGGCCCAGAACCAGACCGACGAGGCGATCGCGTACCTGGACAGTCTGACGCTGGAAGGAGAGTACGCCGCCGAGGCGGAGAAGCTCAAGGCGGGGGTCTACTTCCGCAAGCTGACGACCTCGACAGAAGACGAGGCGAGCCTGCGGAAGAAGATCGCGGAAGATGCGAAGGCGGCTCAGCCGTGTTTCGACCTGGGCTGTCTGCTAGCGGCCCGTGGTGACTACGAGGAGGCACTGGCCGTGCTGCTCCAAGCCGCCGAGCGCGACTACAACCTGGCGAACACGAAGGTGCGCGAGGTGATGGTCAAGATCTTCTACGCCCTCGGAGCGAACCATCCGCTGGCGAACGACTATCGGGCCCGGCTGGCGACGCTGCTGTACTGAGTGCGGCGAGCCGGGCGCGTCAGAAGCGTTTACTCCGGTCGCGAACGCACCCGGCTCGCCAGGTACGTCGCGGCGATCTGCTCCATCGGCCACATCGGCGGAGTTGTATCCCGCAGCAGTGCCACCGCGGCGGCTGGGTTCCCCAGACAGGTCAGCGCCCGCGCCCGCAGTCGGCGGACTGCGGCATCACCGGGGCCGTTGCTGTGTTCGTGCGTGTATCGATCCCACCAGGTCAGAGCGTCCTGCCAGGCTTGTCGTGCGAGCTTCTTCTCCGCCTCGGCTCGTTTCTGTTCCGAGTCGGTCAGCCCCCCCTCGCGTTCTGCAAGCAGATCGAGCCGCGTCTGGGCGGCCTCGGCCATCTCCTGCTTGCACAGGGCCACCTGATAGGTGATCTCGGTCAGTCGGGGATCGGCCTGCGCAGCACCCAGAAGAAGGGCGACCACGTCGGCCCCGGCCCAGAGCTTCTCGATCGCGCGATTGGTCTCCGCCAGGGTCGCCGTGTTGCCCGCCTCCTTCGCCTGCACCTGCCGGGCGTACAGGCCGATCGCCTCCTCGACCCAGGTATCGAAACGCTTCTGCATTCTCTCGGGATCGCGGGCCATCCCTTCGTGGAACGCCTTCTGCACCCGCACGCGATCATCACGCTCGCGGATCAGGCCCGGAGCCGCCTGCGTGTAACGGCCACGGAGGATCAGATCGCGCGGCTGGCTTCCCTCCATCGCCGCCTGCACCTCGGTGCTGGCTTGCAGGAAGGGAAAGGCGAAACGCTCGTAGACCCGCAGGCCCAGCCCGACCGTTCGGGGAAATCGCTCCGGGTTCTGGAACACTCGCGGATAATGCTCGAACGGAACCGCAGCCAGGTTCCAGGCCACCGAGCGGGGGAACGGAATCGGCCGACCGTTGGCGTGGCTGGGCAGCAGAAACCGCTTCTGGGCCTCCGGCGAGAGCTGGAGGTACTGGCCCCGATCGCTGCCGCCCTCGCTCTCGGTGATGAAGCGGCGAAGCAGTTCCGGGCCGGTGTACGGGCCGTCCGACCAGGCGACGACCGGGGCCGCGATCCCGGCCGACTTCGCGGCCGAGGTGAACGCCGTCCGGGCCGCCTCCACATCCTGAGCCAGCCGAACGGGAACGGCGCTGCCGAGAACCTTCTCTTCCAGATGCTTCATGCGCGGTGCCAGGCCGGACAGCGACGCGACCAGATTCAGCCGGGCCCTGCTCACCAGGCGGCCGGCCGGCGTGTACTTCAGCGATCCGGCATCACTCAGTGGCTGGAGCAGGGCCGGCTCCTTGATCAGGCCGCCGAGCGTGGCGATCCCCTTGCCATCCTTGCCGGGCAGCGGCAGGCCCAGACGCGGATCGAACAGGTAGAGATCGTCCTTGCCCTCGACGAGAACGCCACACGCCCACAGGGTCGGCTCGCCGTCGTCCTTCTCCGGGCAGAAGACGAGACAACCACGAACCTTCTCCGGCGGGCCGAGTTGCTCCAGCAGAGCCAGGAAGACGAGCGCCCGTTCCAGGGGCGAGCCGACGCCGCGCCGCAGAACGTAGCCGGGCGGCAAGGTCAGCGGATCGATCCGACGAGCGACCTCGGGCTCTTCTTCCAGGCGAACCTGACGCACGGTCCAGGCGAAGGCAAGGCGGACGCGGTCGAGCCAGCGATTCCGCAGTTCGGGCACGGACAGGCCCGGCGAACGGCCGGCATCGCGGAAGAGCAGGCACTGCTCCAGATAGGCGGCATCGAGCTTGCTGTAATGGGTGCCATCGATCTCGGCCAGGGCGTCGTCGGGCAGGTTGAAGTACGCCTTCAGCTCGGCCCGGCGGCCGGGCGAGAGCGTCGGCGGCCGAAGCTCCTTCTCGCGGGACAGATCGGCGTTGATCTGCGTGATGGCGTTGCGACAGGTGGACAGATCGGTCTGCTCGGCCAGGGATCGCCGCGCCGTCTCCAGGCCGCTCTCGATCTCGCCGTGATCCTTCTTCTTGCTGTCGGTGATGATCGGTCCACCGAGGGCCAGCCAGAGCAGCAGGCCGACCAGCGCGACACCGCCAGCGATCAGGGCGTAGCGCAGCCCGGAGCGACGCGGTGGCTCGGCCGGCTCCGGCTCGCTGGGCGGAGGGCCGCCAGCCGTCGAGGCGGGCAGGGACTCCAGCCGGCGCAGCGCGTCGGAGGGCTGATGGGGATGGTCCGGCTTCGGGGAGTTCATCGGTCGCGATTCCTCACAGGCTGTCAACCAGGGCCGCTCGCAGTCGCAGGCAGCAGCGGATCAGGGCCGGCAGTTCGTCCAGGGGGATCATGTTCGGGCCGTCGCTGGGCGACTCGTCCGGCCGGGGATGCGTCTCCAGGAACAGGCCGTCGCAGCCGGCGGCGACGGCAGCCCGGGCCAGGTACGGAACCATGCGGCGATCCCCCCCGGTACTCGTGCCACCGGGGCCGCCTCCCGGAGTCTGTACGCTGTGAGTCGCGTCGAAGATCACCGGTCGGCCAAGATCCTGCATCCAGGGGATGGCGCGCATGTCGTTGACGAGCAGGTTGTAGCCGAAGGTCGAGCCGCGTTCGGTCAGGAGCAGGTTCCGATTGCCGACCTCGTCCATCTTGCGGACGACGTTCTTCATGTCCCAGGGGGCCATGAACTGCCCCTTCTTGACATTGACGGCCAGCCCCGTCCGCCCGGCCGCCTGGACGAGATCGGTCTGCCGCGCGAGGAAGGCCGGGATCTGGAGCAGATCAACCACCCGGGCGACGGTTTCGACCTGGATCGTTTCGTGAATGTCGGTCGTCACGGGCAGGCCGGTCACGTTCTTGATCTCGGCGAGGATCTCCAGGCCCGCTTCCATCCCCAGTCCGCGGAACGAGCCGCCGGAGGAACGGTTGGCCTTGTCGAACGACGCCTTGAAGACGATGGGGATGCCGAGCTGCTGGCCGATCTCGGCGATCTGCCGGGCGATGCCGAGGGTCAATTCGCGCGACTCGATGACGCACGGTCCCAGAATCCAGAGCAGGGGGCGATCCGGCCCCGTGGTGTGGGGGCCGATCGTGACGGACTGGACGGCGGCCATGTGGAGTCCTCCTTGCTGGCGATCCTCTGCCTCGGGTCATTGTATCGAACCGCGACCCTGGAAGCGCCGCCGGGATCGGGGCGACCCCCGATCCCGACGATGTTTCGGCACCGGCTCGACGATCAATGACGACGGCCGCCACGGTGACTGGGCTGGCTGTCCTCGACGACGGTCATCTCCGGCACGGACTGAGCCGTCCGAGCTTGCAGTTCGGCCGACATCATCGACGTGCGGATCTGATCGACCAGATCGGCCATCGCTCCCGGTGAGTGCGGAATGATGAGCGTGTTCGTTCGCGAGGACGCGCCAATTTCCTTCAACGTGTCGAAGTACTGCGTCATGAGGACCAGGTTCATGACATCGTGGGCCGTCGCTCCCGGCACGCTCTTCTGGAACGTATCGACCGATTCACGCAGACCATCGACGATGGCCTTGCGCTGGTCGGCGATGCCCTTGCCCTGCAGGGCCTTGCTCTGGGCCTCGGCCTCGGCCTGCTTGACCTTGAGGATGCGTTCGGCCTCGCCCTTCTCCGTGGCGGCGACGCGCAGCCGCTGGGCGGCGTTGATTTCGTTCATGGCCGACTTGACCTTCGGATCGGGATCGATGTCCGTCACCAGGGCCCGGACGATGCCGTAGCCGTAGTCGTCCATCAACTCGGACAGTTCCTCCTTGACGGCATCGGCGATGTCGTCCTTCTTCTCGAAGACGTCGTCGAGTTTGATCTTCGGGACCCGCGCGCGAACCACGTCGAAGACCAGGGCCGTCAACTGGGTGTGCGGGTCGGATAGCTTGTAGAACGCCTCGTAGATCTTGTCCGACAGGACGTGATACTGAACCGAGACGACGACCGTGACGAAGACGTTGTCCTCGGTCTTGGTCTCGACCTTCACGTCGAGCTGCTGGATGCGCAGGTTGATCTCGCCGACGACCACCTCGACGACGGGCCATTTGACGTTCAGACCGGGGCGTGCGATGCGCGTGAACTTGCCGAAAAACTCAATCACGCCGGCCGTCTGCTGCCGGATCGTGAAGAATGAGCCCAAGGCGATGAACAGCAAGATCACAACGATCGCCCCCGCGACGATCAGGATCGGTTGCATGGACGAACTCCTCCAGGGTGAGAGTGAGCTACTGAGATTTGCCACCGAAATGGTGCCACGCAGGTAAGCTATCCCGCGAACGACCGGGACGCAATGACCTGTCGGCGCAATCTGGGACGACGGATGCGAGGATCATTCACTCGCCGCTCGCGGTCGTTGCGGCGGAGCGGGCCGACGGCGGCGATCCGAAGCGGTGTACCACAGGGCGTGCATCTCCCGCCAGCGTTCCCCGTCTCGGGCCAGGCCGAGGGCGTCGAGGATGCGCTCGACCTGTCGCCAGCGGATCGCCAGATCCTGATCGAGCTTGTGAAAGGCCCGGACCAGGACGGAGTAGTTACCGCCGACACGCGGACTGAACGCCCGTAGACTCGGTGCCGCCTGGGCGATCAGCACGCGCAGCTCTCGACCCAGCGGCGAGGGGCAGCTCGCCCGGAGATCGTGGCGGTAGCGTTCGTTCCAGTCGGCGAAGACGTCGTCCAGGGCGGTCACGTCAGCGACGCGACCGACCTCGGCCAGCAGGTGCCACGTCGGGATGTCCTCGCCGTTGACGATGCGTCGGAGGCGATCGACCCACAGGCCCTTGACGCCGGCGTTGCGCAGCAGGCGAGCCAGCGGGATCAACCCCCCTTCGCGCTCGGCCAGGAGCGCAATCAACTCGACGACCGTCGTGGGGGACTGCCAGGCGGCTCGCTGCTTCCGACCCTGCTCGCGCCGCTGGAGCAACTCGGCCAGGCGTCTGCGGCCCGCCTTCTCGATCGCTTCGAGGATGCGCTGGCGGGCCGAATCCAGCAGCGGCAGAACGCCACGTTCCAGCCGCTGATACTCCAGGCGGGAGTAGCCCAGCACGGCTTCCAGATCGGCCGGTGCGAAGCCGTACCACTCCCGGGCCAGACGCAGATCGACGCGCGTCTCGGGTCGATGCCGACGATGGAACTGCTCCCGACGCTGTGTCCAGAGATCGCGCAGACGGCCGATTTCCTCGGCATCCTCGAGCAGCAGAGCCACCAGCCCGGCGGGATACGCCTGGAGGGAGTAGAAGCCGTCCTCCTCGATGCACTTGAGGATGCGAGCCGGCTTCTTGCCACCGATGCCGAACAGATCGACCAGCTCCCGACGGCTCGTCCCCCGAGCCCGCCGACAGCGGCCGATCCAGGCACCAAAGGTGTCGGGTGGATTGGGAACCGTGGCCGGAACGGGAGACGGGATGGGCGACTGCCACAGGTCGCGCAGGCGGTCGAGATCCTCCGGAGCCGGGCACAACGTCCGGGCGACCGGCTCGACGCTTTCCCAGGGCGGCAACTCCAGGTAGCGCAGTTGACGAACGGCCCGTGTGGGCAGACCGCGGAGCAGCAGTTCTTTCTCGGTCAGGCCATGACGGGCACAGAGGACGGCCCACTGAGCCAGAGCCTCGGGATAGCCCCGCTGACGGTGGCGGTCCAGTTCGGACTGCCACCAGAGCGACTCGACCGTCTGCGTGTCGGCCTCGACGCAGGCACAGAGTTTCTCGAGCAGACACCACGGCAAGGGGAAGTTGCCGCGCTGATACTCCCACAGGGTCGCGGGACTGATGCCGGCCCGGCGAGCCAGTTCGCGAGCGCCGCCGGCCCGCAACTCCAGCTGGGCCAGGAAGTTGCCCAGCGTCTCGACCTCGCCGAGGTAGAGACGGCGCAGTTCGTCGAGCAGTTCACCCGGCACCTGCGCTGACTCGCAGTAAGTCAGGATCTGCTGGAGAACCCGCCGACTGGGCGAGTGGATGCCGAGTTCCAGATCGCGCACAGTGCCGCGTGACAGGCCGGAGCGGCGTACGAATTCCAGGCGGGTCAGGCCCAGCACCTCGGCCCGGATGCCCACGAGGAGGCGGGCCAGTGGCGGCGCAGTGGCGGCACGTTCGAGGGCACGTTGACGCAGATGCTCATTGCGCAGGGCGTGCCCGCGCAGGTGGCCATCGGAGCCAGCAGAGCCGTTGGATTCGGCGGAGTGAGTAACCATGAACTCCTCCCCACGGGAGTTCAACAGCGGTAGCCCAGGAATCGCTCGTCGATCAGCGTGTGTACGCCGAGCTGGAGGGAATCGGCCTGGACCACGGCGGGGTGGTGGGTGGCAGGAACACCGTCGGTAGGTTCGTATTCATTCGCGATGCCGTCTGATGGGGGGCAGACAGCCGGCTTCCGGATGGATTGAATACGATGCTACAACCGAGACCCGAGAAAAGCAACCAGAAAACGCCACGATCTTGCGGCGTCTGTTGCGGTCGAGCCGGTCTGCGCGGTATGGTACGACGACGTGACCATCGCGCCCCGATGGCGGAACGGTAGACGCTGGGGCCTTAAAAGCCCTTCTCCTACGGGAGGTCCGGGTTCGAGTCCCGGTCGGGGCATGGTTGGCATTCGTGCAGTATCGCGCTGACTCGCATCTTCTCGCAAAACTCCCTGGTTTTCAGGGGTTCCCTCATTTCGCTGCGAGTCGGACTGTCGGACGCAGTGTGGACGCGACGACCGTGTGTCCTCCGCGTCCCTCGGCGGGTGAGCGTTTCGTCCGGTCCGCCCGGCCAGCATCGATCGGTCCATCGCGGGCGGTCGAAGCCGTCTCGACGTCCGGATAACGCTTGCCGTTGGAGCGCTGTAGTTGCCTGGCGGTAGCGGTCTGCTCGGGTCGGGAGGCCAACCACTCCGCCAGCGTGCGGACCTCCCGGTCGCCCTCAGACTCGCGGAGGATGGCGTTGACCCGCTGAGTCTTGTGATTGAGCCACCTGAATAGCTGGACCGCGTCATGGACCGTGTTCATCTCGATCGGCACCATGTCGCTCAGGTCACACTGAACCCGCTCGGCGACGTGAAGGACGAGGCAGAGTCTGGCACAGATTGCACGCAGTTTTCCGAGACCGATTTCCCATCGCCCTGGACGGGCTGGAGTTGGTATCATGCGCAGGTAAGGATGGCTCACGCGGGGAGGGATGGCGCATGGCGAAGCAGACCGGCTGGTGGACGATTCTCGGAACCGTCGCAGTTGTCGCAACGGGCGTCGCCTTGTGGATCGCCTCGCAGAACGGATCCAACGGCATGCATCGCGATCAGTTCGCCCAGGATCGGCCTCAGGCACCGACACCGGCCGCCTTCGACGGCAAACGGGCGATGGGCTACCTCGAAGCGATCTGCCAGATCGGTCCACGCATCTCCGCCAGTGACGGCATGAAGAAGCAGCAGGACCTCATCCAGAAACACTTCGAGAAACTCGGCGCGACCGTCACCCGCCAGCGCTTCAAGGCCCGGCAGAAGAGCGTTCGCGAAGACGTCGAGATGGTCAACCTGGTCGTCTCGTGGAACCCCGAGGCGGCCCAGCGCGTCCTGCTCTGCTCCCACTACGACACCCGGCCCATCGCCGATCAGGAGGACGATCGCCGTAACTGGGGCAAGCCCTTCCTCAGTGCCAACGACGGCGGCTCCGGCGTCGCCCTGCTCATGGAACTGGGCCATCACATGAAGGACCTCAAGCTCGCCGTCGGCGTCGATTTCGTCTTCTTCGACGGCGAGGAGTTCATTCACGTTCCCGACGAGGATATCTACTTCTTCGGCAGCAAGCACTTCGCCGCCGAGTACCGCAAGCAGAAAAAGGTCCGCTACCAGGCCGGCATCCTGCTCGACATGGTCGCCGGCAAGAACGCCCGTTTCCCGATCGAGCAGAACTCCTGGTGGAAGGCCGGCTCGCTGATCAAGGAGGTCTACACGACCGCCCAGATGCTCAACGTCGCCCGGTTTCGCGGCGATGAGTTCAGCCGATCCGCCGTCGAGGACGACCATATCCCGCTGAACAACGGCGGCATCCCGACCATCGACATCATCGACTTCGAGTATCCCCACTGGCATCGGTTGACCGACACGCCAGCCAACTGCTCGGCCGAGACGATGGCCGACGTGGCCAAGGTGGTGAGCGTCTGGCTCCAACTGTCCCAGCCCATGCAGCAGGGGAACTGAGCGTGGGTTGGCCGCAGATCCTCGCCGGGACCGCCCTGATCGTGGGGTTGCTCGTCGTGGCGGGTTACTTCCTCTGGTCCCAGGTCTGCGCCCTGCGACAGCTCGACGACGACGTCGAGCTGTCCGGCGAGGAGATCGCCTTCCAGCGTCGGCAGGCGTATCGCCGTTTCGTGGCCGGCGTCGTCATGGTCGTGCTGGCCGTTCTCCTGCTGGACGTGATGATCTTCTTCGAGGCACCGGCCCAGGCCCTGGCCGACGAGCGCGGAGCCATCCTCGATCCCGACGCTTCGCCGATGACTGAGGAGCAGAAGGCGTTCGCCCGGCACTACGGCGTCTTCTGGCTGGTGATCCTGTTCTTCCTCGCCGTCCTGCTGGCCCTGGCAGCGTGGGATTACCTGGCCCTGCGCCGGTTCGGATGGCAACAACGCCAGCGTATCCGCGAGGATCGTCGCGAAATGATCGCCCGCGAGGCGGATCGGTTGCGTCAGGAACGCGACGACCTGCACGGGTGAGGTCAGGAGTCCGAGCCCTACTCGGAGTGACTTTCATGTGTCACCGACCCGGTCGCGGATCGGGTTTCGACAGGAACCTGTAGCAGGCGGGCAAGGTGGGTCGCCAGCCAGGTCGCCGAGGTCGCCTCGGTCAACTCGGCAAAGTACGGTCCCGGAAGCCGAATCGTGCTGCCATCCCGGCGGAGCAGGTCGAGATTGAACCGCTTCGAGCGAAGATGACGCAACTCTGTCAGCACGACGAGGACAACCGTATTCGCCGGCCCGAGTTCGGTGCGGCCGTAGGTGACGCGCCCGTCCGCCTCCACGACGAGGGCACTACCCCGGCCGAGCCAGACGTGGAGGATGACCCCGAGCAGGCCGAAGGGAACCAACACGATCAACGTGATCACGCCGCCCAGGCCGATGCCGTCCACGCTGAGCGCATCGACGATCAGGGCCAGGCAGTAGACACCGATCAGGCACATCAGCAGACCGTGGATCGGAAGTAGGGACCGTGTCGGTCGGATGGCCGTGCCATCGGCCCTGGCTTCGACGACGAAGTCGCCTGCCGGGGAACGGATTTCAGTGTCACCCCCTGGGCCAGTCGGGCACATCGTCCTCTCCACGCGCGGTGGCTCGTACCATCGATACTCCGTCGCCATGTTCGCCGAGAGTCCGCCTGGTGTGACGCCGCGGCACGAAGGAGGTGCCTGGCGTCAACCGGCCTGCTCGATCGCTCGCTGGAAATCAGCGAGCGTCGCCGCTGTGGAGGCAGCCCGAGCCCAGGCCGTCAGCGTGTCGGTAGACTCCTGGTTCTCAATGGCGAGGCAGATGGCCTGGGGAAGACTCTCCCCCCAGCGAGCCTTCAGCACCTCGAGCAGAATCTGTCGGCGTCCCCGGAGGTCGCCGCGCTGTTCGCCGCGCTGTTCCCACTCCAGAACTACCTGTGACCGTTCCACGTTGATCCCCTCCAGGGCCTTCTGCCAGATCGGTCGTCGGTCGGCCA
>CAYYJM010000131.1:0-16946 GCA_964471755.1 uncultured Alcaligenaceae bacterium
TTGATCGCCTTCTCCGCGAAGAGACGTAACTGATCTTCGCGGACGCCGAGGTCGCGCAGCCGCAGCGGGATGCCGATGTCGGCCCGCAGACGTTCGACCGCGGCAATGGCCCGATCCGCGGCGGCCGACTCATCCAGGCCGCGCACGTCCTCGCCGAGCAGGGTGGCGATCCGGGCCAACTGTGGTTCGCAGGCTGGCTTGTTGAAGCGCATCACGAACGGCAAGAGCAGACCGTTGCCGGCTCCGTGCGAGCAGTGGACCGCGCCGCCGACGGGGTATTCCAGAGCATGCACGGCCGCCACGCCGACGTTGGAGAAGGCCAGCCCGCCCAGCGTCGCGGCCAGGGCCATGCCCTCGCGTGCTTCCAGATCCTGACCATCCTTCACCGCCCGGCGCAGGAAGCGGCCGACCAACTCGATCGCCCGTTCGGCGATCATGTCGCCGAACGGCGTCCGCCCCTGGTAGACCGACCGCTCGCCGGGCGGCAGCGGAAAGTGAGCATTGGCCACGGCCGTGTACGCCTCGATGGCGTGCGTCAGAGCGTCGATGCCGCTGTCGGCCGTCGGCTTCGGCGGGCACGACACCGTCAGCAGCGGATCGACCAGGGCGATCAGCGGCCGAAGGAAGTTCGACAGGATGCCGACCTTGATCTGGTTGTCCGTGTCGGTCAGCACCGTCGCGGCCGAGACTTCCGAGCCGGTGCCGGCCGTCGTCGGCACGCAGATCAACGGCAGCACCGGGCCGGGAATCCGGTTCTCGCCGACGTAGTCGCGCGGCACGCCGCCATGCTTCAGCACCACGGCGACGATCTTCGACAGGTCGAGATTGCTACCGCCGCCGAGACCGAGGACGGCGTCCGGAGCGAAGGCCCGGCCGGCGGCGATGGCCTGCTCGGCCACCCTGAGCGACGGTTCCGGTTCGCCGCCGGAGAAGATCTCGACGGCGAAACCCGCATTCGACAGCGACGCGTGAACCGGGTCGATGCAGCCGGCCTTGAGAACGACCGGATCGGTGACGACCAGGACACGTCGCAGACCGTGCCGGCGAGCGGTATCGCCGAGTTCGCTGGCGGCGTTGCGGCCGAAAATCAGCTCGGTGGCACTGTGGAAGGTCCAGATGGTACGCATGGCGATTCCTCTCCTCGACTCGGGTGAGGCTGATTGTGTCAGGAGCGCGGCCGGTTGTCCATGACTGGACTTGTGATTCCCATGCGAGAAGCGGAGAATTCAGCCATCGGGTCCCTTTCCAGACGGAGGCCGTGAATGAACGCTCCCTTGACGGTCCCGGTCGGCTCGCGAAAGATCGTCTACCCTGACAGCGATGGCAAGCCCATGGCCGACAATACGAAACAACTCGACTGGATGACGCTGCTCTACGGCAATCTACGCATCCATTTTCGCGATCGGGCCCACGACGTCTTCGTCGGGGCGAACCAGCTCTGGTATCCTGTCGAGGGCGAACCGGAGACGCGCGTCGCCCCGGATGTTTACGTCGTTTTCGGCCGACCGCAGGGCCATCGCGGCTCCTACAAGCAGTGGGAGGAGGGCGGCCTCCCGATCACGGTCACGTTCGAGATCCGCTCGCCGAGCAACGATTACCCCGACCTGATCGAGACGCTCGACTTCTACGAGGAGTACGGTGTCGAGGAGTACATCCTCTACGATCCGGCGACGAACTTCTTCCAGGTCCATCAACGCCAGGGTAAGGCGAATCTGTTGCGTCCGGTTCGACTTCCGTCCGCAGCCTACACGAGTGAACGACTTGGGATTCGTTTCGACACCTCCGGCGAGGAACTGGTCGTCTACTTCCCGGACGGCCGACGCTTCCTCACGCACGCGGAACTGGAGAGCGAGCGATTCCTGGCCGCCGAGCGGGCCGAGCGTGCAGCTCAGGAGACCGAGCGTGAACGCCAGCGGGCCGAGCGTGCGGCTCAGGAGACCGAACGCGAACGCCAACGGGCCGAGCGTGCGGCCCAGGAAAGCGAGCGCGAACGCCAACGGGCCGAGCGTGCGGCCCAGGAAACCGAACGCGAACGCCAGCGGGCCGAGCGTGCGGCTCAGGAAACCGAGCGCGAACGCCAGCGGGCCGAGCGTGCGGCCCAGGAGGTCGAACGTGAACGGCAACGGGCCGAACGCCTCCTGGCGATCGCCGATCGACTGGCCCGCGGTGCGTCGACTCCGGAAGATCTGGCGGAACTCCAGCGCTTGCGGGAACCGCCAGCGTCCTGAGTCACCGCAATCCGGCGACCGCCTTTCGTAGCGTTTCCATGCCGGCAGCGATACCGCCCGGATGACGGAAGACCGACGTTCCGGCCACGAGGACGTTCGCCCCCTGGCGGACGGCCTCCGGAGCGGTGTGGACCTCGATACCGCCATCGACCTCGACCTCGGCCTGAGGATTGACCCGATCGAGCGCCGCCCGGACGGCCTGGATCTTCGGCAGTGTCGAATCGATGAACGTCTGACCGCCGAAACCAGGATTGACCGTCATGACCAGGACGAGGGCCACCTCGGCCAGCACGGCGTCCGGCACCGCAAAGGCCGTCGGCGGATTGATGACGATGCCCGCTTTCTTGCCGTGAGCCTTGATCGCGCGAACCGTCTGGAGCAGATCCGGCACCGCCTCGACCTGGACGAGGATCGAGTCCGCGCCCGCCTGGATGAACGCCCCCAGGTAGCGATCCGCATCGGTGATCATCAGATGACATTCCAGCGGCAGCTTCGTCACTGGCCGGAGGGCCTTGACGACCACCGGCCCCATGCTGATGTTCGGCACGAAATGGCCGTCCATGACATCGACGTGGATGCGGTCGGCCCCGGCCTGCTCGGCGTGATGGACCTGCTCTCCCAGACGGGCGAAGTCGGCCGCCAGGATCGACGGTGCCAGTAGAACGCTCATCGCTTGTCTCCCGGTATCGTGACGGAAGAACCGGCGGGCTGACGCCGCGCCGCTCGCCAACACCTCAGTAGAACTACTCGAAGCAGTATATGGCCCCGGTCGGCGAACGGATTTTCTGGCGGAGAGTTCTGGCCCACACCTGTCCGACGCGGTATGCTGCCAGGGCTGACTACCCTACCTTCCCCGCATCCTCCCGGAGTCTTCGAGCATGAAGCGTTTCCTTGCCGGAACCGGCATCCTGGCCCTGGCCGTGCTGCTGACGGGCCTTACCGAACGCGCTGCCAGTCAACCCGAAAACCAGATTCAGAAGGTGATGGCCGCCCTGCCGGAGAAGGCTCCGGCCCAGCCGAAGGCGAAACGCAAGATCCTCATCTTCTCCCGAACGGCTGGCTTCCGTCATGGCTCCATCGCCATCGGGGCCAAGGCCATCGCCATGATGGGCGACAAGACCGGAGCCTACACCGCCTTCCACACCGAGGACGAGTCGTTCTTCGAGCCGGAGAAGCTCAAGGCGTTCGACGCCGTGTTCCTGCTCAACACAACCGGCAACTGCCTGGTTCCAAAGACCGGCACCAAGGAGGAAAAGGCGGCACGCGAGGAACTACTCAAGAAGAGCCTGGAGAACTACGTCGCCTCGGGCAAGGGCCTGATCGGCGTCCACTCCGCCACGGACACGTACCACAACTGGAAGGACTTCAACAAGATGATGGGCGGCACCTTCGCCGGTCATCCCTGGCACAAGCTCGTCCCGATCAAGAACCTCGAGCCGAAGCACAAGCTCAACGCCGCCTTCGACGGCAAGGACTTCGAGATCACCGACGAGATCTACCAGTTCCGGCCGGACACCGCCCTGCCGACGGATCGCAAGATCTTGCTCGCCCTGGACAACCAGAAACTCGCCGACATCGCCAAGGGCAACCGCAAGAAGGACGGTCTGTATCCGGTTGCCTGGCTGGCGACCTATGGCAAGGGCCGAACCTTCTACTGCTCGCTGGGCCATCGCGAGGAGATCTACTGGAATCCGACCATCCTGAAGCACTACCTGGCCGGCATCCAGTACGCGCTCGGCGACCTCGACGCCGACGCCACGCCGACGGCCAGCAAGTGAGGTTCAGGGATTGCTCCGGAAGTTCCTCGCCCCTGTCCGCAGGGGCGAGGGAGCGACGCGGGGGACCGTCCCTTACCGTACCACCAACCCCGCCTCGCCGCGCGGCTGCACCTCGCCGATGATCGCGGCGCTGGTCAGGCCGCGTTCGTGAAGCGATCGCACCAGGGTCTCCGCCCGGTCAGCCGGGATGGTCGCCAGGATGCCGCCCGACGTCTGGGCGTCGAAGAAGAACTCCAGCCGCACCGGATCGGGCTTGCCCTCGAGTTTCAACTCGGCCTGGACGTACTCGCGGTTGGTCTTGCTCGCGCGGGTGCGGTAGTGCTTCTGCACGAGTCGATCCGCACCCGGAATCAGCGGCAGTCGGGCCAGGTCGATCGCCAGGGTGGCACGACTGCCAAGAGCCATCTCCAGACCGTGGCCGGCCAGGCCGAAGCCGGTCACGTCCGTCATCGCCGTCGCGCCGGCCTCGCGGCAGAGTTGCGCACCGACATCGTTCAGCGTGACCATGCTCGCGCAGGCGATTCGGAAGGTTTCCTCAGGGCAGTCGTTGGCCTTGTGGGCCGTGGTCACGAAGCCGGTGCCGAGCGGCTTGGTCAGCACAAGGCAGTCTCCAGGCCGGGCCGTCGCGTTGGTCAGGATCTGCTTCGGATGCACGAAACCCGTGACGGCCAGGCCGAACTTGATCTCGGCATCGCGAATGGTGTGGCCGCCCAGGATGACGCAACCGGCCGCCACGCAGCGCTCGGCTCCGCCTCGCAGGATCTCGCCGAGCCAGGTCAGTGACGGATCCTTGTCATCGGGATAGCCGACCAGGTTCAGGGCCGTCTTCGGGACGCCGCCCATGGCGTAGACGTCGCTCAGAGCATTGGCGGCGGCGATCTGGCCGTAGATGAACGGGTCGTTGACGACCGGCGGGAAGAAGTCGATCGTCTGCACCAGGGCGACTTCAGACGTGACGAGGTAGACCCCTGCGTCGTCGTGGGTTTCCGTCCCGACGAGGAGGTTCGGATCATCGACACGCGGCAAGTTACGCAGCACCTGCGTAATCCCCTCCGGGGAGAGCTTGCCCGCTCAGCCGGCGCAGGAGGCGTAGTCGATCAGACGTTTCTTGCGACCCCAGAACAGCATGGCATTCCTCACGGGCGAGGCACTTCTGCTATCCTACCAGGGGGGCGATTCTGGACAAGGACCGAGACGCCGGTATGACTCTCACCTATCCACTCACCGTGATCGTCCGGCACCACAAGGAACGGACGGCGAAGTGTACCATCTGGCCGCTGCGGCAGCGGCCGGACGTTCTGCTGGTGCCCTACCCGATCCGAACGCGGCCGGAACTGGAGGGCTACGTCCGCCTTGCCGCGGATGGCCCGCCGCTGTCCGTCGCGGATGCCGCGGCCGGCATCCTGCTCCTGGACGGCTCCTGGCGTTACGCCGATGCGATGACGCGCGAGTTCAGCGACGTGCCGCCGCGATCGCTGTCGGGCTGGAAGACGGCCTATCCACGGGTGTCGAACTGGTACAACGATCCGGACAACGGCCTGGCCTCGGTCGAGGCCCTCTACCTGGCCTACCACCTGCTCGACCGACCGACGACGGGATTGCTCGACCACTACCGCTGGGCCGCGGAGTTCCTGCGGCTCAACGGTCTTTCGCCTACTACCCCGGACGACGAACCGGCGTCGTGATCGATGCCACCTCGAGGATTTCCTGCTCGCGTTTCGAGTCCGGACGGGGTACACTTTCTCCAATCCACCCAGCCGCCGATAACCTCGCGGAGTCGCACAACCAGCCCATGCAGCAGCTGATCTGGTACTTCAACGAGGGCGGCCTGCTCATGTGGCCGTTGCTCGCCTGTTCGCTTCTGTCCGTCGCGGTCATGCTCGAACGGACCTGCCGCCTCTGGTGGGCACGCCTGCTCGACCAGCGCATCGTCAACGACGTCAAGACCCTGGTCGAACGCGGCCAGCTCGACCTGGCGGTACAACGGTATCGCGATTCGCCCATTCTCCTGGGCCGCATTCTGTCTCGGGGCCTGGAACAGTACGAGAGTACGCGCACGGACATCGAGACGTCCCTGTTCGAGGCCGGCAGCCGTGATCTGCGCGTTCTGCACAGCAACCTGGCCATTCTCAACGTCATCGCCAAGGTCGCGCCGCTGCTCGGTCTGCTCGGCACCGTCCTGGGCATGATCATGGGCTTCGAGGTCCTGGAGCAGGCCGGCGTCAACAAGGCGAACCTGGCGCATGCCATCCGCGTCGCCCTGATCACCACCGCGGCCGGGCTGTTCATCGCCATCCCGACCGTCGTGGCCGCCGCCTCCTTCCGCTCCCGCATCCGCACCCTGCAAGATCAGTTCGAGGAAGCCTTCATCGACGTCATCACCAGCGTCAAGCAGGCCGGTTCGCCCAAGCTGGCCGAGCCGAAGGACCGGGAGGCCAGCCCACGATGAAACTGAGCCTGCCGCCCCTGGACGAGGACGATGAGATCGACATCACGCCGATGATCGATTGCGTCTTCCTGCTGGTCCTGTTCTTCATGGTCACGTCGTCATTCATCGACGAGCCGACGATGGAGCCGGTGCCGTACACCATTGCGGTGCCCGGACAGGATGAGAAAACGTACACCCTGAGCGTCGAGGGGACGTACCTCCTCCGTGACGGCGACAAGGACGAGGAGATTCCGACGCTGGCCGAACTGGTCCAGCGAGTACGCCAGGAGCCGGGCAAGAAGTTTCGCGTCGAGACGCGCTCCCTGGTGCAGTCGGCGACCGACGAGAAACGCGAGGACGTGCAGGTCGTGCCGCTTCAGCTGCCGAAGGCCGATCGGCCGACGACCATCCGGCGCGACCAGGCCGATCAGTTGACCGTGCCGCGCGAGGGGAGCCTGCTGTTCAAGGGGGCTCTCGGCGAGAAGTCCTATCCCGACGCCCGGCAGCTGCTCACGGCGTTGAGCGAACGGCCCGAGGCGGAACGCAAGCGGCCGGTCATCCTGCGGGTCGATGCGAAGTGCGATTATCAGCGTGCCGTCCAGGCCCGGAACGCCCTGCGTCTGGCAGGCGTGGAGCTGATCTTCGAGGAAGTCGAGGTGCAACATGGCAAGCCTCAACCGTGACCGAACCCGCACGTCCAGCCGGCTGGAACCGTTCCTGGCCGGCTCGGCGCTGGTCCACGTCGCGCTGGCGGTCGGCCTGGCGTTTCTCCTGGTGCCGGTGCCGGCTCCGATTCCCGCCACGCCAGTTGAGCAGGTGAACCCGGAGCCGGTCACGAAGGAGCCGGCCATCACGCCCGAAGAGGAACGTGCCCAGCAGGAGGAACGCGCGATCCTCAACGAACTGATTCGTCCGGAGGTGGCCCGGGAACAACTCCGACCCCTGTTCGATCGGCTGACTGCCAACACGATGGCAGCGGCCGATATCGAGAATCTCTGGGAGGAGTTGCTCGGCGATTTCGAGGCACCGTTGGACGGCCTCGCCGAGTTGCTCCAGGAGCCTGATTTCGACGCGGCGGAGTTCACCGCGCGAGCCCGGAAGCTGCGGGAACAACTGCTGCCCCGGCTGGAGCAGCGTGTCCGCGAGGCCGTGGTGAACGCCCGAGAACGGGAACTGACACGCCATGCCGAGGCCCTGGCGAAGGCACTCGCGGAGGAGCTACGCCGCGCCCTGGAACAACTCGGCAAGCCGATTGGCGAGGCGCTGCATCAGGCGGTCCAGACCGAGCAGCGTCAGGGGCAAACGCTGCTCCAGAAGGCCGGGCAGGAACTCGCCCTGGCGTCGCGGTCGGCGCGGCAGGCCGAGGTGCTGCTCCTGCACGCTCGGCAGAACCTGGAACGAGGTCAGCGTGATCTCGAAGCGGCCCAGCAGAAGAACGACGCGAAGGCCCGGCAGCAGGCCCAGTCGCGAGTGAAGGCCGAGCAGACGAAGCTCGCCAGCATCCAGCGCCATCTGGAACAGGGCCGCAAGCAGGCCGAGACGGCGGGTCTGCGGCTGGAGGACCGCCATCCCGAACTGGCCGGCCCGGCCCGCTCGGCCGCGAAGGAGCTGGACACGACGAGCAAGGAGCCGGTCACCCAGGCCGCGAACGAGTCGGCGCAGGGCAAGGCCCAGACCGCCGCCCGGGCCGCGCGGCAGGCTCAGGAGAAGACCGAGCGAACGGCGACGACGCTGGAGAAACTGGCCGAGGCCGTCCGGTTGCAGGCCGCTCGCGAACAGATCGCCCAGGCTCGACACGAGGCCAACGTGGCCGCCCGGGAGCCGAATCCACAGAAGAGCGCCGAGGCCGGCAAGCACGCGGAGAAGGCCCGGGCCGCCGCCCACGCTGCCGAGACAGCCCTGGACCCGGCCCGCCAGAAAGCCGCCGCCAGCGAGGTGAAGGCGGCGCGCGAGAAGCTCCAGCAGGGCCAGGCGGAGTTGACCGCGAAGAACCCCGCTGCGGCGAGACCCCACCTGGACGCTGCCCAGGCCCGGCTCGACGCCGCCGAGGCGCAGGTACGCCGCGAGCAGGCGAAGCTCGGCGTCGAACCGGGCAACGCCACCGAGGCCGTTCTCGGTCAGGTCGATGAAGTTCGCCGCAAGTCGGTGGTCCAGGCTGTCGAGTCGAAGCTGCAACCGCTCCTGGAACAGCGGGTGCAGGCCGAAATCTCCCCCCACTTTCGTGGGGGGCTTGCCCAGCAGCCGCAGGCCCGGCCCGAGGTGTTGCGTCAGGCGACCGAGGCCCTGAAGCGACTCGATGCCGGCAAGGTCGTCGCCGAGGCGGCCGGCAAGCACCTGCCCCAGGTCAAGGAGCCATCGGCGGACGGCGCGGGCGAGCATGCCCGGGCCCAGGCACGCCAGGCCGAGGCGGCGGCGCTGGCCCAGCTGGAGCGTCTGCTCGCCCCGACCGTCGAGGCCAGCGTCAAGAACGTGCTGGGGCCAGTGACCAGCGTGCCCAGCGTGGCCGCTCCCGGAACGGTCGAGCTGTTGCGTCGGCTGACCCGCCTTCAAGATGGCTCCCAGAACGGGGCCACTGCCGCGGAGCGGAGCGGCCTGTTTCACCTACCCGACGGCGATGGCGGAGCCGGTCTGCGGGCTCGCATCCATCAGGGCCGCGACAGTCACGGTCGCGGTCGGCTGCGCGAGGACGGCGAAGCCTACCGCAAGATGAAGGAGTTCATCGCCAACCGCGACCAGGTGGTCGGCGACGTGGTCGTCCGCCAGGTGGCGGATGGTCCCACTGCCAGGCCGACGGCCGAGCAGAAGTTGAGCCCGGCCTTCATCGGCCTGGCCCGGGCACTCCACCCGATGCCGATCAAGCCGGCCACGGGACGCACGGTGCCCAAACCGGACTTCAAGACGCACGGCTTCGGCGGCATCCCCTTCCTGCCCGATGGTGCCATCACGCTCGACGGTCACCTGGCCGACTGGAAGGACGTTCCGGTCCTGGATCTGACGCCGGTGATCAAGGGGACCGAGACGCGGGTGAAGTTCCGTCCGGCCAAGCAGTTGGCCCAGATCGCCTGGTGCCGACAGGGCTTGCTGCTCGCCTTCGATGTCGAGGACACGACCGGAGCGATCGAGCCGGTCACGGCCTTGCAGCAGTTCTGGATGTACGATTGTGTCGAGATCTACTTCGACGCCCTGAACACCAAGGCGTCCCAGCGCGGCGAGGCTCACACGCATCAGTACTTCATCTTCCCATTCGGCCCCCGGAATCCGGCGAACGTCACCGGCTTCGAGGCGTTCATCCAGGGTGATTCCGCCCGGATCGTCCCCTACGATGCGCGGATGATCCGCAGTGCGGCCCGTCAGACGACGCGCGGCTGGTCCCTGGAGGTGCTGCTGTCCCGTGAGCTGCTGTACCAGGCGGATTTCGTCCCGGGCCGGATCGTCGGCTTCAACTTACAGGTGGACACCGGATCGGACCTCTACTACTACTGGACGGCCTCGCAGAAATTCCGCACCTCGCTCCATCCGAACACCTGGGGCGACCTGCAACTGCTCGGCTCCGATTCGCGTGTGACGTTCCTCGACGACGCTGGTCAGCCGGGCCTCGATGGTCTGGTTCCCGGCAAGACCCTGCGCGTGCAGGTGGAAGACCCGGACATGAACCTGAGCCCGGAGAAGAAGGATCGCGTCGGCCTGACGCTGCGCACGGGCGCTGGCGAAACGCGGACGCTTGTGCTGGAGGAGACGACGCCGACATCGGGCGTGTTCCAGGGCTCCTGCGCGACGCTGCTGAACGTCGGTGGCGGCCCGGCCTCCGCACTGCCCGTCTTCGAGGGAGAGACGCTCACGGCCGAGTATCTCGATCAGGTACGCGCATTCGGTGAACGCAACGAGAAGGTGTCGGCGAAGTTGCCCGTCGCCACGCTCGGGGTTCGGTTTGGGCGGTAAGGGGGCCTTCATTTAGCCGCCGGCTTGCCGGCGGGTATTGGCGACGAAGACCGCCGGCAAGCCGGCGGCTAAATGAAGAGGCTTGCCGGCGGTCTTCGTCCCAAATACCTGGCGGCGAAATGAAGAAAACCCCGGTGTTGCCACCGGGGGTTTTCCTGCCAGGCCCTTCGTGAGTACGTCCTCGGGGAACCGACGGGCTCATGCCACGCCGGCGACGCACGTCACGTCGGACTCCTGGTCTTCTGCGTCCAGATCCTCGTCCAGCAGTTCGTCCAGCAGGCCGGCCGGCACCGGTTCCGGATCCGCGTCCACCGGCGGCAGGGCCGGACGAGTGGCCGCGTCGCCAATCCGGGCGTCCAGCGGATGGAACAACGACAGCCCCAGACGAGCCCGTTCCATCAGCACGCGAACCTTCTCTTCCGTGCCCGGCAGGGCATCGGTCGGCTCACCGAGCTTCGTTCGGCCGTTGAAATCCTTCACGCCACGACGGGCGAACTTGCTCGTGGACGGAAACTGTTCGCGCACGCCAGGCGTGTAGTAGCAGCTCCAGCACAGACCACGCGGACGATTCGACTTCACCTTCTGGCAGTGACGGCACAGCATGGGTCCAGCTCCTTGCTTCGCTTCAGTTCGGTTCGTGCAATCGTGTTTCGCAGACAGTTGTTTCGCTCAGGCCGCGGCGATCTCGTCGTCGCTGGCCACCTCGGGAGCGGTCGTCCGGCGGGCGGCCAGGATCAGGTTGATCTCGGTGACCAGCTCACGCCGCATCTCGTCGCGAGGAGTCTCGTCGAACCAGTTGAGGAACCAGCGGCAGCCGGCCGGTTCGCCCAGACGCTGATCGATCTCGAAGCACATGCGGGCGAAGAACTCCTCGACCTCGGCGACCGTCTCCAGGCCCTCGCCCTGCCAGCCGCAGTAGCCCAGGGCACAGGCTCCCTCGACCGGCCAGTCCTGCACGCACTGGAGCGGAGGCGGATTCGTCGTCGCACCCTGAATCAGCCGGCCATCATTCGTCAGCAGTGCCTGCCGCAGCACTTCCAGCGACCGGGTGGACAGCAGCGGCACCAGCCCCTCTCGCCAGACCTTGCGCCAGCTTTCCATCGTTCTCGCTCCTGCTTTCGCTCTCGCGGCTCGCTCATCAAACTTGTCTTTAGATACTATATCTTTGTTCACTATCGACGTCAACGGTTTCTGGGCGGTTTTCTGCGGTTTTTTGCCCTGAAAATCGGCTTGATCACCGCTATTCGACGAGATGCGAGGGTTAAAACAGACATTACTAGACAGGCGATGGCCCGTCCGGGAGCCACGACCGGTAAAGGCAGAAAGGCCGAGGCCGCGCGGAGAGCGCGGCCTCGGCCTTTCGGGCGTTTTCACTCCGTCAGGCGGAGGGTAGATCGTGGAACGGACGACTATTCCGGCAACTGGAGCGTGCCGCGGTGGACCTGGCCGTTGCGGAGAATGTAGAACCGCATCGGATTGAAGCTGCTCAGATCGGGATGGTTCAGCACGAACAGGACGTTGTCGGACGAGATCATCTCCCACTGGTGCAGACCGACGAGGACGTCGCCGGCCTGGACGCCGGCCCGGGCAGCGGCACTGTCGGGCCGCACGGCGTTGATCAGAAGGCCGCCGTGCAGCTGGGGATGCGCCCGCGACACCAGCTCGGCCTGGACGCCCTGGAGCTGGACGCCGAGCCGACGCCAGACCAGGTCGCCGACCGGTGCCGCCGGACGCGGCCCGCCTGCCAGCACCAGTTGCGCGGCACTGGTCGCCCCCTCGCGACGATAGACCACCGGAATCTTGTCCCCCGGAGTGATGTCGATCAGGGCTCGCTCGACGTCCAGGCTCGTCTGAATGGGTGTCTCGCCGATCTTGACCAGGGTGTCGCCTTTTTGCAGACCGGCTTGACCGGCTGGCCCGCCGACCTCCGTCCGTTCGATGTGGGCGTTCCGCGTGCAGACTCCCGTCGTCGGATCGATCTTCACCTCGTCGCGGATGGTCATGCCCGTCGGCCCACCGGCACGAACGCGGGTGGCGATCAAGTTCGCCGCCACGCGGATCATTGTCTCGACCGGAATCGCGAACCCGATCCCCTGAGCCCCGGCCCGGATGGCGACGTTGACGCCGATCAGGTCGCCGTAGACGTTGACGAGCGGACCACCCGAGTTGCCCGGATTGATCGAGGCATCCGTCTGGATCAGCTGACGGTAGGACGTTTCCTTGTTGAGGTTGACGTTCCGCCCGGTGGCGCTGACGACGCCGACGCTGACGGTATGTTCGTAGCCATAGGCGTTGCCGATGGCGATGACCGTCTCGCCGACCATCAGGTCGGTGGCCGTGGCCAGGGGGATCGTCGGCAAGGGTTTGCGGGCGTCGATCTTGATCAGGGCGATGTCCGATTCGGTGTCGCGGGCCAGGACGCGGGCACTATACACCGAGCCATCGGCCAGGTGAGCGCGAATCGACTGAACGTCATCAACGACGTGCTGATTGGTGATGATGTAGCCGCGTGAGTCGATGATGATGCCCGTCCCCATGCCGTTGACGCGATGCTGGGACGGAGCCAGGGCGAAGAGATCCTCGTCGGCCGGCAGGCCCCGAGCCGTCCGTTCGCTGTGGATGTTGACGACCGCATCGCGGACTCGCCGGACGGCATCGACTATGGGCGTTTGCCGCATCGACCAGTCACGGCGAAGGTTCTTTCCCGAGTCGCCTCCCGGCGAGACGGTGATGGCGGTGCCCGACTGACCGGGGAGGGAACCGGCCAGCGCCAGCAAGGGCAGCACGATTCCGACCAGCAAGACCCATCGAGGGACAGGCAGGGCTCGCCCGCGAAGCGGATTGATAGTCATGACGCCTCTCGGCAACAAGGGGTCGGATGGCGAAATACACCTCCTGCATCGACCACGCAAGATCCCTACCTGCACGCCGACCCGGAAAGCCGGTCGATCGAGGCAAGCCCGGAGAAACGAAAAGGCCATGAACGCCTGTTGTGCCGGTCAGGCAAGATGGTGAAGTTGCGATGAAAGTGCGGCTCGCTCGCCGCCGGGTCACGGCAGCCGATCGGCGGCCCAGGTGCCGATGAACGGGTTAGCCTGGAGGTTACCGGGCGTCAGCAGCATCAGCAGGGCCGTCTCGCGGCGCAGACCCGAGAACGGACTGCCCGAACGACGCAGCACCGGGCCGCTGGGGACCATGACCTCCAGCTCCTCGCCGTCACGCAGGATGACCAGCGGCTTCGACCCGCCCTGATCCTCGCGTTCCTTCTGCTCCAGGAACTGCCAGGCACAGACGATGTCCCGACCTTCGTAACGCAGCAGCACGTCGCGGGCCTGGAGTTCCGGCATCCGTAGACCGGGGATCGCCCAGGACGAACGCCGCTGGACCACCGCGCGCGTCACCACCGGCTGCCCCTTCAGGTCGAAGTACGTCGAGGAGACGTCGCGCCCATCGGGACCGTGTCGGAAGACCGCCCGGCAGTAGCCGAGGTTGCCGAGCGTCGGCTGATTGTTGGCGTTGAAGTAACGCTCCTCGACGAGGTTGTAGCCGTCGAACGTGCGCTGATGGCGAGCGACGCCGGTCACGCGCACCGCTCCCGGATTGCCGGTTGGATCGTCCACCATCGGAGCCCGAGGGACGATCAGCTTGCCCTCGACGCCGTAGGTCGCCACCTCGGTCACGTTGCCCAGTTCATCGACGCTCCAGGTCGTGCGGGCGACGCCATCGGGCCGGGCGATTGGCAGACCCTTGATTCCGAACGTCGTCACCTCGGCCAGGGCTCCCAGGTCGTCGTAGCGCGAGCGGACCTCGGCCACACCCGCCGGATCGGCCGCCGAGGCTCCGTCCCGGTCGAGCAGCTTCGCCTGGATGATGTTGCCCCAGTCGTCGTACTTCAGGGTCAGCCGGGCAGCCTGGGGATAACGACTATTCTCCGGCGAGCCGAGCAGGACCAGATCGAGCAGACCATCGCTGCTCGTCCGATTGGGCCGACGGGTGAAGCCGCCATCGCTGTCGAAGTAGGACACGCTCACCAGATTGCCGTTGCGGTACTCCAGGTGCCGGCGAGCGTAGCGGAGGTTCCCGCGCGTCGGCTTGCCATCGCGGTCGAACAGGGCCTCCTCGGTGAGTCGGCCGTCCTCGTTGTAATCGTAGGTCGTGCGGGCCGCTCCCCAGGCGTCGAGGACGGGCTCGCCACTGGCTCCCAGGGCGCGACGCTCGATCACCTGACCGCGATCGTTGTAACGGAGGTGGACCCGGGTCTCGTCGCCACGGAGGCGGAACCGGCTCGACTCCCGGTTGGGCGGAGCCGGCTGGCCGGTGGCGTCGAGGAAGGCGACCTCGATCATGCGGCCCTGATTGTCGTAGGCCGGTTCGAGAACCTCGCAGCCGAGCGAACGCAGTGGCAACGGCTTGCCATCAGCGTCGAAGTTCGTCAGCCGGATGCAGTTTCCCTCGGCATCGTAGGCGTACTCCCGCCGGGCGTAGCCGCCGGGAAGGCGGAGCAGGACCAGCTTCTCGTCGCCGTCGAGGTTTTCCTCGCGGAGCAGATGGCCGTGTTCGTCGTACTTCATGCGAACGATGTTGATCAGCCTGTCATCGAGGTCAAACGCCTCGCGGCGGAGCGGGTTACCGTCGGCGTCGTGGACCGTGTGCGACCGGACCAGGAAGCCGAAGGCCAGGGCCGGCTTGCCTTGCAGGTCGTGGTAGGCCGTTTCGAGCAGGTCGCCCTGGGCGTTCCAGCGGCGTTCGATCCGGGCGTAGCCGCCGGCGTGGAGCATCGGCTGGTCGGCGGCGTCGAGCATCCATTCGGTGCGGACCAGACCGTACTCGTCATGGCGGTAGCGTCGGCCGAAGATGCCCTCGCCATCGGGTCGGGGCTTGCCGGTGCCGCTCCGATAGCGAGTCTCCAGGAGCAGGCCGGCCGGGTCGAACGTCAACTCGACGTGCGTCGCTCCGGAGCCGGTGCGGGCTCGGGGGTAGCCGCGTTCGTCGGTGTAGAAGCCGGTCGCACCGTGGTCGGTGAACTGCGAAATCTGGAAGGTCCACAGCACCCGGTTGGCTCCATCGCGAGCCCGCTCTCGCTGCACCCGGCCGCTGCTGTCGCGCTGATACTCCCAGGTGCAGACCTGGCTCTCGGGCAGGCTCGCTCCCTGCGGTGCTACCAGCGAGGCGAGCGGCCCGACGGGGATCGGTCCCATGGTCGGATTGAGGCGATCGACCGTCCACGAGGGCAGACGATCGAGATAGGTCCGGACGGTGTGGTTCGTAGTCGTTCGGCCGCGCCAGTCGATCGCATCGACCTTCTCGACGACTCCCTCGCGCAGGGTGAAGCGGAAGCAGCGCTGGCGGCGCTGGGCCTCGGTCGGCGTGAGGCGGTGCAGCCCCTCCAGGGCGGCATTTCGACGACCGACCGCAGCGAAGTAGACGATCTCCTCCGCACCGGACAGCGGCTCGATCGGTCGGCCGCCCCAGGAGAAACGCTGCATGAGCAGCAGGCCAAGACCAAGCAGGGCGACGACCATTACGACGAGGGCCGGGTGTCGGCTTGCCTGTCGGCCCCAGCGCCGCCACAACGGGATCGGTCGGGCGTGGATCGGCTGGCCGGCGAGGTAGCGGCGCAGGTCCGCGCCCAGGTCCCGGGCGCTGGCGTAGCGGTCGGTCGGATTCTTCCGCAGGCACTTCAGGCAGATCGTCTCCAGGTCGCGTGGCAGGTCCGGCCGGAGTCGTGACGGCGGCACCGGCTCCTCATGGCGGACCTGGTCGAGCGTCTCCATGACCGTCTCGCCGTGGAAGGGCGGCTGACCGGTGAGGCACTCGTAGAGGATGGCCCCGAGCGAGTAGACATCGGTGGTCGGGCCGACGTACTTGGTCCGGCCCTCGGCCTGCTCGGGAGCCATGTACGACGGCGTGCCCAGGACCGCGCCGGTGCGTGTGTTGGCACCGTCGCCGTCGATCTGCTTGGCCAGGCCGAAGTCGGACACCCGGGGCACGCCGAGCAGGCGGACCGTGGCCGAGGCCAGGAGCGGGTCGTCCGGCTCGGGCGTGGCCAGCAGGATGTTGGCCGGCTTGAGGTCACGATGGATGATGCCGGCGTCGTGGGCTCGCTGAACGGCGTCACAGAGCAGGGCGAGCAGCTCGGCCGCGCTGCGCGGTGGCAGCGGGTTGGCAGCGATTGCCTCGCGCAGGTTGCCGCGATCCATGTATTCCAGGGCGGCGAACGGCAGGCCGTTGTGTTCGCCCACCTCCCAGACGCGGACGATGTGCGGATGAGCCACGCGCGCGATGGCCTGGTTCTCGGTGCGGAAGCGGAGCAGATCGCTCGGCCGGGCCTGGGCACCGGCGGCGATGACCTTCAGCGCGACGATCCGCTGGCTATCGAGATGCCGGGCCTTGTAGACGACGCCCATGCCGCCGTAGCCGAGCAACTGGAGGATCTCGTAGCCTGGCAGGGTCGGTTCGGGCACGACGGGCGAATCGCTGGCCCCGTTGACCGGCTCGGCCGTGGAGACCGGCCGGGCCGAGTCGCCGGGCGGAGTGGTATCGCGCAACGAGAACAGCTCGACGCCCTGGCCA
>CAYYJM010000132.1:0-1108 GCA_964471755.1 uncultured Alcaligenaceae bacterium
GCATGTAGACGACTCCTTCGAGCAACTCGGCCTTCTTGACCTGGGGCATGGCCTCATAGCGCCGCACGAACTCGGCCCGTGTCAGACGCTGGCCGTCTTCCAGCGGCGGAATCGGCGGCGTGATCACTCTCGGCTCGCTCATGGCAGCCTCCTCAACTCGTCGGCGTGGGCGTGGACCTTGTGAAGGGCGGCAACGATCTCGTCCAGAGCCACGTCTCCTTCCAATAATACCGGATGATGCAGGATCACCGCACCGTCAGCCGCTCCGGTCGCCTCGGTCAGCGGGCCGACCGCCCGGAAACGCGAGGCCGAGCGACCGACGTGCAAGCCTCGAAATCCCTCGTCCAGGGCGATGCCCTCGGCGCGCAGCGCCGCCACCAGGCGGGCTCGCGGCAGACCGAACGCCTCGGCGTCGTACCGCCAGCCGACCTTGTAGAATCCGGGCACGTCCTCGCTGCGTGTGGCGAAGCGGCGCAGACCAGGGAGCGCGGTCAGGGCGGATTCCAGTCGGCGCACCGCCTGCCAGCGGCGTTCCGTCCGTGCGTCGAGTTGCGCGAGTTGTGGCCCGAGAACCACCGCCTGTAACTCGGAAAGCGGACACAGGACGTTCCCCGCGCGCAGCAGCATCAGCCGGGCTCGCTGGTGGACGGCGGAGGTCCGGGCGAGCAGGGCTCCGCCCCGGCCGGCACTCAGGAGCTTCGAGCCGCCGAAGCTCAACACGCCAGCATCGCCCCACGAGCCGGCCGGGCGGCCGTCCACGATCGCGCCGGGACACTGGGCCGCATCTTCGAGTAGCCACAGGCCGCGTGCCTCGGCCCACGCGCGCAGCCGACGCATCGGCACCAGACCGCCGTGCAGGTGCGAGGCCAGCACGCCACGCGTCGTCGGCGAGACGGCGGCGTCGAGTTGGGTGACGTCGAGTTGCCAGTCGGCCGGATCGAGATCGATCAGGACGGGCATCGCCCCCAGAGCGTGGACGGCGAGGAAGTTGCCGGGGTAGTCGTAGCCGGCGAGAATCACCTCGTCGCCGGGGTTGACGCGGAGGGCACGCAGACCGAGTTAGATGGCGTAACTGCCGCTGCCGCAGGCCAGGACGTGCGGCACGCTC
>CAYYJM010000132.1:1118-6483 GCA_964471755.1 uncultured Alcaligenaceae bacterium
CAGCGGCGGGTGATCTCGGCCTCCAGGCGCTCGACGTGGCCGGCCTGATACTGGCCCCAGGAACCGTCGGCCCAGGCGGCGAGCAGGGCCTGCTCGATGGCCGGATCGCGCGGCGGCCAGGCCGGCGGCCCCTGCGGTCGGATCGGCTCGCCACCCAGCAGCGCGGGCCGGTCGCTCACGGTCGAGCCCTCCAGGCACAGATCGCTGCCGCGTCGATCCCGGCGTCGCGCTCGAGCTGTCCCTTCAGTTCCGCCTTCTGCTCGGCGGAGGCATGGGCAAGCAGGCCCTGAACCGTCAGCGGTTCGCCCTGCGCCTCGCCGCCGGCATCGATGATCTCGGCGAGAAAGAGGGTGCGATCGCCCGTGTCGAACCGGGCCTCAACTCGGCAGGCCAGCCAGCCGAGCGCCCCGGCCAGGATCGGCCCGGTCGGTCCCGGCGTCCAGGCGAGATCCGCGAGCTTGTCCCGCTCTCGACCCGATGCCAGGCCGAAACGCCAGACCCAATCGAGGTTCGTCGGGCCCAGCAGGTGCAGGGTGAAGGCTCCGCTCGCCTCGACGAGTTCCCAGGTGTGATGCTGTCGGGCCAGGCCGACGACCATGCGCGGCAAGTCCGGCACGATCGAGGCGCTGGTGACGTTGGTGGCGACCAGGCCGCCTTGTCGGTTGTCGTGCGCGGCGGTCACGATCCACAAGGGCGGGTCCAGCCGGCCGAGCAGGGCCGCGATGGTCGTCGATGCTGTCACGGCTGGCACCTCCCCGATCGGCCGACTGATCCGCACTCTCGTCGAATTCGGCCCACGGCCGCTGTTCGGCGTGTGGGCTCCGCCACGAATGCGATTGACACCGATCCTGCGGTGTAGAATAGTGAGGCAAGCGGGATTTGGGCTCTTTCTCCCCTTCCCGAGCTGCCGTGCAGGAGTGGGACATGGCCGAATTCGTGGTCCACGTCGGAGCGCGCAGCGCCCAGGGGCGACGACCCAATAACGAGGATTGCTACGTCGTCGATCAGGCCCACCAGATCTACCTGGTGGCCGACGGCATGGGCGGCCAGGACAGCGGCGAACAGGCCAGCGGCATGGCCGCCGAGATCATCCCCACCATCCTGCACGATCGACTGGCCCACGAGACGCCCGCTCGGGCCGTCGCCCAGGCCATGGACCAGGCCAACAAGGCGATCATCGCCGCGGGGGAAAATCAGTGCAGCCAGCGCCGCATGGGCACGACCGCCGTCGTCGCCATTCAGCGGCACGATCAGGTCATCGTCGCCAACCTCGGCGACAGTCGGGCCTACCTCATTCGCGGCGACGAGGTCCGCCAACTCACCGTCGATCATACCATTGCCGACGCCCTGGCCAACAACGGCACTCTGACCCGAGAGCAGGCCCAGAACAGCCCCTGGAAGAACATCCTGTACAAGTTCCTCGGCTGTGCCGAGATGACCGACGGCCCGGACGTCATCCCGTTCACGCCCCAGGCTGGCGATCGGCTTCTGCTCGCCAGCGATGGCCTGACCAATCACGTCGAACCGGCGGACCTTGCCCGCACCTCCCGACAGTTCGCCAACCCGCAGGCCTGGGTCGATCACCTGGTCGATCTCGCCCTGGACCGTGGCTCCCGCGACAACGTCACCGCCGTCGGGCTGGTCTTCAGCCGGGAGTAGCGTCAGCCCCTCACTGTCGCGGGAGTAACAGCCCCGGAATGTCCAGCTTCTTCGCCTGCTCGTTGAGCTGTTTCAGGTCGCCGTCAATCAGGGCACGCCACTGCTTCGCCAGCTTCTCCAGAATCTGCCGCTGCTCGGCATGCAGATCGCGAACACCGTCCGGCACCTCGCCATCGGTTTCCTTGATCGACTCCAGGAGCCAGGCAAGTTGCGAGTAGAGCTGCGCCCCGCCCTTCTGGGCCAGGATGTCGTAGCTCACCTTCGCCTTCGGATTGTGGAGCTTTCCCTCCAGTTCGTCGAGTTTCGGCAGCACCTTCTTCGACGCCGCGACGAGACTTCGGGCCGCGTCGTCGTCCTTGAGCAAGTCGTTGCGGGCCTCGATCTGCTTGCGGACGGAGCGCACCTGCTCGACAATCTTCGTCAGGTGAGTGATGTCGGCCGCGATGCCGAGGAGGAATTTTTCCTGCTCCTTCAGTTCCGGCATCGCCGTGACGCCGGGCCGGTAGCGCGGGTCGGCCCGCACCTCCAGCGGCTGCGTCCGACTCTGGCCGTTGGCGGTCAACCGGACGGTGTACCGCCCCGGAGCGACACGCGGGCCGACCTCCGGATTGCCAAGATCGACACGGGCGTTTCGCGGCGTCTCGGGGGCGTCGTGGTGCAGATCCCATGTCGTCCGGTGCAGGCCCGGTTCGCGCGAAAGCGGCTCCTCCGGTTCGTCGGAATCGCTGTAGGAGCCCGGATCGGGATCGTGCCGATCCTCCTTCTTCTTGCTGGAGAGCTTCGCCACCACCTTGTTCTGATCGTTGAGAATCTCGATGATCAGTTCGCCCTCGACCTTCTTGCCCAGAACGTAGTGCAGGATCGCTCCCGGCGGTGGATTGTCACCGACCGACGCTTTCAGGGCGAAGTTGCCGGCGTGCGTCGAGGTCAGCGACCAGAGCGTCGCCGGCCGGGGCGGCAATAGTACGCCCGACTCGCGGGCCAGATCAGGCTTCCACTGACGCAGTGGTGTCAGGTCGTCGAGAATCCAGAGCGATCGGCCGATGGTGCCGACGACGAGATCGTCCTCCTTGATGGCCAGATCGGTCACCGCAGCCGTCGGCAGGTTCAGCTTCAGCTGCTCCCAGTGGCTTCCGTCGTCTCGTGATAACCAGACACCGCGGTTGGTGCCGGCGTAGAGCATCCCCTTCGCCTTCGGATCCTCGCGGACGACCATGACGTACTGATCCTGTGGCAGTCCGCCGGCGAGCGACTTCCAGGTCTTGCCGGCGTCGGTCGTCTTGAACAGGT
The DNA here is from genome assembly GCA_964471755.1 of uncultured Alcaligenaceae bacterium. GTDB lineage: Bacteria > Planctomycetota > Planctomycetia > Gemmatales > Gemmataceae > CAYYJM01. The sequence goes on from CAYYJM010000132.1 coordinate 4,068, forward strand.
ACGGCTTCGCGTCGTCGAGGCGATAGCGATGCACGGTCAGGTAGGCCGTCTCGGCGTCGTGCGGCGAGGGTTCGATGCATTGGATCGTGCCCCATTCGGGCAGGGCCGGTAGGTTCTTCGTCACGTTCTGCCAGGTCTTGCCGTCGTCGCGTGAGAGGTGAACGAGGCCGTCGTCGCTGCCGGCCCAGAGAAGGCCGGCCTGCTTCGGCGACTCGGCCAGGGCGAAGACGGTGCCGTACATCTCGACGCCGGTATTGTCGCCGGTGATCGGCCCACCGGACCACTGCTGCTTCAGCCTGTCGTTGCGCGTCAGGTCGCCGGAGATCGGCTGCCAGCTCTGGCCGTTGTTCGTCGTCCGAAAGATGACGTTGGCCGCGTGGTAGACCTTCCGCGAATCGTGCGGCGAGATGAGGATGGGGGCGGTCCACTGGAAGCGGTACTTCAGGTCGGCCGGGGCGTGGCCCGACGAGTTGAACGGCCAGGCGGTCACGAGCCGATCCTGGCGCGTGGCGTCATCGCGGCGCGTGATGATGCCGGCGTACTCGCCCGCCCAGACGATGGCCGGGTTCTTCGGATCAGGGACGGCAAAGCCGGCCTCGCCGCCGCCGACGGTCTCCCAGTCGGACAGCAGGATGCCATCGCTGCTCAGGCTGTGACTCGGGCCGCGAGCGGTGCCGATGTCCTGGAACGCCGCCAGGACGCGGTAGGGCGTCGCGCTGTCACACGCCAGGCGGTAGATCTGGCCGATCGGCAAGGCCGGGGCGAACCAGGTCTTGCCGGCGTTGTGCGTGATGTCGATGCCGCCGTCGTTGCTGTCGATCATCCGCTCGGGGTTCTTCGGGTCGATCCACAGATCATGGTGATCGCCGTGGTCCGCTCCCTTGATGCGCTGAAGCGTCTTGCCGCCGTCGCTGGAGCGGAGTAGCGGCACCTGTGGGAAGTAGACGACGTCGGCGTTCGTCGGATGAACGGTGAGGGTGCCGAAGTACCAGAACCGCTGCTGGAGCGCCCGGCTATCGTTGACGCGGTCCCAGGTCTTGCCGCCGTCGTTGGAGCGGAACAGACCGCCCTTGTCCGCCTCGATCAGGGCGTAGACCCGGCTGCCGTCCGACGGGGCGACGGCGACGCCGATCTTGCCCCAGATCCCGGCGGGCAGGCCGCGAGCGAACTTCTTCCCCTTCGGCGGTTCCTTGGCCGCCTCCTGTGGATCTTCCGGTCTGGCGATCAGCTGCGTCCACGTTTCGCCGAGGTCGTGCGAGACGTACAGGCCGCTACCGGGGCCGCCGCTGGTCAGGTTCCAGGGCGAACGTCGCGCCTGCCAGGTGCCGGCGAAGAGGATGTGGGGATTGGACGGATCGAAGCAGACATCGCTGGCCCCGGCGTCCGGGCTGACGAACAGGACGCGCCGCCAGGTCTTGCCGCCGTCGGCGGTAGGGGAGACGCCGCGCTCCTCGTTCGGGCCGAACGCCTTGCCCAGGACGGCCGCGAAGGCGATGTCGGCATCGCCGGGATGGACGATCAGGGTGCCGATCTGGCCTTCCTGCTTCCAGACGTGCTGCCACGTCTGGCCGGCGTCGGTGCTACGGTAGATGCCGTTGCCGGCCAGGACGTTGCCGCGGATGTTCGCCTCGCCGGAACCGACGTAGACGACATTGGGATCGGACGCGGCGACGGCGATCGAACCGATCGATGACACCGGCTGGTCATCGAAGAGGGGTTCCCAGTGGATGCCGGCGTCGCTGGACTTCCAGACGCCGCCGCCGGCCGTGGCCGCGTAGTAGACCAGCGGATCGCCCGGAACGCCGCAGGCGCGCGAGACGCGACCGCCGACGGCCGGGCCAATCGAGCGAAATTCAAGGCGGCGAAATTCTTCCGGCCCGCCGTGATGGTCGTCGGCCGGGCTCAGGCCCGGAAGGCAGACGAGAGCCGCGATGGTCAGCATCACGCGATGCATTGGCTTCTCCTGAGCGGAATACGTCTGCTCTCGGGTCTTCTTCATTTAGCCGCCGGCTTGCCGGCGGTCTTCGGCGCGAATACCCGCCGGCAAGCCGGCGGCTAAATGAAGACGGCCGGCCAGAGCGATCAGTTCGGCAGCTCCTTGATGTAGATGTTCTTGAACCAGAGCGGATCGCCGTGGTGCTGCAACTCGATCGGGCCGGTCGCCGGCAGCGGCTTGCCGCGCGCCCAGTAGTTCTCCAGCGGCGTCTGATCGACGACCTTCTCGCCGTTGAGGAAGATGGTCACCTTGTCGCCCTTCATGATGATGCGGAAGGTGTTCCACTCGCCGACCGGCTTGTCGGCCTTCTTGAGCGGCTTGCTCGGGTTCTTCTGGTTGTTGTACAGACCGCCCGAACCGATGCCGCCGGCCGCCTTGACGGACGGGTCCCACATCTGCACCTGGGGATTGCCGCGCAGG
>CAYYJM010000132.1:6493-8005 GCA_964471755.1 uncultured Alcaligenaceae bacterium
CGCGCAGGTAGATGCCGCTATCGCCGTTCTTGGCCAGCTTCCAGTCGATGAGCAGCTCGAAGTTGCCGTAATCCTTGACGGTCTGCAGTGACTGGCTCTTGCCGTCGTAGTGGAGGATGCCGTCCTTGATGGTCCAGTGAGGCAGGACCTTCGCGTCGGCGGCCTTCTGGGCCTTGGCGCGGGCTTCCGGCGACATCTTGTCGCGCTGGTTGATCGGGATCAGGCCGTGCCAGCCGGTCAGATCCTTGCCGTTGAACAGGGCGGTGAAGCCCTCCGGCGGTGTGTTGTCCTTCGGTCCGGCCTTGTCCTGTGCCATACCGAGCAGGGGCAGGCCACTGAGAAGCGTGAGGGTCAGCAGTCCGAACAGGGAGCGCATGGCGGGTTGTCCTTCGCGCGGGTGAGAGATACATCAGCGATGTGATGGTGGCGGGCAAACGCTCCGGATGCAAGGGAAAAGACGTATGGAAACGTGGTTGATCCTCCTCCTGGCCGTCGTCCAGGGGCTGGCCGAACTCCTGCCGGTGTCCAGCTCGGCCCACGTCATCACGGTCATGAAGCTCCTCGACCGCGATCCGTCCTCGCCGCAGATGGTCTTTCTGCTGGTCATGCTCCACACGGGAACGATGTTCGCCGTCATCGTCTATTTCTGGAGCCGGTGGAAGGCGCGTATCTGGCCGGGCGGTACGCTCGATGGCGGTTTCCTCTGGCACGTCCTGGTCGCGACGGCGTTGACGGGCATCGTCGGCCTGGGTCTGAAGGAAGCAATCGAACGGTTCACCGGCGAAGATGTCGAGGCGCTGTTCAAGCACATTCCGTTGATGGCGACGTGCCTGGTGGCGGTCGGCCTGCTGATCCTGGCGGCGGGTTTCACCGAGCGCGACTGGGGCAAGCCGTTGACGACGGCCACGTCGTGCTGGATTGGCCTGATCCAGGGGCTGTGTCTGCCCTTTCGCGGCTTCTCGCGTTCCGGAGCGACGATCTCCGCCGGCCTGTTTCGCGGTCTGCACCGGACGCTAGCCGAGGAGTATTCGTTCGCCCTGGCCGTGGTGCTGACGCCGCCGGTGATCCTGCGCAGTCTCTGGCGACTGATTCGGCCGAAGGAGGGGCATACGGCTCTGTCGTCGGAGCAGATGATGCAGGAACTGATGCCGGGACTGCTCGGGATGGTGTTCGCCTTCCTGGCCGGCCTGGTGGCGTTACGGCTGCTGTCGGCGTTGCTCGAACAGGGCCGCTGGTCGTGGTTTGGCGTCTACTGTCTGGCCTTTGCATCGCTGCTGTTCATCGGCGTCGGCCTGCACTGGTGGTGATGAATCAGGAGGTGCGACCGTGTCGGAATCCAGTCCGATCGAGTATCCCTCGGCCGTCTCCGCGCTGTTGGGAGAGATACCCCTGGCTCCGCTCGGGCCAGGCCGGCCGATCGTGGCGATGCGGCCGGCGCTGGCGGCGTTGGTGAACCTCCCCGCCGGCTGCCGGGCCGGCCTCTGGCTGGCGTTCGACTTCCTCGACGAGTCG